>JBBROQ010000015.1:0-28899 GCA_038229115.1 Planctomycetota bacterium | reverse complement strand
GTGATCTGCCCGGTGTCGTCGGCGTTGTCGATGCCGGGTTTGGTGCGGAAGGCGTCGCTGACGGTGCGCTGGGCGAACGGCAGCATTTCGTCGGCTATCAGGCTGGCGCCGTAACTGGTGCCGGCGGTCGGCTGCCAAAGGACGCGCACGCCCGCGCCAGCGTGCAGCGTCGCCGCTTCATAGGCGCTGCGGCCCTGCGCCAATGCGCCGGGCGCGTTATTGAGCGCGCGCACGTCATTGCGGCGATACCCAAGCCCGGCGGCCACGAACGGATCGGCGTGCAGCCCCGGCCCGGAATGGGCAAACGCGGCCAGTTCGCTGCCGACCACGCCTTCGCGATATTTGCTCTCCATGTCGTAGATGTATGGCACCGGTTGATCGCCAAAGGCGTAGCGCGCGGTGAACGACAAGCGCCGCGTCAGCGCGCCGGCCGTGCGCCACGCCGCAGGCTGCCAGCGCAGTTGGTAGTCTAAACCCGAGCGCTCGAATTTGGTCCGGCCATTGGGCGATTTGCGATAAATCGGCGTGCCGACTTCGACGCTTATGCCAGCGGTCGCAGCGGCCAACGCCGCGCGCGGCGGATCGCGGTGCCACGTCCACGACACGCGGCCCTCGACCGCGCGCGTGCGCCAATCGCCACTGCTGGCAAAGGTGAAACCGCCAGTGCGCACGCCAAATTCCAGCCACAGACCGCGTTCGTGCCGAGCCACTGCCTGTGCGGTGCCGCTAGTGGTCGCACCGTTGCGGAACTCGCGCCGCGCGCCGACCCACGCCGCGCCGTCACCGCCCAACAGCAACGCGCGTACCCCGAGTTCGCCCTGCGTTTCACCGGCGGTGGTGACGGTGCCGCCGGCGGCCAGCTCGACACCGAATGGAATGCGCGCATCGACCCGCGCCGCCGGGCCGATCAGCCAGGTCGCGTCCAATCCGACATACGGCCACACGCGCACATCGCGGCGTTCGTACGGGACGTCCAACGGCGAATCGCCCAGGACGGAATGCGTCGCGTTCTGCAATTGCGCGCCAGCAAGATCGCCGCTGAAGCGCAGGCCGACCACCGGCGTGATCCGCGGCCCGGCGTACGCACCGATCGACGGCAGCGGTAGATCGCGGCCAATACCGATGCTGGCCTCGTCGAGGCGCTTGGCCTCGGCGTTGCGTCCGGCAAACGGATCCGGCGCGGTGTAATCCGGCGGCAGTTCGTCGGGATTTTTGGTGGTCAGAATGCTGTGGTTGATGGCGATGCGCCACGCGCTGCCGGCACCGCCGATGCGAAATCCCAGGTCGACCGCATTGGTGCGCCAGTCGTCAGTAGACGGCCCCAGGTCGCCGCCGAAACCATCGTTGGCCCACGTCGCCCAGATGTCGCCATCGGTCGCCGGCGCCGGCGGTGCGGGCAGTCCGGGCACGTCGACAGCGAACGCGGTCCTAACGCACAGCACCAGCAACGCCGGCGCTAGCCGTACACGCATGCTCATCAGCGCAGCGCCAGTTGTGGTGCTGGGGTCCGCTCATCGTCGCCGCCGAACGCGGCGCGCAGCAATTCCAAATCGACCTCGCCGGTCAAGCGCACCGAGCCTTCCCACGTAGTTTCGACATGATGCGCACGCGCCGACAGCTCGACGAACAACGACGGCGCCGGCCGCCACTGCGCGCTCAGGCCCAGTTCTTCATAGCGCCGTTCGCCACCGCGGATGCCCGCGCGCGTGCGCGCGAGATAGTTCGCGTCGCCCTCGGCGGTGATAAAATCGCGGCCACGCCACGCAGTCGCAAACGCGCCGAACCAATGCCATTGGCCGCTGGCGCGCAGCAACACGCCGCGACCGCTGGTGGTCAGTTCAGGCTTCTGCCGATCCGGACGGTCTTTGGCGAACAGCCAAAATCCTTCGACGCGTAGGGCACGTCGTGCGCCCTCGCGCTCACGCTCCCAAGCCAACGCGACACCAGGCCCGCCGGCATAACTTTCGCCGACTGCGCCGACGTCGTATTGCTGACCGCCGGTGTGATAGCTGTGGAATTGTCCGCATAGACGTAGCGGTCCGGCCACGCGCTGTTCGCCAACCCAACCGACATCGAAGGCTTCGCGGTGCTCGGGCGTGTTCAGTTTTTGCCAGTTCAGCCACAGATCGCTGTCCGTTCGCTCGCCCTGTACGCGCCACTGTACGCCGTCTTCCCACGCCCGCGTGAACGCCAGCGATTCCAACTGCAACGGCGCGACCAAACCATGCAGGCTATAGCCGCTGGGCCCGTGTCGCACCGTGTCGAGCGTGCCGATCAGCAGTTGGTTGCTGCGCGCACCCACGGCCAAGGTCGCCACCGGCCGCGCCAGCGTGTACGAGTTCGCTGACCCCGCGCGTTGATTGACGTAGACGCCCAACGTCAGCCGCGCCTGTGGCGACAGATCGATGGTCGCCGCCGCGGTGGTGTGATAACCGATGGTGGTTTCGCCATCACGGTAGTCGTTCGCGAACTCAGTGTCGTCGACGCAAAACAGCGCGTGTACGCCAACCGCGAACGGCATCGGCGCATTGGCGCGCGGGTGGTCCGGTTCAGCCGCAATCGCGGTCACGCAGGCACATCCACACAACCAGATCGGCCAACGGGTCATAGCCGGCGATGCTTCGCAACGCGCTCACAGGCGCAAGTACGTGCGGACATCACCGGCAGCAGAATCCTAAAATCCCAACGTGACCCATTCGCCGCGATCGGCCGAACCACGGCAAACATGCAGGCGGCGCGCAGCGGGTTCGGCGATCAGGCACGCGTTGGTGCTGGTGCCCTGGCCGTCTTCGGCAAAGCGGTTGATGGAATCGATGCCGTCACTGCGGTCGGCGAACAGGTGACGCACGTCACCGACCGTGCGCAGGCGAGGCGCGGCGGCGGTGATGTGCGCCAAGCGCGCACGGCTGGACGGGCTCGCCGGCTCGCCTTCGCGATCGTGATGCGACGCCATCAGGCAGTGGTTGGTGCGCGTCAGCACGCTGGTCGCTTCACGGCGCAGCGCGGCGTCGGCCGAGCATTCCCAGTCCTCGACCCCGGTTTCGTCAGCGTACCAGTACGTGTGCGCGGCGGCTCGCGACGCCGCCCGTAATTGCGCGCCGGCCACCGCGCGATCCCGGCAGGCCAGGGCGCGGTGCTGCAACGACAGGTACGGAATGCCGACGCGAGAACCGCGGATTTTGATGTTGGTGGTGCCCACCGCGAGGCCGTGCTCGTTCATGCCGATCAGGGACGGACAGCCGGCGCAGGTGATGCTCCAGGTCGCCGGGCTGTCGGTCGGACGGCGATGCACGGCGACGACAAATTCCAGATCGCCCGGATTCAGATCCCAAGTCTGCCCGGCAATCACCTCGCCGTCCTGCGCGTGTTCGGCCGCGATCAGCACCGTTGAGCAGCCTTCGGCGTCCGCGGCTTTCACCGCGCCCACCGGCAGCGTTAGGATGTCGCGGATGTCGGTCATGTTGCCGGCGGTGTATAGCTCGACCGGATCCAGACCGGCACCGGTCGCAGTGGCGCAGTGTTCGATCCAGCCGTCGTGGTGCCACTCGCGCAGCCGTTCCAGGCACTGCCGACCCAGGTCGAGGAACGCGGCTTCGTCACGGATCCCGCGCTCGCGCAGATACACGCGCGCAGCGCGCAGCCGCTCCTGCGTGAACGCGCGCGCGGCTGCGCGCACCTGTTCGCCATAGGCCTGGCCCATCGCCGCGGGCGTGCCTGAAACGATAAATTGCGGGAGCTTCAGCATGCGTGCAGCGTCCGCGTGGCGGCTCTCAGTCGAGCGACAGCAGTCGTGGTGACATCACCAATCGAGTGGCATCGCCCACGTCGCATCGCCGGCGTTCAAACCCAAGCGCGTCGACAGGTCGTGGTACAGCCGCAGGCCGTGACCCTGCGCGGCGCACGGAATCGGCATCGCCATATGGGTCGCGGCATTGGCGACCAATTGCGTGGCCAGCGTTTCTGGCTGACCCAGCGGCGGCAGGTCCAAGCGGATCAGTTGTCGACTGCGTTGAATCGGCGTGATCGCGCTGACCTCCGCACCGTCATGCGGGCCAGCGTCGAATGGATCGATGGTGCCCAAATACGCGAAGCCCGCGCGGCGTAAAAGCGCGCGCACTGGTGCGGTCGCCGGGCCTTCTTGGCCGATCAATTCGCGCGCCGGCGGCGGCAGTAGTTCGACCAACATGTCTTCGTGCGGGAAGAACGCGTCGATGAATTCCTTATCCGTCCGGCACAACAAATCGGCGCGGTAATAACTGAGCCCGGTCAGCGGCCCGCCGACCGCATCCCAGAACGCATTGCCGCCGTCTTCGCGTCGCGGCGGCAACAATTCTGCCAGCAAACGTCGGCAAAAACGGCCCGGATGCATCGCCACCAACAACAAACGCGCGGCCAACAGCATCTTGCCCACGCCTTTGCCGCGCGCGTCAGGATGCACCACTAAGCCGCCGAGTTCGGTCCACGGTTCGATGTCACGGCCGAGCTTCAAAATCCGGCGCGTGCGGTCGGCGTTCAGCTGTTTGCTATGCACCGTCTGATCGACTACGGTCAGGAAATAATGCGGCTCATCCGGCAGGCCGTGAAAGGCAAACAGCGAGCCAGTGCCCAGGATCCGACCGCCCAATTCCGCGACTAACGTATAGCTGGCATGGCGCGCATCCGGTCCGGTCTGCGTGCTGGAAAGCGCAGCGAAACTGCGCTCGCTGTCGGCGATCAGTTTTGCGATCACCACCGGATCGTCCGGCAAGTTTACGGTGTCGAGCAGATCGGCGAGCGCCTGCAATTGCCCAGCGTCATCAGACCGCACCGGGCGCAGCAGCAGTGAATCAGGGAAAGGCATGGTCAGGGCTTCACTTCTAGCCGCGCGCGGTCAATAGCCGCGGCTTCATGTCCAAACCACGCATTCATCGGCGAAGATCGCGCCGGCCGCCAGCGCTGCTGGGCGGCCATTGCCGCTGCGGCCACAGCCGCCGAATGGCAGGTCGCTACGCGCGCCGGCGGTGGGCCGGTTCAGGTTCACTTGGCCGTACGGCAACTGCGCGGCCAGTGCAGGAAACGCCGCGCTATCGCGCGTGAACACGCTGCATGCCAAGCGATACGGATTTGCCTGCGCCCGCGCGATGGCTTGATCGAGCGAGTCGTAGGCATCGACGATTAACGCCGGGCCGAACTGCTCGTCGGTGTAGAGCGGGTGCGCGCGCGCCGCGTGGCTGTCGACACACAGCAACAGCGGTTCCGCAAACGCGCCCTCGCCTTGCACGTCGCCCGCGACCAAGCGCATTCCGTCCGGCAACGCGCGATATGGATGCTGAAAACGTTCGCGCACGTCACCGGAAATCATCGGGCCGACACGGGCGTCGACGCTGCCGGTGGGCACATACGCCGCGCGCGCGGCGCTCAGTTCATGCAGCCACCAATCCAGCCGCGCGCGCGGCACCTGCACAATGCGCGTCGCGGTGCAGCGCTGTCCGGCCATCGTCCACGCGCCATCAGCAACCATCGCCACGGCCGCGGTTTCATCCGCGTCCGCGCACACCAACGCGTGATTCACGCCGCCGAGTTCGAGCGCCAACACCGTTTCCGGCCGGGTCGCCAAAGCGCTGGCCAAACCCACGCCCATCGCGCGCCCGCCGACCGCGGCGACCGTGGCGACGCGCGGGTCCGCGATGAGTGCGCGCGCGGTGTCGGCATCGCCCAACACGATCCGGCAGATATCGGTCAGGCCGGCGGCGGCGATCAGCTCGGCGTACAGCGTGGCCAACGCGGGACAGCGCTCGCTGGGCTTCGCCACCACCGTGCAACCCACCGCCAACGCCGGCACCACCAAACCATGCAGTAAATGCAGCGGAAAATTGAACGGCCCCAACACCACCGCGACGCCGCGTGGTCGCCACACGATCGGCTGACTCGCCAAGCGCTCGGCCGTGATCGCGGTCGGCGTGCGCGCCAAACCAACGTCGATCGTCACCGTAATTTTTTTCACCAACAACGCCGCTTCGGCCACCGCATCCGCGCGCACTTTGCCGGCCTCGCGGATCAGCAGCGCGACCAGGCGTTCCTGCGCGTTGCCGATGACTTCCGCAAAACGGCGCAAACGTGCGGTTTTATCCGGGCTCGCGCGCCAACTGGGAAACGCCGCCGCCATCGCATCAACCGCGCCGCGCGCGGTGGTGGCATCGGCCCATGTGCCGCGCCAGACCACATCGCCAGCTTGGTTAGAAGTGTCCCAGGGACTGTGGCTCTCAGGCATGCGGTGGCAGGTTCGGCCCCTGCAACCACGCGCGCAAGGCGCTGATCGCTTGATCGAGCGGCGCGGTCGCGGCGGTGCCGATACCCGTCGCTGCGCTCAGTCGCGTGATGAAGTCCGTGACCGCCGCCACGCCGCCGGTGGGCGCATGCGCCAACACGCGAAACAACGTGAACCGCCGATCGGGTGGCAATGCCAGCAACGGCGGCAACACATGCGCACTGGCGCGCAATGCAGCCAAGCCATCCGGAAACGTGCGCGCGAGTTGCTCCAACGCGACGCCACTGCCCCCGCCGCCAAACGTCGCGCGACGCAGACCGGACATGCCGGCATTGCCGCTGTCCAAGTCCGGCCATTCGCCCAGATGCGTCAGGCAGCGTACCGCCTGCGCGGTCCCGGCGGCGTCCTGCGCCAGCGTCGGCAGCTCGGCGTGATGCGCCGCCAACCACGCCCGCGCTTCGGCATCCAAAATGCGCTGCGAACGCACGAACGTTATGAAGCGCACCGCGCTGGCCGCATCGTCCATCAGGAACACCGCGCTGGCCAAGGGCACGCGCACGTTCGCATCACCGCGGCGGCGCTGCGCCAACTGCCACCACGCCAGCACCGCGGTGCCGGCAGCATGACGCGGCCGAAACGCCAATTGGTCAGTGCGCACCTGCGCACGTTCCAACCACAGCGTGCCGAGCGGTCCCGCGACCGGCAGCGCCACCAACGGTTCGCCCAATTCCGGATGTTCGCGCACCGTTGGCGGGCCGGTCAGGCTCAGCAATTGATCACCCAAACCCAGCGCAGTGATCAGCGGCACATCGAGGACGATCGGTTTCGGCACCAGCGATTATACGCCGAACCGCGTCAGCTTGTCGGCGTCAGTCCCAGCAACCGCGCGCGTCAGCTGAAACGAGCCAACAGCGCGTCCAGCGCCTGTTCCGCCGCGCGGCATTCGTCGAGCAGCCGTGGATCGCGCAGGTCATTCAGCGTCAGTCGATCGCGGTAATGCGCATCGACCCACGCTTCGAGCGCGGTCAGCCGCGCGTGATCGACGCGGATGTTCGCGGGAACGGCCGCGAGTTCGCTCGACGTCAACGGCAGGCGCAGGCGCAAACACGCCGGGCCGCCGCCGCCGCGCATGCTGCCGCGCAGTTCAACGAACTGCGCGCGCGCGATGAAACCGCTGGCGATCAGTCGCTCAATCTGCGAGCGCGCTGGGCCTTCGGCGCAGTCACTGGGCGCGACCAGCACGTCGCCATGGTCCGGCGTGCGCAGCAGCAGGCTGTTGAACAAATAACTGCGCACCGCCTCGGGCAGCGGCAGATCGGACGCCGAAACGGTGGCGACGTGCAGCGGGCCGGCGAGCGCACTGAGCTGCGCCAGCGCCGCCGGTTGCTCGGCCCAGGCCTGTTCGTGCAGCAGGATTTTTTCGTGTGTGCCGATCATCACCACGTCGTTGTGGAACGCACCGGCGTCGATCGCGGTCGGGTGCTGACGGATGTGCAGCGTACGCGCGCTGCCCGCCAGTCGCGCCACCGCCGCGCCGGTCGCACGGGTCTGTCTTGCCGGATGCACGCGTGGGCCGTCGCGCTCGGGCGCATCGCGCTCGGAATCGCGACCGTGCACGAACACCTGTACCGCCGGCGCGTCGCCAACCTGGCATCGATGGTGATTGGCCGCGCCTTCGTCGCTAAGATCGCTGACCGCTGGCAGCGGCGAATGCACGGTAAAACCAATGCTTTTGGCAAACAGGTGCGCCAAC
Source organism: Planctomycetota bacterium (assembly GCA_038229115.1). Taxonomy (GTDB): domain Bacteria; phylum Planctomycetota; class UBA11346; order UBA11346; family UBA11346; genus JBBROQ01. The sequence goes on along the minus strand of JBBROQ010000015.1, from coordinate 20,899 downwards.
TGCCGCGCGCGCGGCGCGGCTTCCAACGCCCGATGCGGCATCGCCAATAGGTTCGCTGGGATCAGATGCACCCGACCGTCATCGCTGTCCGCCGACGCGATCACGGTCGCCGCATTTGCGGTCCACATGAAGGCATTGGAATACGCCAAGCGCAGCAGGCGCTCGTCAGAGCGCGCAGCGTGCTCAAACATCTGCGCGTCGCTGCCGCGGAAACCGACCCCGTGTAAAAATTCCAAATCCGGTCGCACCAGTGGCGGCAAAAACGCCACCGGCATGCCCAGGTCCAAAACCGTCCGCATCGCCATCACGCATTGCCGCGCCGCCGCGCGCGGATTCGCGTCACTGCCGGCATTCACCGTGCTGGCCAGATTTCCGGGGCTGAGTCCGCCATAAAACAGCGACGGCCCGGGCAGTCCGGCGAGATGCAGATCCGTGATCGTGCTCATGGTACGATTTTCCCGCTGATCGCAGGCGTGTCTTTGACCGCGACCCACAGCGTAAAGGTGCGCGCGCCGGTGGTACGCACCGTGATTGCATCGGTCGCGGGTTTGGCAGCAGCGCGCGGAACCACGGTGAAACGCAGGTCTTTGGCAGTCGCTGCAACCGTCGCGACGGCGAAGGCGTCAGTACCGTCGACGCCGGCCAACCGATACGGACAGCCGTCGGGAATACTCACCGCGACCGCGCGCGGCGCGGGCACTTCACCTAGTCGCCACACCAGATCGCCATGGCTGATCACCGGCGCCGCCGGCAGCGTCACCTCCAACGTGAGTTCGACCCGCGGCTGTTGCGGATCATCGGTGATGATCGTGATCGTCTTATGCTGCGGCCCGCCGCGGTTGCCGAACACGAACGATACGTCGAGGACGCCGTGCGCTCCGGACGCATACAACGTCTGATCGGCCTTCGCCGTAGTGCAGCCGCAGGACGCGCGCACGCCGGTGATGCTGACGACGTGGTTGCCGGTGTTGGTGAACGCGAACGTGGTGTCGAAGGCGGTGTCGTCGGGCGCGGCGACATGGGTCGCGGTAAGCAGTGCAAATTTCAGCGGCCCGGCGTTCACCGCCTCGGCGGCGTTCAGCGCGGCCGCGGTCATCAGCACGAACAGCAGCAGCATGCGCATGCGCGCACTATCGTGCGCTGCGGCGATCTTGCCAAGCGCGCCGCGGCGATTGCCAAAAAGCTGTGCGGTCGAGACTCCCGCGCCATGACCACGACCGCTCTCCAGTTGCCTGCAATTTCCTTCATCGGCGGCGGCAACATGGCCACCGCGATGCTCGATGGCTTGTTGGCGTTGGCACAGCCGCCGACGGTGGTGGTCGCTGATCCCAATCCGGGCAAGCGCGCCGCGTTCACCGCGCGCGGCCTGATCGCGACCGCCGACAACGGCCAAGCCACCGCGGCGGCGCGCATCGTGGTGTTGGCGATCAAGCCGCAGGTGGCTGCGCAGGTGGTGCCGGAAATCGGCGCGGCGTGGGCCACTGACAAAATCCTGGTCACGATCCTGGCCGGCATGCCGACCACCAAATTGGCGACCTGGCTGCCGGCCGGTGCGCGCATCGTGCGCGCGATGCCGAATACGCCGCTGGCGATCGGTCAGGGCATGGTTGGGCTGTGCGCCGGCGCGCACGCCGACGCCGCTGACGTGGCCTTGGCCGAGGCATTGTTCACGCCCTGCGCGCAGGTGCTGCGGGTCGCCGACGAAGCCCGCATGGACGCGATCACGGCGGTTAGCGGCAGCGGCCCAGCGTATTTTTTCCGTTTCGCTGAAGCGCTGGTCGAGGGCGCGTTGGCACTTGGGTTCACCCGCGATGAAGCGGTCTTGCTCGTAGGCCAAACCGGCGCCGGCGCATGGCGTTACCTGCGCGAACGCGACTTCGCTGCGGCCGAGTTGCGTCGGCAAGTCACCAGTCCCGGCGGCACCACCGCCGCCGCGTTGCAGGTCTTGGATGACGCGGATTTCACCGGGTTAATCACGCGCGCGTTACAGGCGGCAGAACGGCGTGGCCGCGAACTCGGGAAGTAACAGCCGTGCGGAGGCGCGGGGCGCGCCTTAAAGCTCGTGATGATAGTCGATGAAACCTGACCGCTTGGCCACCACGTCGTAGAGGGACTGGGCGACGGTGTTGGACTGCTGCGTCAGCCAATGCAGCCGCGACGCGCCGGCTGCGCGGGCGGCGTCGGTGACCCCGGCGATCAGTGCTCGGCCGGCGCCCAAACCACGTGCGTCGGGCGCGGTGAACAGGTCTTCCAAATAGCACGACGGGCCCATCGACCAGGTCGACAGATGGAACAGATAGGTGGCGAAACCGATCAGCCGCTCGGGGTTTCCTGCGGCTGATTTCCACGCGCCCAGGATGTGCACCGGCATCGCTGGATCGTGGAAGCGGCGCCAGGTTTCGGCCGTCACCGCGGCCGGAACGTCGGCGTGGTAGAACGTGTTGTAGCCCTGCCATAGCGGTAGAAACGCGGCTTCATCGGCGGGCGTTAGTGGACGGACGATCAGGGCCGGGGGGTTGCTCATGGGGTCGTAGTCGAGGTGGATGGTTCGTTGCCGATGATCGCGGGCACACCCTCGGCCATCTTGCCACGGTCGCCGTTGGTGCCGCGCAAACTGGCAACGAACGCGACCAGTTCAGCGATTTCCTCCGGCGAAAACGTGCCTTTCCAGGCGTACATGCGCGGCGGGAAACCGTTGGCGATGCTATGCGCGACCTCGGTGTAGCGCGCGCCATGCAGCCATACGTCGTCGGATAGGTTCGGACCTTGGGCCGCGCCTTCGCCGCGCGCGCCGTGGCAGACGCCGCAATAACCGCGCGTGCGCCAGGTCACTCCCCCGCGTGCCACCGCGTCCGGATCGGCGACGCGTCGCGCATACGCTGTCGCGTCCAGCGCCTGGGGTAAAACCAACGGCGGCCGCGGGCGAAGCCACCAGCCGACCAGTCCCACCGCCAGCGCCGCAGTGACCAGCAGCATTATTTTCCGCAGACGCATGCGCGCGTTGTGTGCGCGCGAACCGCCGGGCCAGGACGCGTTTGCTCAAGCAGGCTGGCATGCGCGCTGCTGCTGGCGCCGTCGCCCGCCGACGCATGCTCGCCGCCCTACCCACTTGCCAGAGGCCGCATGCAAATCGCCCTGAATACCGTCGTTTCCTTCAATTACCGCGTCGCCACCAGCGAAGGCGAACAGGTCGACGAAAGCGCGCCGGGTCAGCCGCTGACGTATTTACACGGCCACGGTCAGATCGTCCCGGGCTTGGAAAAAGCGCTGATCGGCAAAGTTGCCGGCGCAGTGGTTGACGTCGAAGTCACGCCCGAGGACGGCTATGGCGCTTACGACACCAGTCTCGACCTCCAGGTCGAACGCGGCCTGTTTCCGGCTGATGTCCACCCGCGCTTGAAGCAGGGTTTCCAGTTCCACGCCGAGCACCCGACCGCGCCCGGCCAGAACGTGATGTTCACCGTCCACAACGTCGAAGGCGACAACGTATTCGTCAGCGGCAACCACCCGCTCGCCGGCAAAACGCTGTTGTTCCACGTCGAAATCGTCGAAGTCCGCGCCGCCACCGCCGACGAACTGTCGCATGGCCACGCGCACGGGCCGGGCGGGCATCACCACCACTGAACTTGGATTTACCGAGTCAGTAGCGCACGCCGCCGCCGGTGCGCGACATGAACCAGAGGTAGGTCAGGGCCAGCGTGCCGCAGAAGGCGCTGGCTGCGTACAGTTGGTTGAAGCCGCGGCTGTAGCTGAGGGCGCTGAGCGCGCAGCCGCCGATGAAGCCGAATAGGAAGGCCAACAGCAGCACGATTTTGCGCCACTGCGGCCGGCGCAGGCGGAAGAGTTCGGAGGTCAAAAAACCCAGATCGGTGAGTACACCGGTCATGTGCGTGGTGCGCAGGGTCAGCCCGTGCCAACTGCTGGCCATCGCGTTCTGAAGCCCGCATGCGAACGCGGTCAGCAGCACGCTGTACGTGCCGTGGTGGAGCATCAGCGCCGCCGCCATTAACGCCGCGGCCTCAACCAGCAACACGATCGCATATCGGTATGAATGCGTGAATGCGTTGGTGCCGACGACCACGCCGCAGAACACGGCGCCGGTGAAGAACGCCATTAGGACGCGCACCACCACGGTGAATTCGCCGCGGTCACCGGTGCCCAGGTCGAGGCCAATCTTCGCAATCGTGCCGGACATGTGGCTCACCGATTGATGGTAGAATTCCAGCATCGCGGTGTTGATGAAACCGGCTAGCAGCGCCAATAAAAAGCCGCCGGCGACGATCGCGCCGTAGTGCTCGCGGATCACCGCTTCGGAACGTTCACCGTACGGCATCGCGGTCAGATGGTGCGCGCGTAACCCGTCGGGGCCCAGCCGCCCGGGCGATAGTTCATGAGCCGATGCGTGCGAATAGCCTGGGCTTCTGCGTCGCCGGCAGCGGCGTACTGCACATACGGCCAGATGGCGATGGTGCCGCGGCTGTCGAAGTGACCCATGACCTCGAAATAGCGCGGCTTCAGCAGCGTCACCAAATCGTCGGTGATGACGCGGCAGACGTCCTCGTGGAAGTCGCCGTGCATGCGGAAGCTGCCCAGGTATTCCTTCAGCGATTTGCTTTCGACCAAATGCGCGGCGGGAATGTAATTCAGAAAGATGTCGGCCCAGTCCGGCTGGCCGGTCACCGGGCACAACGACGTGAAGCGCAGGCAGTTGTTCGAGACCCACAACTGTTCGGCGGCGAACGGTCGTGCGACTGGTAACGGAATCGCTTCGAGCAGCGCCGGCGTGTAAGTGAACGGCGTTGCGCGACGCGTGCCCAAGGTGGCGTGCGCCAGCGACGGCGCTTTGCGCACGGACGACGCCTTCGCGGAAATGGCTGCTTTTTTCACGGTTTTCTTCACTGGTTTCTTTCGAGCACACGAAACGTGAGCTGACCGTCAGCGGATTTCCAACGGCCGTCCTCATGCCATTCGTCGGCTGCGAACGGCGGGTAGAAAACATCTCCGTCGGGTGAAAGCGGGATGTCGGTTAGATACATGCGCGTCACCAGCGGCAGCGCTTGGCGATAGATTTCGGCGCCACCGATGATGTACGGCGGTTGCTCACCCAACATGCGGCCCATGGCGATGGCGTGGTCCAGGTTGTTGAACAAGCGCGCGCCTTCGCAGGGCAGATTCGCTTGTCGGCTGACGACCAAGTTTGGCCGTCCCGGCAGCGGTCGGCCGCGCAGCGACTCCCAATTCTTGCGCCCCATGATCACCGGATGGCCAAGCGTTTTCTGCTTAAAATAGCGCAAATCTTCGGGGAAACGCCAGGGCAGATCGTTGGCGCGGCCGATGACGCCGTTCTGCGCCACAGCCGCGATCAGGAACAGCGGCTGCTTTAAGGCGCTCATACCGCGACCGCGGCTTTGATCGCCGGATGCGGGTCATAGCCGCTGACAGTGATGTCCTCAAACGTGAACGCGCTCAGCTCGGTCACGACCGGATTCAAGCTCAGTGTCGGCAACGGCCGCAGCTCGCGCGTTAATTGCAGCCGCGCCAAATCCAAATGGTTCTGATACAGATGCGCGTCGCCGATGGTGTGCACGAATTCGCCCGGCGTCAGGCCGGTGACCTGCGCCACCATCGCGGTCAGCAGCGCGTAACTGGCGATGTTGAACGGCACGCCCAAAAACACGTCGGCCGAGCGTTGATACAGCTGACAACTGAGCTCGCCGTCCTGCGCGTAGAACTGAAACAGCGTGTGGCAGGGCGGCAGCGCGACCTGGTTTTGCTCGCGCGGATTCCAGCCACTGACGATCAGGCGGCGACTGTGCGGATTGCGTTTCAGCTCGTCCAAAACCCAGCGGATCTGATCGACGCCGTCTTTGGCGTAGGTGCCATCGGGCAGCTGCGTCGCGCCGAAGTTGCGCCATTGGTGGCCGTACACCGGGCCCAATTCGCCGGCGCTACGGCCGAAGCGCGCGCACTGTTCGGCGGTCGCCCATTCATTCCAAATGGTCACGCCATGGTCGAGCAGCCACTGGTTGTCGGTGCGACCGGACAGGAACCACAGCAGTTCCCACACGATTGATTTCAGATGCACTTTTTTGGTCGTGACCAACGGAAACGAGCGCCGCAGGTCGAAGCGCATCTGATGCCCGAACACCCCGCGCGTACCGGTGCCGGTGCGATCAGGACGGTCGCGGCCGTCAGTGAGGATGCGTTGGAGAAGTTCGTGGTAGGCCTGCACGGGCACGGTCATAGCCACGCTGCGAAGCAGGGAAACGGCCGGCGGCCGGCCGCTGCATTTCGCTCAAACTTTTTTCTTAAGCGAACGCGCGCAGCGCCAACACCGCCGCGACGATCGCCAGCAGCCACGCCAACCACAGCCACCACGGGATCGGCCGGCCTTGCGCCACCGCGTGCGAAGACGGCTGTTGGCTGGCGCTCAGTTGCGCGCTGCGCACCCGCGCCTGGGCCAAGATCTTGTCCGACAGGGCTGGGTCATCGGGCAGCGCCGCGGTACCGCCGACCGCGTCTTTGCGCGTGCGCAGCGCCTGCGCCAACAGTCGCGAATCGCGCGCGTCGGCCGAAGAGGCGCCGGTGGAATCGAGGTCGAGTTCAGCAGGCATGTCGGTGATACGTCCTGTGGTCCGGCACGTTGCCGATTACGGAATCAGCCGGCCCAGATCCAAGCCAACCACATAGAGCATCATCGCCGCAACCAGCGCCACCCCGACCCAGGCCGCGATCACGCGCACCAAGTCTGGCAACGGCCTACGAATCAGCGTTTCGATGCCCAAAAACAGCAGCTGTCCACCGTCGGTGACCGGAATCGGCAGCAGGTTCACGAACACCAAATTGAACCCGACGAAGGCCAGGATTTTCAGAAAGCTGGCAAAGCCCCAGCGCTCGGCGCGCAGTTTCAATTCGGTGAAAATGCCGATCGGCCCGGTCAGCGATTTGTTCGGATCCAACCCACCCTGTTCCGGCGGTTTGAAGAACCGGCCCAACAGCGCCGGCCCCACCACCACGCTGGTGTAGGTGGTGGTGTTAACGATGCGGAAGGCCTCGGCGGCGTTGGTCAGGTGGAACGGCCGTTCCTCGATCGTGAACGAAAACGCAGTGCCCAGCGGCTTTGGCGTCACCGTCACGCGCTTCATCGGACCCGCACCGCGCACGGCTTGTAAGCCCGGCACGCCATCGGTGCTGCCATTGGCCAGCACCGCGTCGGCAACGATCCAGTCACCGGGCTGCAAGGTGGTCAGCAGCTTGGTCACGATCGCGTCGCCCAACGGCCGCAGATCCAATACGCGCGTGCGCTGGTGACGATCGCTGAGCGTGATCAGACCGAGCGCCGGGGCGCCAGTGGCGGGACTGCCGGATGCCCCGACCGCGACCGCGCTGACTTGGCCGCCGATCATTTGTTCAAGCAGACTGGGCGTCTGGCGTAGTTGCAGCAGCCGCGCTAGCGCCGACGGCCGCTCGGTTTTCACCAGCGACAGCTTCGCGGCGATCGTTAGCGGAATTTCGATCACGCTGCCGCCCGAGAGCACGTCATAGCGCACCGCCGTGGACTGATTTTTGTCCGTCGAGCTGCCGTCGGCCGGCGCGTTTTCCTCGAATGACACCGGCAGCAGCGCGTCGCCCACGACCACACCGGCAGCGCTCAAGGCGCTGGGTGAACCGTCCAGCCCTGGCGGCAAGAACGGCAGCACGCCGGCACCGATGTCCGACATTTCGATGCCCAGCGACGGTCCGATCGCTGACGGCATGCCCCGCATGGTCAGCGTCAGTTCCGCCTCAGCACGGCGCAGCCGCAATGCGATCTCATCGCCCGCGACCATCTTTGGCCGGATCAGACCCAGCAGGTGCGCACTGCCGCAGACCGCTTGGCTATCCACCGCCAGCACCACATCGCCGGCCTGCACGCCGGCAGTGGCTGCGCCCAGACCCGCCAGCACGCGCGTAATGCGCACCGGAAAACCAATCGCCGTGCCGCTGCTGCCGACGCCGGCATAGCGCAGGCGCACCTCGCGGCGTTCGCCGGCGCGGTCGACGGTCAGGGTGATCTCGCGGCCGATTGACGGCCGCAGGCGGCGCAGGATTTCTTGACCGGGCGTTTCGTCGGGCAGCAGCGCGCCGTTGATCGCTAGCACGCGGTCACCTTTGCGCACGTCGCCGGCATCTTCGCCGATGCCGGCCACGTTCTCGATTTTTGAACCTTGTGGCAGACCCAGGTACAGATCCGGTTTGCCCGAATCCGGGTTATAGACCGGACTGACCTGCGCGCCGTTTTCTGGCAGCGTCAGCGTCTGTCCGTCGCGTTGCACGGTGACGCTGATCGGATGGCTGCCGGCGACGATGGTGCGCAGCGCCACGTCCTCGTAACGCCACACCGGATGACCGTCGATCTCGGTGATCACATCGCCCAAGCGCAGGCCGAGTTTCGCCGCCGGCGTAGGTACCAGCTCGCCCTTGGCATCGGCGCGCACGATCTGCAAATCGGCCACCACCGGCGGCATGCCCGGCCAACCGCTAAACGCCAAGCAGAGCAAAATCAGGTACGACGAAATGAAATTGAACAGTACGCCACCGAGCAGGATCAGCGCTTTCCATCCGGCACTTTTTGCGAGGTAACTGCGCGGATCGACCGCCTCGCCCGGCTTCGGTTTCTCGGCCGATGGGTTGTCGTTCTGCCCCAACATCTGCACATAGCCGCCGAACGGCAGCGCCGACAGCGTCCATTCGGTGTCGAGCCAGCGCCACCGCAGCAGCTTTGGCCCGAACCCGATCGAGAACACTTCAACCTTCACGCCCGCCCATTTGGCGAAGGTGAAATGTCCAAGCTCGTGGATGAAGATGACGAAGCCAAAACCAAGCGCGGCCAGCAGCAGGTACAGGACGACCATCGTATTTCCGGGGTGAGCCGTGAGCGTGCGGGGGCGGGCGAGGCCTCAAGGCATTTGCTCGGCGCGGACCCAGGCCCGCACGATGTGCATTTGTGGGCTAGCGGGCACAACGCCGGCTTGCGGCCCGGTGCGAACGCGGGGTATCTTTGCGTCCACTATGCAGCCCACACCCGACCTTCCGTTCACCGTCGTCACTGCTGCCGACGGCGCCGTCACCGTCACGCTGCTGCCCGAAGCCGGGCTGCATCCGAGGATCACCCATGCCGACAGTTACCTGTGGCTGCGCAACTTTCGTGACGCGCGCGGGCGCGCGATGAGCGGCCGATTGGTGTTGGATGTTGGCCGCCTGAACGGGATGAATTCGCTGCTGATTGCGTGGTTATTTCAGCTGATTCAGGTCGGCCGGCCGGCCGCGATGGAAGTAATTGAGGCCAACGAGCAAATTCTGGATCAGCTACGCCGCTTCCATGTCGACGACTTCGTACGCATTACCCGCCGCGAGTTGTCGTCAGCGGCTCGAGTCGCGGTCGCTTAAGCAAGGGTTCGCTTCATCGCACTCCTGAAGACTTGGAACGGTGCAGGTCGTTGGTCAGCAGATTCACTTTTCGGGCTGCGCCGGTTGCAACTTGATGCGCTCGCCGCCGTCGTCTTGGATGATGACGGTGCCCGGCTCTGGCCCTAATAAGGGCACTGCGTGGTCGTGGTGCATGTCGTTCACAACGGATTTTTCAGCGGGAACGTCGACGGTGCCAGGCTTGGTCAGGTCGATGGCGATGGTCCGGCTGCGTCGGTCATACAGCAGATGCGTCGCGGTTACGGTGAGTGAACTGGCGCCCGCACCGGTGGTGACCGTGACCGGGAAAGCATGCGACTGGCCGCGAGCGATGGTCGCGCGCTCGGCATAGGGATGCTCCAACAGCGCGGTCCCATTGGCGGTGATGACCAGCTCAACCGGGGAATCTGCTGACAGATTCTTGACCACGATCGACCCGGACACCGCGTCACCGCGACGACTGAGGTGCCAAGCGAGGTCGAAGGGGCCGATCGGCTTGCCACCAGCGGGATAGAGCGCATCGCCGTGGATGTTTTCGGGCGGATCTTCGGCGTGCAGAGAATCGCCGGGGAAAAGCACAGGCGCTGGTAGCGGTTGATCGTGATCGTGCTGGTCAGCAACCGTTGTCGGCACGGGTTTGGGCTCAGGAGCAGGAGCAGGAGCAGGAGCAGATGCCGATGCCGCTGACACTACGGTGGGCGCCGCGATGGATTTCGGCGACGATGCTGGCGCCGCCGGAGTCACCGTCGTGGTCTTGGCGCTGCGCAGCTGCCACAGGCAGCCGACGATCGCCAGCGCACTCACCAGCACGGTTGCCAGCAACGCGAACCGATGGCGCGGCTTATCCATCGGCGCGGCTTAGGGGTGGGGCGGGCGGCAGCGGTGCCTGCGGCTTGCCGACCACTGCCGGCGTACCGAATTGCAGCTGGAACGGCGTATTGCCCAGAGGATTGGTCGCGGTGGCAAACGAGCCGACACTGAACACCACCACCTCGCCAGCGCTGGCTTGCAGGTCGAAGACTTCTGCGCCACCAAACGCTCGATCGATCGCTTGTGGGGATAGGCCGCCGCCACGACGAATGATCAGATCATGGGTAGCGGTGAGTGGCGTGGCCCGAATGCGGAATGTCCCGGTGCTTGGGGCCACGGCGGAAAAGAATAGACGATTGTAGAGTCTGTTGCCATCCGAGTTCGCGGTGATCGGCCCATATTGCTTGTAGGTCGACAACGGATCCCCATCCACGTCATGGGTCACGGCCACGCCGTCCGCCGGTACGGATGTGTATCTGGCATAGCCCGGGGTGGTTTGTTCAAAAGCGTTGTGCGCGCCGATATTTTCCAGCGCTTCCCGTGCGGTGAGATTCGCGGCGCTCGCGGTTTGCTGCGCCTTCACATAAAACATGAAGCTATAAATGGAGCTGAAGCCGGCGAAGGTTCGCTGCGGCCCGGTCAGTACCCGGTACAGCGGCGTGAAGCCCAAAGATACGCCATCGGCGTCGCTATCGGCGATGCCGTCGCCGCCGTCGAAAGCGTCCCACAACAGTTCTTGAACGCTCAGTTCGCTCCAGCCGCCATCCAATCGCCGCGCGTCACCGCCGCCGACGGTGGCGGTCGCAGGGATCTCATCGGCTTCGAGATCCAGAACGACATTGGTCGCCGCTTGGTGTGCGCCAGAGGTGTCGATGTACAGCGGATCCCTAGTGACTATGCCGCTAAAGGCATTGCCCCAGCCCTCACCGAAAGCCACGGTTTCATCCAGGATATCGCCTGCGCCATGCGCGCCGCCCAGTGAATCAGAGCGCGAAAAACGACTCTCGAACCAATGGCCCCATTCATGCGCAATCACGTGGTCGTCATATTCGTCGGTGTCTTCGTCTTCTTTGCCAAGGATGCTGAGGCGACCGGTACTGGGACTGAAAAACGAAGTGCCGATGGTTGCCGACGAATTGGCCGGGCTCCATTCGACCAACAGCAACGGAAACAGTGCCGTCGGATCGGCCCCCAGAATCAGCCGCTGGGCCTTGTAAATGGTATCGAGAATCGCGAATGGCCCGGCGGCTCGGGTGGCGCCGTAGGACGTACCAGTCCAGCCAGAGGCGGCATTCAGCACCATGCCGACCTCGTTGGCCACACCGGTCGTCTTCGCCACGTAGATGCTGTAGACCGCGTCGGCTGAGGCGTTGTCGATCACCTTCGTGGTCACGTTGGTGGCCGTCCCCAACTCAGCGAGCACCGTCACCAGCACGGTGGTTGCTTGCGGTGCCAGCACCGACCAGTTCCCGAGCGCATCGGTGGCACTTTGATACAGGACCGTCGCGCCGTCACTCGAACGCACTTGGATGATGGCGCCACGGATCGGCTCGGCCGTGGTCGCGGCATAATTCAGGCCCAAGCGGCTGGTCGGCACGCGCGAGAAGGTGGCCGTCCCGGATAACGTGATGGTGGGCGGCGGCGGTAGCGGTGGCGGCGGTGGTGTTGGGGCGGCTCCACCACCACCACCGCCGCCGCCGCAGCCGGAAATGCCCACGCAACACGCGAGCAACATCACCGCGAGCCACAGCGATGACGCGGAAGAAAAATGAGCCGCGTTTTCAGGGCGTACTGTGCTGTTCATAATCTTTCACCGCCGGATGGAGCGAGCGCAAACGCGTACGCTCAATGACGCAAACATGCGGACCGCGATCATTGCTTATGCCGAGGCACCGCGCTTTGCGACGCATTTTGCGCCCACGACACAGCCGCCACCGCGCCCGCATAGGCTGCATCGACGTTCACTGGAGCCCGCCCGCGCGATCAGCGGCTAGATAGTCTAAACTGATTTCCGCCGCGCGCGCACTGCCGCGGCCAACGTGTCCAAAACCGGGATGGTGTCGTCCCAACGTAAACACGCGTCGGTGATGCTCTGGCCATAGGTCAGCGTGCTGCCAGGCGTCAGATCTTGGCGTCCGGCGACCAGATGACTTTCGAGCATCACGCCGGTGATGACGCGGCTGCCGGCACTGATCTGCGCTGCCAAATCGGCGGCGACCAACGGCTGTCGGCGATAGTCCTTGGCGCTGTTGCCGTGGCTGCAATCGACCATTAGGCGCTGTGGCAGACCGGCTTTTGCCAAGGCCGCGGCGGCGCGCGTGATCGAATCGGCGTCGTGGTTGGCCGCGCCATTGGCGCCGCGCAAAATCACATGGCAGTCGGGATTGCCGCGAGTGGCGACGATCGCGGCCAGGCCCTCTTTGGTCACCGACAGGAAATGATGCGGATGTGCGGCGGCGCGGATCGCATCGACCGCGATTTGCAAATTGCCGTCGGTGCCGTTCTTGAATCCGACCGGCACCGACAGGCCCGAAGCCAGTTCGCGGTGTACCTGCGATTCGGTGGTGCGCGCGCCGATCGCACCCCAACTGACCAGGTCGGCAAAGAACTGCGGCGTGATCGGATCCAAAAATTCGCAGCCCGCCGGCACGCCCAATTCGGCTAGATCGCGCAACAGGCGGCGACCCAAGCGCAGGCCGTCATTGATCGCGAAACTGCCGTCCAAATGCGGGTCGTTGATCAGGCCTTTCCAACCAACCGTGGTGCGTGGCTTTTCGAAATAGACCCGCATCACCACGCACAGATCCGCAGCCAGTCGAGCCGCCTGATCTCTCAGCCGCCGCGCATAATCTTCGGCCGCGCCCAAGTCGTGGATCGAGCACGGCCCGACTACCACCACCAAACGATCGTCGTCCCCGCGCACCACCGCAGCCACTGCCTGCCGCGCCAGCGCCACCGTTGCGCTGGCCTGATCCGACAGCGGCAGCTCCTCCATCAAAATCGCGGGCGGCAGCAGCGGCCGCAGTTTTTCGATACGGACGTCGTCGGTCTGGTAGCGCATGGGGGGCGCAGCGTGCCGCGCGTGCCCGGCGCGCCAAGCGCGTGGCGCGGCCAGGACGCAGACCGTCACCGGTTCAGATCGACGCGCGCGCGCTGGCGACCACGTGGCCGTTTTCCAGGAACGGTTCCGCGAGGATGTGCAGCTCACCAGTGGTTTTGCGCAGCGGCTCGACGGTGTATTGAATCAGCCAGGCGCGGCGCAGGGCCTGCGTGGTATTGGCGCCGGAGCGGTGGAATAATCGGCTGGAAAACAGCACCAGCGAACCCGCGGGCACCACTACTGGAATGCCCGGGTCGTTGCCGAGATAGCCGATCATGTCGTTGGTGCCGTCCTGCAGCTGATGTGCACACACGGCGCGCGGGTCGGCGCCGGCGCGGCTGTAGGGCAGTACCGAAATGGTGCCGTTGGCTTCGTCGACCGGGTCCAAGGCGATCCAGCAGCTGAGGTATTCGCGATGCGGATGGCCGACATAGCCGCTGTCCTGGTGCCACCCAAAGGTGGTGCCGGCGTCGCAGCCTTTCACGACCAATTGCTCAAGAAACAACTGCGCGGTTCCGCCCAGCGTGGCGCGCACCACCGCGGCCATCTGGTCCGAGAACACCCAGGAGCGCATCGCCGGCCGGTGGTAGAACGAGTTGCCGATAAAATAGCGCCGGCGGTGGTGGCTGATGCCTTCCACCAGATTGCCGCGGGCCTCCATGCCGGCGTCTTGTTTGGCGATCTCGGCGTCGCAGTCGGCGCGCACTGCGGCCAGTACCTCGGCGGGCAGGAAGTTTGGCAGGATGGCGTAGCCTTCGCGTTGGTAGTGCGCGATGACGGCGGGATCCAGGGTGAGTTCGGCGGTGTCAGTGGTGGGCATTGGGGCGTTCCTTGCCCGGCAGCTTTGCTGGCGGAAAGCGCCGGTCTTCGCGTCGTTGGCTTGTGCAGATCTCGTTTTGTGCCTAACCTGCGGCATGCGTGATGTGCTGGGCGGTTTGCGCGGAAAGTTTGGAATGCTGTGGAAATACCGGGCACAACCGGCGTTTCTGCCGCACACCCATGCCGAACTGGAGTTCAATCTGGTGGTGCGCGGCAGCGTCCGGTATCTCGTGGATGACCAACGCTATGACCTGCGCCGACATGACCTGATCTGGTTGTTCCCCGAACAAGAACACCTGCTGTTACAGCCATCGCCGGACGCCGAGATGTGGATCGGCGTCCTGAAGCAGGGCGTGCTGCATCGCCTGTGCAGCCCGGCGGTGGCCAATGCCATGACCGCGCCGCGCTTGGCCGGGCCGTGTCGGCGGCAATTGGAACCGGCGCGCGCGCGTTGGCTGGGCGGCCTGTGCGCCGAGCTGGCCGCGCGCCAGAGCGGCCCCGATCAGCCTGATTCGGATTCCGTGACCACCGGCCTCATCCATGCGTTTGTGCTCGCCTGGGAAACCTTTCTTGCTGCTGGTGAACCCGGCGCTGGCAGTGGCGCCGACGTGCATCCAGCGGTCGAGCAAGCCGCGCATCTGATCGCCGGCGGCGACACCCGCGCGTTCGCCGCATTGGCGCGCGACGTCGGTATGACCCGCAGCAGTCTGAGCCGCCGCTTCCGCCGCGATCTTGGGCTTAGTCTGGTGCAGCACCGCAACCGCTGCCGCATCGAACGTTTTGTGGATCTGCGCGAGCGCGGCCGTCATTCGGCCCTGAGCGCCGCGCTGGCCGCGGGCTTCGGCAGCTATGCGCAGTTTCACCGGGTTTTCCGCAGCGTGATGGGCACTAGCCCGCGGGATCATCGCCGCGCCGCGCCGCGGCCACGTGCTGAATCGTAGCGGTTAATGAGCTGCGGTTAGCGCGCAGCAGTCAGAGCCAACTGGTCACGGCAACAGATCCAACGGCACCGCTTCGCTCGGTTGACTGCCGGCGCCGGCCAGGCGGCGGTCGAGCATCGCCACCGCCTGCGCCGTGATCCGATTCCACGGCACGATCATCAATGGGGCGGGAAAGCCGTAATCCGGTCGCGGGTAATCCTCGAACGAACAAAAAATGACGTCTTCCGGCACGCGCAGGTTGCGGCGCATCGCCGCTGCCAGACCGCCAAAGATGACATCACTGCCAGACCCAATCACCGCCGTCAGACGGTCGGCGCCGGCGAGCGCTCGAAACAGGACCTCATCCCAGGGCAGCACGTCGGCGTCGATGCTGCGTTCTAGGAAATGCGTCGGCAAACCGGCATCGCGCATCGCGGCTTCATAGCCGCGCCGGCGGTCGACGCGGCTGTAATGCACCTCAAATAGCCGCGTGCTGTCGTAGGCTTGGTCGGCCCAAGCGATGCGGCGATGGCCGCGTTTTAGGAGCCACGCGCACAGGTCGCGGCCACCGACGAAGTCGTCAGGATAAACCGCATCGTGCGCTAGTTTGGTGTTCAGGCGTACCGACGGCCCGGGCTGGCGCGCTAACGCCTGTTCCAGGTGGGCTGGGATTACACCGTGGTAATTCAGCACCACAGCATCGGCCCCAATCCGCCGTAACATCGGCGGCAAGTCGTCATTTGGGGTTAGCTTCGCCAGCGCCAGGTACCGGTCGGTCGCCGATAATTCCGTTTCAAGTGCCAGTACCATGTGCTGACTAAAACCACTGCGAAACGGATTGTGATCAAACACCAGGGCGATGCAGCCCTGCGTGCCAGTACGCATACTATTGGCGCTGCCATGCGGGCGGTAGGCCAGCGCTGTCGCTGACTCCATGACCTGCATGCGCGTAGTCGGACGAAACAGGGTGTCATTCCCGCTGAGGATCATCCCGGCGGTTTGGCGCGACACGCCCGCGTGCTTGGCGACATCGGCAAGGGAGGGGCGGCGCTTAGCCATGAGGCGGGCCTTTCCGGTGATTGGCCTAAGTGGCCGGTTTATGCGGAGGGTAAAGCGACCGTATTGGCAACTGCCAATTTGTAACATTGAAAGATTCCGTCGATTGTCCGTCCGGCTCGCCCGCGCGTCGTCCAGTGCGCATGACCGCCTGCCGCACCGTCTGTACCTGTTCGCGTTTCCGCTCACGTCAGGCCTTCACGCTGTTCGAGATCGCCATCTCGCTGGCGCTGATGGCGATTGGCGTGACCACCACGCTGCTGTTGCTGCCAATGATGCTGCGCGCGCAGCAACACGCGCGGTTGGAAACCATCGCGGCGACGGTGGCGCTGCAGATTACCAGCATGGCCAAAAATCCCGAAACTGCGTTCTGGGCGCAGTCGCTGGAGGCTGAGAAGGCTTGGCAGAACCCAACCCACATGGACGCCTTCGATCTGGAGCGTTTCATGGAAGGCGAGGCGCAGGCCAATTCGCCCCTGGCGGGGTTCGAGTCACCGGCCAAACCCCTGTTCAATCCACTGCCCCCAGCGATTGCCCGTCGCTTGGATGCCGAAAATGATGAGATCGCGCAGATCCTAAACCAAGGTGGGCGGCTCTATTATTTACCGCCCGATATTTCCAACGGTGGCATCGGCCCGGGTCCGGGAAAAACTTTTTCGGTGCCCCGGGAAGGGCAACAGTTGGTCTTTGGCGTGGTCGGATTGGCGCAGCAAAATTGCCTGCTGAATCACCCCAGTCGCGCCTGGCCGATGCATGACTTCTGGCCGTCGCCGCCGATCGTTTTTGACGCATTTGATGGGTGGAATGTCGAGATGGCCGATGCCAAGGTTAACTGGCCAAACGCCCTACTAACCGACGCACAAGCATTCTGCGACGCAGTCGCTTATAATTCTCCGGCTCGCAATGCCGGGACAGCTCCAGCAGCGCTCGACGCTGCGTTCCTACTTGCGCGTACCTTTGCTGAAAAGGCATGCGCAATGCCGGGCCCAGACGGACAGACGATCCCAATGATCGCTGTTGGTGGTTTCAATGCGCCCGTCATGCCGCCGGCGCTCGCAAACCCGGAAGCAACTCCGTGGACGGCGAAAGATCAGCCGACCCCATACCAAGTCATCGCCTTACGGTGGTTGGCGTTCGCAGCGGCGCGCCGCGCGGGCGCGCAGACGACTCCTGACAATTACGGCGCTTTTGCTGTGGCCTGCCATGACGCCGGGCTCGCCTGGCAACAACGCTATGCGGCCATGGATGCTTGCGACTGGGGTGCGGTGCGCGCCTTCCAACAGGCCGGGGCCATGGATTTCCCGTTGCTGCAATACGACTTCTTTGCGCCTGCGCTGATTTCTGGCGCTGCCGAAGACGCGAAGGATTTCTCGTGGCTGGTCAGCTCGCCCCGAAAGGTCAACAATTCCGGCCGTGCTTGGGGCATGTACGGCTGGGTGGTAAATACGACAACTCCAACCATTTCCACCAACATCATTGGGGGGCGTGACTACGGCAATCATGCCGGGATCGAAAGCGCGTGGAGCGCTGGCCCCAGCATCAATAGCCATTTTACGCTTTGCGACCGCTTCGCCCCGGCCGAGCGCGCGCGGCAGTTGGTGGCCTGGACGGTGGATTGGCAGTCCTACGAGGACTTCGAGGAAACGCCGTGCGCGCCGATGGATGCTAAACAGAGCATCTTCGATTCGCGCGGCACCTACGTGAATATGTCCTGGACCCGCGCCACGGCTGAACGGGCGATCGTGTGGCGTAACAATACCGCGGGCCGCGCCGCCGCCGGCACCGGGTATGGCGGGCCCAACTACGAAGCCGACCCGCTGCCCGACTTCGACAATATTGCTTTGGTCCTGGGAAGTTTCGGCGCCGACCGCAACGGCAACGCCAGCTTCGATCATGGGCCCACCCCCAGAACCACGCGGATGCGGGCCGAAGTCGTCGGGCGCTACACTTTCTACGATCCACGTCTGTTCATGGCGGTGAAATAAATCATGCGAAATTATGCATCGTCGTCGCGCGCCTTCACCCTGGTCGAATTGATTTTCAGTATCGCGCTTGGATTGCTGATTTGCTACGCCGCCTTCGCCACGTTTCGCCTGACCAGCGGCACCGTGAACCGGGCAAAACAGATGTCGCTCGAAAACCGCTTGTTGCGCGTCGGCATTCTGCGCGCGCTCGAGGCTGCCGATACCTGGGCGATGTACGACGATCCGTGGCGCGCTACGGCGCAGCCGCTGCGCACCACCACGGATAGCAATCCATTCCGGCCGCTGCCGAATACGGTCAATTTAGATCTGACTTCCACTGCACCCGGCAATTGGTGGCGCGGCCAGCCGGTCGGCAACAACGTCAGCAGCACTGCCTATGGCTGCTACCCGCTGTTCTCGGGCTTGGCTCGTCTGGGCGCGCGGTCGACGTATGCGAAACGCATGCAGGGTCTCATGGATACGTTGGGCCATCAAGCCCTGCTCGATTACGCACCGCTTAACAGCGTGTTCATGTACTTCGACGCCAGCGACGCGATTCCTGCCGCAATGCAGGCTACAAATTTTTTAAATGATCCGACGCAGAAGATTCTCTACGGCTTCAATGACCTCGGCAGAGACATCGCCCGCGGGTTCAGGCAGCTAACGTGGGCCCGTTCGTTTCTGATCACTACCGACAAGGGCCTCCTCGCGAACGGGGTGAACCATAAGTATTTTTACGCGACCTACCAAGCGTACCTCGGGGCCGCCAACAATCAGGATCCCGCGTTCGACTTGAACGAAGCCACTCAGATTTTGGTGGCAGAACAAGAGTCCCTAACCACGCCGAAGCCTGCGGCATGGCCGGATCTGAATTTGTCGGTGTTCAACAATAACATTTTAACCGTGACCTTGCGCAATCCCGTCGATGGCACGGTTAGCACCATGCACTTCGCCGTCGGGGTCACCACCACCTTGCGTGGGGCCCGGCAGCAGCGCGGCTTGGACAACGCTGCTTTGGCGACAACGGGGGCCTGGCAGCCGCAGCTGCCGTGGAGTGCGCTGTGAACGCTCGTGCTGGCTCGATCCTGATCATTGTCGCCGGTCTGACGGCGATCATCGCCGGGCTGTGTTTGTCTTTGCTTGCCTTCACTCGCGTTGATCGCGAGGAGGCGGTCGTGCTGCGCCAGGAAGTGCAGGCGCGCATCATGATTTATGCAGCGATGGATTATGTGCAGGAAACGTCGCGCATTGGCTGGCACGACCCGGCCAGCACCGGCCCGGTGGTCGACACGTATGGTTGGATTGATGTCCGCGACGGTCGGCCTGGCCCGAAGGGTCCGGACGGCAGAGTGGTAACCAACAGCGATGGCACCCCGGTATTCAGCCCGGTGGCCGACGATGGCACCGGCGGAAGCTTTTTCCCTGCGGTTGGTGGCCGGGCCGCGCGTTGCCCGATGCACCTGTTGCAGCGTCCGCCGTCGGCCGTTTCGCCAGCGCAGGTCACCAATCCGGTCGTCGATGCGGGGGCCACCACCGCGAAACGCACTGGCTTCAATGCGGGCTGGGCGAAGGCGATCAATTACACCGAGCCAGGTAGTGCGCCGGCAGTGTCCGCGACGGACGCCGCCTTCATGAAATCCGTCGACTATCCAAAGAGCCCGCTGGCAGACGCAGATGCGACCCGCATCGCCGCGGCGTGGCGAATCGGTGATCAGCGACCGGTGATGTCTACCATGGGCCAAGCGTGGTTTCGCGTCTATCGGCCAACCCCGGCCCAAGTCCAGGCGCTGCCCGCATTCGATGGGACGACCAAAAGCATTCGTTGGACCCCAGCCGTGTTCATCCTCGCCGGCGGTGCTGGCGGCACCCTCGGCTATCAAACCTACGCCGAAGCCGTGGCCGACGGACGCGGGGACGCGTTTCAGAATGACCCAGCTTTCTTTGATCAGGTGCGGGCCCGCGAACGCATCCTGTGGTACGCCTGCGAATGGTCGCCGGCGGCGAATGTGGACAGCCTGCACTTTTACACCGTGGACAGCAACTGGGCCTGGCCCAGCACCAATGCGCCGATGATCGTCTCGAACAATCAGCGCCAACAGAACCGTTCATTCGGCGGTTCGTTTCTGTGGATCCAACGCTTGATGACGGAACCAAAATCATGGTAAATGCCCTGTTTCCCAACGCTTTCGTAACCCGCCGCGGTTTCACCGCGATCGAGCTGTTAGTGGTGATCGGTATTGCGGTGACCCTGATTGGCATGTCCGTGCCGGCGATGCTGCAGGCACGCGCCCACGCGCGCGTAACCAGCGCCGGTGAGGCGATCATGCAGGTCGCCAGCGCCGCGCGATTGCGCGCGCTGACCGCAGCGCCCGAGACCAACAAGCGCTATGGCGTGCGCGTCGATTTCGATGCGACCACCGGTCTAAGCACGGCAACGCTGACCTACGGCGCGACGCCGGCGACCGACCTAAATGACGCCAGTGGCACCAAGCCACTCCTGCAGACGAAACTCACGCGCAATTTGGTGCTGAAGCAGAGCGGCACCGCGATCAGCACCATCGGTTGGCTGTACGAACCGCGCACCGGATTAGTGATCGATTCGGCCAATGAAGGTGCAGCTCTGATCGACGTATTGGATTTAGTCCTGAGTTCCGCCGATCAGCGCATCGCGGTCGCTTTGGGCGTCTACAAATGCGGCCTAGTGCATCAGGAGTCGCTGTGAAATCTGCACGTTTAGCATTCACCCTGATCGAGCTTCTGGCGGTGATCGCGGTGATCGCGCT
>JBBROQ010000014.1:0-29146 GCA_038229115.1 Planctomycetota bacterium | reverse complement strand
AGCCCGATGGGCGGCCAGCAGGGCAAGTTCCATGCGGTTGGCCTGCGACTGCACGCTGTCGAGCAGAAAGCATGGTACCCGTGCGCCATCGACGACGCGCTCTTCGCTGGCGTATTCGCCGCCTTCATAGGTTGGCGGAAACACTTTGTCGCCCGGGCCGCCCGCCGGTTGCAGGCGACGACGCAGGCGGATGGCGGCCGCAGCATTTACGGCATTGGTGAGGGCGGCAAGGGTGAGGGATTCAGGCATGGGTGCTCCGGGGTGAATGGGGAAGATGGTTGGCGTATCAGGTCGGTGGGTACGAGGACGGTACAGGTTTGATCGGCAATTTTGCCTGCCGAGTTCGTTCGGCGTCTTCCGCCATCGTCCGCGCTTGGTCGTGGATCCATTCCACTAGCGCCGGGGGCGATTCAGCGCGGATGGCTGAGCCGAAGCCTAGGATCCAATAGCGTGCCTCGTTGAGGCCGGTGGTGGTGAAGCGCAGGCGGCGCCAGCCGGGGGGCAGGTCGGCGGGGGCGTGGTCCCAGTGTTGCGACGCGCCCCAGCGGCGGCGTTCGAGAAAGGGCCAAGCCGGCGGCGAAACCGTCAGCAGCACGGTGATGCGATCGGCCGGCAGCAGCGAGCCGGTGGCGCGGAAGGCGTCGGTGAGCAGATCGGCGGCGTCACGGCGCAGGCCGCTGTGCGGACAGCCGGGCGGATCGTCGTTGCGGCGGACCACGTCGGTCATGCGGCTGAGGCGATATTGGCGCAGCTTGCCGACGCCGCGGCGATGGCTCCACGCCAGCAGATGAAATTCGCCGACGATATGCACCAGGCGCACGGCCTTCGCGTGCAGGACATAGACCTCGCCGTCGAGGTTGGTGTAGGTGGCAGCGATGCTGCCGTTGGTGCGGATGGCGGCGAGGCAGAGGGGGAAGGCGGCTTCCTCTTCCGGCGCGACGCCGAAGCGGCTGATGCTGACTGCGTCGGGCGCGATCGCGCGGGCCTCATCGCCCAACCCGGCACCGGTCAGCAGGCGATCGAGGGCCTGGGCCAGCGCGCCGTGATAGCCACGAACCGGATCCTCGGCGGTCGGGTGCGTGGGATCGGGCGTGCGCAGCAGGCCGCGCGCGGCGATCAGCGCCGACACCTGATCTTCATCCAGATGCGTCAACGGCGTTGGCAGCAGCCGCGGCACCTCGCCAGCGAAGCGATGGACGTGGGCGCGCCCGCTGCGCGCGCAGTCCACACGACCGGGAAAAACATTGCGTAACCAGCGCAAGTCATCGGCCAGCGACCGCGGCGACGGTTCCGGATCCAGTCGCGCGCGCAGCTCGGCGGTGGTCAGCGCCTGCTGGCTGAGCAGTTGCAGGATGCGATGACGCCGAGCAGCTGCCGGTGCAGGTGATGATCCGATTGACATGCTATGAACCATGCCGCGCATTGAGAGACGGGGCAATGATCGCCCGCGCGGTCGCGTACGCAGGGGACGTTTGCGACCTCAGGTCGGGGATTGTGGTTATTTTCAGCATGCGGCCGCCAGGGCGGTAACCGTTCAAGCGCGCAGGCGCTTCGCTTTGATTACGTCGGCGTCGTAGCCCGTGGCGTTGCGAACACGATCAACGCCACCGCGATCACCACTAACGCGCCGGCGCTCAGGACGCGCGGGCCGATCGGTTCGGCGCGCCACCACCAACCCAACGCCACCGCCACCACCGGATTCACGAACGCGTGCGTGCCGACCGCGGTGGCGGAACAGTGCTTAATCAAAAAGCCGAACGCGCCGAAGCCGATCATCGCGCCGAACACGATGAGATAGCCAAGCGCCCACAAACTCGCGGTGCTTACCGTCTGCGGATGGAACAGGCGCCATTCGCCCAGCGCACTACCAAGCAGCAGCAGCGCCGCGCCGCCGGCGATCATCTGCATGCCCGCGGCCTGAAACGGCGAAGGCGGCAGCGGTAATGCTTTCATCAGCAACGACCCGGAAGCCCACGACACGGTCGAGGCCAGGATCGCTAACGTACCGAGAAAAACCGCAGTTCCGGTGCGGTCGTGGCCGTGGTCGTGGTGCAGCGACGGAACGCCGACCAACGTCGCCACCCCAGCTAAGCCGACGGCGATGCCCAGCAGCACCAACGGCCCTGGCGCTGGCGCACGTCGCACCAACCACGGCAACACCGCCATCCACAGCGGTACGCTGGCGATCAACAGCGCAGCAACGCTCGACGGCACCCATTGCAGTGCCCACATCACCACGCCGTTGCCGCCGACAAACAGCAGCACGCCGGTGATCGCCGCCGAGCCCCACATGCGCAGCGTTGGCACCGCCGTGCTGCGCAGTCGCTGCCATGCTAACAACAGCAGGCCCGCGATCAGAAAACGCGCCGCCGCCATCAAAAGTGGCGGCAGCGTTTCGACTCCGATCGCCATCGCCAAATAGGTGCTGCCCCAGACCACGTACAGCACGGCAAAGGCGGTGATCAGGGCGGTCAGGGACGGACGTGCGGCGAGGGTGGACACAGTCGCGCCAGTGGAGCTGTTCTCTGCCATCGTCAACGGTCCAGACTTGCGCTATTGGCCACCGCGGAACGTCACCGCGCGTTGCGCGACGGTGCGTCTAGAAAGTAATTGCCTCTCGGACTTCAGAGGGAATGTCCCGCCGATCTATCGATGGCGCCAACGTTCCAGGTACAGATCAGCGCCTGCGTAGGCCCACGGTCGCGCTCAGCCTGATCGCCTTGAGCGCGCGAACCCAGACCCGAATCGGAATCTCATCCATGCTTCAGTCCTTCCTGTTCGGATTCGCCGGTGACCTTGATGCGCCCTTCGCGGTGGTGCCTGTTATCGCCCAGGCCGGCACCGCGCTGGCGCCGCTGCTGGCATTGGCGGTGACCAGCACGCTGGGACTTTTGATGCGGCCGAAGGACCTGCTGAAGACCATAAAGTCTAAGCCGTGGATTCTGCTGATCGTGCTGGCGGTGGTCGGCGTGCTGTGGTGGCTGGTGGTGTGGCTGATGGCACCGCCGGCCGTCGCCGCGCGGCCGGAACGCGCCGGAGCGACCGCAGTGGCCAGCGCAAATCCCTATCAAACCGACTGGGCAGAGGTGGCGCTCGCGCTGATCCGTCAACACGAAGAAGCCGCGACGGCACCGCCCGCGCCGGGCACCGGAGCCGCGGTGCCGCCGGCCGGCACCGTTCCGCTTCCGGCTCCGCTTCCGGCTCCGGCTCCGGCGCCGTTGCCTGCGCCAACGTCACCAGCCGCTGCACTGTTTTTCCGCGGTGACGTCCACCGCAGTGGCTATCTCGGTGGGCCGTCGCCCGTCGGTCTGAAGCCGGCCTGGAGCTATTACGCTCAAGACGAGCGCAACGCGATGGTGCTTAGCTCGCCGATGGTGCGCGACGGTTTGGTCTACACCGCGTCATGTCTGATCGATCCGCCCGGCAGCTATGGCTCGGTGGCCTGCGTCGAGCTGGCGACCGGCAAGGAACGTTGGCTGACCGTGGCCAAGAGCGCCACCGGCAAGGAAGAGCTGACTGGCTTCTTCAGCTCGCCGGCGTTGACCGCTGATGGCTCGCGCCTGCTGATCGGCCAGGGCCTGCACACTGACTACGATGCGTGTTTGGTGTGCCTTGACGCGCGCACTGGCGCGGTGCTGTGGACGGTGCCCACGCCGCTGCACCTGGAGTGCTCGCCGAGCATCGAAGGCGATATCGTGGTGGTCGGTGCCGGCGCGGTCGAAGTTGGTGAATCGCACCAGCCGGTCGGCGACCCGCAGGGCCACGGCAATCCGGGCTTCGTTCTTGGCGTGCGTATTTCCACTGGCGAGGTGCTGTTTCGCCAGCCGGTGAACGATCCCGAAGGCTCGCCGATTTTAGAACACGGGATCTGCTACATCGGCAGTGGCATGAATGGCAGCAAGGCGGTGGCATTCCGTGCCGACCTCAGCGATGCCGAACTGCAGGCCAAGGGCCTCGGCCGCATGCTGTGGTCCATCGACACGCCTTATCCGGCGACCGGCGCCGTCACTCTCGCCGGCGACAGCGTGCTGATTGGCTGCGGCAAAGGCGACTTTGTGTTTGCCGCCAAGGATCCGGAAGGCGTGGTGCTGGCGATCGACAAGCGCACTGGCGCAAAGCAGTGGTCGGTCACGGTGCCCGATGCAGTGCTTGGTGCGATCGCCGTCGCCGGCACCACGGCGATCGTGCCCTGCCGCAATGGCGAGGTGGTGGCGATTGATCTCGCCGCGCAGGGCGCGGTGCGCTGGCGCGCGCGGGTGAACAAAACCGCACCGGTGTTGGCCGGGCCGGCGATCACCGGCAGTCATGTCTATGCGGTGTCAAACGACGGTTATTTAGCGGTGTTTGACGTCGCCGACGGTCGGCAGGTGGAACGCGTTTATCTCAATGCCAAGGGCCGGCCGGGTGAGTTGGGCCTGTGCACATCGTCGCCATTGATCGTCGATGGCCGAGTGTTGGTCGGCAGCGAAACCGGTGGCCTGCGCTGCTTCATCGGAGGCGCGCCGTGATCGACGCGCACGCCCTGGTCCTGCCCCTGTCGGCCAGCAGCAATGTCAGCCTGGTCGGCGGCAAGGCCGCGAACCTCGCGCGACTGCTGACTGCCGGGTTTCCGGTTCCCGGCGGCTTTGTCGTCACCGCCGCGGCCTTTCGTGCCGCCGCTGTTGCTGATGCCGGCGGCGCGCTGCCGCAGCGGCTGCCGCCGGACCTCGCGCAGGCGATCGCCGCCGCGTACCGCGCGTTGGGCGAACCGGTGGTCGCGGTGCGTTCGTCGGCCACCGCAGAGGATCTCGCCGACGCCTCGATGGCCGGGCAATACGAAACCTATCTTGACCTTCAGGGCGAGGCCGCGGTGTTGGATGCGGTGGCGCGCTGCTGGCGCTCGATCGACACCCCGCGCACGCGCGCTTATTTGGCCAGCAAAGGCATCGCCCTGGCGCAGGTAGCGATGGCAGTGGTGGTCCAAGAACTGGTGCCCAGCACCGTCGCCGGCGTGCTGTTCACCGCCAATCCGCGCAACGGCCGCGCCGGCGAAATGCTGATTGAGGCCAGTTGGGGCTTGGGCGAAGCGGTGGTCGGGGCGCTGGTGCAGCCCGACACACTGGTGATCGACCGCGCTACTGGCGCGGTGCTGCACGCGGTGATCGCCGACAAGCGGATCTGGATCGAACCCGGCAGCCATGCCCAACGCGAGGTGCCGGACGCACGCCGCACGGTGCCGTGCCTGAGCGCGGCGCAGGTCGAGGAATTACGTCGGCTGGGCGAGCGCGTCGCCGCCCATTTCGGCTCGCCGCAGGATCTGGAATGGGGCATCGCGCCCGGTGGCGAACTGCGCCTGCTGCAAAGCCGCGCCATCACCACTCTGGACGAATCGCCCGAGGGTCTGCTGGCGGATGAGCGTAGCGCGTTGGGCGCTGAACTGGCGGCCGGCCACGGGCCGTGGGTGCGCCACAACCTCAGCGAGACGCTGCCGCAGCCGACGCCGCTCAGTTGGTCGGTGGTGAAGCGCTTCATGTCCGGTGCCGGCGGTTTCGGCGCGCTGTATCGCTTGGTCGGCTTCGAGCCGGCGCCAGCAGTGTGCACGGACGGCTTCCTGCGCTTGGTCGCCGGCCGCGTGTACCAGGACCTGGCCCGTGCCCCAGAGGTGTTCTTCGCCGGCTATCCGTTTGCCTACGATCTGGAGCTGCTGCGCGCCAATCCGGACGCCGCTCAGGATCCACCGTCGATCGTCACCGGCACACCGGGCGAGATGCTTGGGGTAAGGCGGCGCTTGCAGGCAGTCGAACGCGCGATCGACGCGCTGATCCCCACCGCAGATGCACGCTTGGTTAACGAAGAACTGCCGGCGTTTCGCGCCTGGTGCGCAACCGAGCGCGCGCGCGACCTGTCGACGCTGTCGGTGACCGCGCTGCTGGATTGCTGGCACGCGCGCCGGCAACGCGTGATGGACGGGTTCGCGCCGCAGTCGCTGCTGCCCTCGATAATTTGCGCCACGGTGATGGCGCGGTTGAAAGCGTTCTTGGATCCGTGGTGCTGGGACGACGAGCCAGCGGCGCTAGCCGAGCTGGTCGCTACCGGCGGCCCGGCGAACTGCACGGTGCGGGCGGCTGCCGGTCTGCGCGATTTGGTCGAAGGCCGGCTGCCGCTGGCGGCGTGGCTGGCCGAGCACGGTCACCGCGCACCGGCCGAATTCGATCTGGCCACGCCGCGCTGGCATGAGCGCCCCGACGCGCTGCGTGCATTCGCCGCCAACCTTGCCGGCGGCGCCGATCCGCTGGCCTTGCACCGCGAGCGCGTGGCGGTGGCCCGAGCCGCCGCCGACGCGCTGCGCGCGCGCCTGCCGCGGGCCGAGCGTCGGACCTTCGACGGACTGGTCGCGGTACTGCACCGCTACCTGCGCTTCCGCGAGGACGGCAAACAGTGGCTGATGGAGGGCTATGATTTGCTGCGCGCCACTGCTCTGGAGGCCGGTCGCCGGCTGGGGCTCGGCGACGATGTCTTCCTGCTCGACGAGACAGAACTGACTGCGGCGCTCACCACCGGCTACGCGCCGCTGGCGTTGCTCACCACGCGCCGCACCCGACGCCTTGCCGAGGCGCGCTGCCGCCTGCCAGCGCTGATTACTGCCGCCGAGCTGCCGACCCTGGGCACGCCGCCGGTGCTGGTTGGCGGAGATCGCCTGGCGGGCTTTCCGATTGCCAGCGGCAGCGGCCGCGGGCCGGTGCGCGTCGTGCTCTCGCCTGATCAAGTCGAGGGCGAGCTTGGCCGCGGCTACATTCTGGTCTGTCCAAGCACCGACCCGAGCTGGACGCCGCTATTCGTCAATGCTGCTGGGCTGGTGCTGGAGCGCGGTGGCGCGCTGTCGCACGGCGCGGTGGTCGCGCGCGAGATGGGCATCCCCGCGGTGGTGATCGACGGTGCGACCACGCTGCTGACGCCGGGCGAGGTGGTAGCGATTGATGGCGATCACGGTGCCGTGCTGCGCCGACTGGACGTCAGTGCAGCGGCCGGACCCGTCGAACCAGCCGCGCCCGCCGCCGATGACCTCGCCATCGCCCGCGTGCTGCTGCCGCCAGCGGTCAGCAGGATCGAACGGCGTTGGGCGCACGTGCGTAACGTTGCCTTCGTGCTGTGGGGTGTGGTGCTCGGCGCGGCGTTCTGGCCTGGCACTTGGTCCACCGACCACGTCTATCGCCCGACGCTCGAACTGCTCGACCGCCTGCTGTGGCCGCTGGTGCCGGTGCTGGGTCGGCCGGGCACGGTGCTGGTCTTGGCGACGGTGATGGCGGTGTTGTGCCTGGTCCTGCAGCGGTTCTGTAGCGACAACGCTCGGCTGTTGGTGGCCAAGGCGCGCGCCGCGCGTTTGCGGACGCTGGCCCTGGCTTTGCCGGCTGACGCGCCACGGCGAGTGGCCCTGCTGCGGGCAGCGACCCCGGTGCAGTGGCGGATCATGGGCGCGGCCTTTGTGCCGTTGGGGCTGCTGTTGGGGCCAATGATTTTCAGCGTGTTCTGGCTGACTGACCGCATCGAGGCGCTGAATCCGAAGCCCGGCACGCCGATTCAGGTGATCGCCGAACTGGATGGTGAATGGGTCGCGCCGGTGCGGCTGGATCCCCCAGCCGGCGTTGTGTTGAACCATGAAGTGTCGCCAGATGAGCAACGTCTGCCGTCGATCCGCGCCACCCTGACGCAGCTTGAGCGCGACTGGCAGCACGATGGCGTGCCCGGCACGCTGCATTGGTCAGTCGGGGCCGCAGCCGCGGCCGCGCGCGCCGGTGCGCTTGCCAGTTTGCACGACTATCTGGCCCGGCCGCTGCCGTCGCGTGAGTTGCAGTGGCAGGTCGAAACCCCGGCCACGCCGGGGCGTTCCACGATCACTCTGCGCAGCGGCGACGCGGTGATCGCCAGCATGCCGTTGACGGTTGGTGCGGATCTGCCGCCGCCGGCCACCGAGTTGATCGTCCGGGCCAATCAGCCGGCGAAGTTGCTGCAGGTCGTGCGCCCGTTATCCGGGCCGGTGGTGCGAGTGCTGGCAATCGTCAAGGATGCCCAGGCGCTGGAAAAGCCGCCGGCGTTCCTGCAGCCCTTCGCGCGGTTCGGTTGGCATTGGGACCCGGGTTGGATCGTGTTCTACATCGCGGTGTATCTGCCGGCGATGTTCCTGGTGCGTTGGCTACTGCGGGTCGCGTAATGACCGGGCGTGAGCGGACCGTTCGAGCGAGCAATGACACGCGCGCGGTCGACCTTACCCGCGGCACGCGTTGGGAATTTCGTGCCAGCACGGACGCCGGTGTGGGCGCTTGGCGCACGACCCTGGCGCAGGCGTTGCGGCCGTTGGTCGCATTACCGCGCGCTGCGCCCTGGCCACGGCGCTGGCGGGCGTTTTCGCTGATCCGCGCGTCGTGGCCGGTGCGGCACGAGCGGCCGCTGAGCGCCCATCCGCTGCCGCCACCGGCGGTGCTGTCGTCACTGCCCGAAACGCTGGTCTGCGATGGCGTGCTGCAGGATCGCCTTGACCTGGAACTTGACCGCGACGGCGGCGTCGACTTGGCCGCGCATTTCGGGCCACCGCGGCACGGCCGCTGTGCCTGGCTGTTCACCGAGTTGCTGCTGCCGCGCGCGCTGCGACTGGACATCCACACCGGTGCCGACTGGTGGCAGCAGTGGTTCATCGCCGGTGCGCCGGTGTTCGACACCATGGCCGAGGGCAATCGCTCGCCGCTGCATGAGACCGCGCAGCACTTCGCGGTAACGCTGGCGGCGGGCCGGCACCACCTCGCGGTGCGGGTATTTAGCGGCAATGGCGGCTGGGCCTTTGCCGCCACCGCCGCAACAGCCACGCGGCCGCTGCCGAGCGACGCGTTGGCTCTGCCGATCACCGTTAGCGCCCGCCGGGTGTTCACCGTCACCGCGCCACAGGCCTATGCCGGCCTCGTCTTCAACGGCGAGCGCGACACCGCGGTGCTGCTGAATGGCAGCGCCCTGCCGCGTCCCGAAGCGGGCATGAGCTATGCGCGCATCCCAGGCCTGCCGGCCACGCTGCTGCGGCGCGGGCGCAACGAGCTGACGCGCACCTGGACCGCGGCGGAATCAGCCGCCGGCGTGCCGATGGTCGGCGTGCGCGGCTTCCGCCACAGCGGGGCGTGGCGGCGGTTGGCGGTCAGCGGCGCCCTTACCGGCTTGCCGGCGGGGGCAGCGCGACTTACCGCGGGGCCTTTTCTTGGTTGGGCCAGCACCGACACCGTCAGCCTGAGCTGCCGCACGGAACTGCGCTGCCCAGTGGCGCTGGAGCTGGCCGGCCAGCGGCTGGTCTCGCCCGTGGGCCTCCTGCACCGCTTTGTCGTCACCGGTCTGGTCGTCCCCGGCCTGCCGGCCGCCCGCGCACTGCCCTATCGTCTGACGCCGGGCGCCGGGCGCGCGGTGCGCGGTCTGGCGCACACGCTGCCGCTCAGCGGCCCGTTCGACCTCGCCATCTACAGCGATCCCAGCCCGCAGCCGCAGGTGCTGGCGCAGGTGCTGGCGCGCATCCACGCCAGCCAGCCGGACGCCGCGCTGGCGCTGGGCGACCTGACCAGCGACGGCCGCCACGACGAGCTATGGAACACCGAGTACGATGATCTGCTGCCGGCATTTTTCCGCCGCACCCCGCACCTGTGGGTGATGGGCAACCACGAGGAGGGCTGCCCAGTATTCACCCGGTTGTTCGCGACCCCGGGCGACAACCGTGACTGGACCACGGTGATCGCCGGCTGCTGCTTCATCGGCATCGACGGCCTACAGGACTGGTCAGCGGGTTCCGAACGGCTGGCCTGGCTCGACCGCACCCTGGCCGCCGCGCGCGAACGCTTCGTGGTGTTCGCCAACCACTATCCGGCCTGGAGCTCTACCCCGCACGCCGCCCTTGGCCCTGATGGCCGGCCCTGGCAGCGCACCGTGCGTGAGGCGCGCGAAACCATCCTGCCGCTGCTCGCGCAGCACCGCGTCAGTCTGTATCTGAACGGCCATGCTCACTGCTATGAGCGTTCGCTGCCGCCCGAGGGCGTGCCGTGTTTGACGGTCGGCGGCGCCGGCGGTTTTCTCTACGCTGCCCAGCCCGACGCCCGCACTAATCCCTATGCGCAGAAGTTCCTTCCCGTGCACCACTGGTGCCGTTTGCGCATCTTGCCTGATCGGCTGCACTTCACCGCCATCGACCTCGCCGGCACCATCCTGGACGAGGTCGTGATCACCGGCGGACGCGACGGAACCGCCTAATCACGGGCGCACAATTGCCGCGAGGAATCACGCCCGTTCCTCGGCGCGCGCGACGCCGGCCCAGCCCGGCTGCTGCCACCAAAATCGCGACGCCAACAGCCGCAGGCTTGCCGTGGGTTTGGACCTCGCCACCGTCGCCACCATGACCGGCCACCGCACGCCTTCGCAGCTTCTCATTCCCGTGTGCGCCAATGCCAATGAAGCGCGGCCGCAAACCGCACTCTATGCGCTCGCAAACCTGTCTGGTGTGTCTGGGTATGTCCAAGACGTGATGTAAATATTTGCTGGGCCTATAGCTCAATGGTTAGAGCAGGCGACTCATAATCGCTCGGTTCTGGGTTCGAGTCCCGGTGGGCCCACCACTTTTAAGCTGATTTCACCGCTGTTTTGGAGAGTGCTGGCATGAGCACGCGGCTGCTGCTTTTGCTGAGCCTTAGTGTTCTGATCGTTGGGCGCGCGCCGGCGGGCGAGAGCGATGCGCAGTGGCAATTCACGGTGCCAGGCCGCATGTGGTACGTCGCGACCACCGGCGACGACCAACACGCCGGCACGCGGGCGCAGCCCCTGCGCAGCATCCAGCGTGGCGCCGAACTGGCGCAGCCGGGCGACGCGGTGCTGGTCGATGCGGGCATCTATCGCGAGCGCGTTACTCCGCCACGCAGCGGAGAAAAAGATCGGCCGATTGTGTTCAAGGCGCGGCCGGGTGCGACGGTCGTGATCTCTGGCGCGGTGGTGTGGAATCCACCCTGGCGCGATGCCGGTGACGGCGTGTTCGCGGCGGTTCCAGATGACGCGCTGTTCGATGACCCGTCGCCGATCGACGGCGGCAATCCGCTGCGGGTCGGCGTGTCGTCGACGCCGTATGGCGTTGATGGCCGACCGGAATGGCAGTTCGATCCGAAGACCGGCGATCAGGCGATCATCTACACGCTTGGTCAGGTGTTCGACAAAGGTCAGATGCTGCGGCAGTGGCCGAACGTCGCGAGTGTGCGCGCGCAGAAAGACGCTTGGTGTTTTGACGCGGCATCGGGTGAAGTGCTGGTGCATCTCAGCAGCGGTGCTCGTCCGGTGGCGTATGTGCTGGAACTGACCGTGCGTCGCCGGGTGTTTGCGCCGCATCATCGCGGCTTGGGTTTCATCCACGTGATCGGCTTTGTCATTGAGCGCTGCGGTAATCAGTTCCCGCGCAATTTTTGGGAGGTGCGCGCCAACGCGCAGGCCGGGGCGCTCAGCACGCGCAGCGGCCATCATTGGCTGATCCGCGACAATCTGGTGCGCGACGCCAACACCATTGGCATCGACGTGGGCAGTGAAGGCTTCGACAACGAAAGCGCTAACGAACCTGAACCGGCGCGCGGCAGCGTTGGTTTCCATGTAGTGGAAAATAACCGCGTGACCGACAATGGCGCCTGCGGCATCGCGTCATTCCACGCCGGCAATTGCGTGCTGAAGGGCAACGTGGTTGAGCGCAACAACGCTCTGCACTTCACCGGCTACAAGCGCTTCGAGCAGGCTGGCATCAAATTGCTGATCAGCGAAAACGCTGAAATAACTGGCAATTTGGTGCGTAATAATGACTGCGCCGGAATCTATATCGACGGCGGCCGGTACGCCGGCACGCGCATCGCGCGTAATGTCATCACCGGCAACGACGAGTTTGGGATCCATATCGAAATGGGCGATCTGCCGCCGGACGCAGTAAGGATCGACAATAATGCGATCGTCGGCAATCGCGGCAGTGCGGTTTACGTCAACGATGCCTCGGGTCTGACGCTGACGCGCAATCTGCTCGCCAACAGCAGCCAGCGTGCCTACGTCAACGGCACCGGTTTGACCATCCGACTCGACAGCGTGCGCAATGGTCAAGCGACGGTGAAAAACCACGCGTGGTTCGGTAATATCTTCGCCGGCAACGTGGCCGAGATCGACGTGCCGTATCCATCGAGATGGGCCGAGGGCCGGCGCGCGGACGGCAACTTGTATGGCAGCGGTAGCAAGAGTGCGGACAGCGCACGCCGTTGGCTGATCAATCGTTTTGCCGGGGTGCCGCCAGAGCCGTTCGTCGATTTGGTCGCGCGCGTGGGCACGGCATTGGGCGAGCCGGCGACCGCCGACGACAAACGCTGCCGTCTGACCTTGCCGCAGTGGCGGGCGTTGCTGCGGGCCAACCGCGCGGCGCCGAACGAAGTACGCAGCTTAGCGATGGATGGCGTCACGGTGCAGTGGGACGACCCGACCTTGCGCCTGACGATGGAGTTGCCGACGGATCCGGCGCTGGTCGGTGGCATGCCGGCCGCCGGCGACGAGCGCGATCTGTTAGGCGTCGCGCTGCCGCCAAATGGCCAGGCCAAGCCGGGGCCGTTCCAAGCGCTGAAGCAGGGCCGCAATGCGTTCACGGTGTGGACCGGCCTGCAGTCGCTGCCGCAAGGTGCGCTGCCGCCTGGCGCGCTGCCGTAAAACGCGCCGCGGAAAACTAGGCGCGCGGCGTGCCCGGAAGTGTGGGAAGGCTGGGTGCCTCGGCCCGCTGCCATTGATTGCGCACCAGGATTTCATGCGGAAAAAACCGCGACTTATACGCCATTTTGCCACAGCCTTCGACGTGAAAACCAAGGTACAGCCAACGCAGATCGTGGCGCCGGCAGTGATCGATCTCGGACAGCACCATAAACGTGCCCAAAGCGCGGCGGCTCTGATCGGGCGCGTAATAACAATAGACGCTTGATAGCGCGTCGCCGACGCGGTCGCAGATGCTGACCGCCACCAAGCGACCGGCGCGATCGCGCGCATGTAGTTCGCCGCCGGGGACTCCGCCATCGGCGATCAGGAATTCGTGTGCGTCCTCGGCCGGTTCGTGGCCGTGTACGGCGCGCTGATACGCGCCGTACAACGCCAGCCGCTCGGCGTCCAATCCGCGGTCATGCCAGGCAACGCTCAAGTCGCTGTTCCGTTTCCAGCAGCGGCGTTGGTCGTGCCGCGGGATGAACCTGGAGACATCGACGCGCAGCGGTTGGCAGGCTTCGCAGTTCGGGCACATCGGCATGTACAGGTGCGCGCCCGAACGGCGGAACCGCCAGTCCATCAATTGCCGATACGCATGCGTCGCCGGCGGATTCGGTATCGGATGGAAGGCGTGGAACTCGCGCCCGGGCAGGTACGGACAAGCGCCGCAATGATAGACGACACCGTGCACGCCTCGATCGTCACCGGCGACGCGTGGTTGTCATCAGCACGCGACGCGCTGGCGCAGTCTTAACTACGCAGGACCGCGCCCGTACGTTTAGCGACCGCGGTGGCGACGCGGGCCTGGACTTTGGCTTTGTCAGCGTCGTCCAGGGTACGGTCGTCGGCTTGCAGCCACAGGCGCAGGCTGACGGCTTTGGCGCCGGCTGGATACGGTGGCCCACGATAAACCACGCCGACCAGAGCGACCTCGACGCACCATTCGCCGGCGGCTTCGCGGGTGGCGTTGACGAGGTCGGCGTACGCCAACGCTTCCGGGCACTGCCAGGTGAAGTCGAGATCGACCAGCGGAAAGCGACTGGGCGCGGTGTGCGGGATCGGCTTCGGCGCGCCCAGGCGGCGCACCAGACGTTCAAGTTCGATGCTGAAATAACCGACGCGTTCGGGTGCTTGCGCCTGCGTGCGCAGTGCCGGCGGCAGTTCACCGCAGACGCCAAACGCTTGGCCGTCGATCAGTAAATCCAGCGCGCGACCGGCGGCGAGTTCGTGCTGTGTGCCATCCATCACCGCGAAATCCGCCACGTAACCGAGGCCGCGCAGCGTGGCCAAAGCCGCGTCGCGCGCGGCGTACACCGGCGTGTCGTCACCGGCCGCGGCACAGACGCCGGCGAGGACCAGTTCCTCATCCGGCGTATCGCCCTCGCCAATGCCGACGGCGTAGCGTTTGCCGAGTTCATAAATCGCGACCTGCGCGGCGTGCTTGCGGTTGCGCGCGACCGCTTCGGTCAGGGTCGGCAGCAGGCTTTGCCGCAGCACGGTCATCTCGCTGGAGAGCGGATGTTTCAGCTCGATGCGAGTGTCGGACGGCCACGCCAGCGCATCGGCCCACGCGGTGGAAGTGAACGCGTAGGTCGCGACTTCGTCCCAACCAAGTGCGGAAAGCAGGCGCCGTGCACGGTGTTCGGCCGCGCGCAGCGCGTTCACCGCCGGCGCGGCCGCCGGCAGGCGTGGGGTTTCGGGCAGGATCTTTGCATAGCCATGACTGCGCGCGATTTCTTCGACCAAGTCGACTGCGACGCCAACGTCTTTGCGTCGCCACCACGGTACGCTGACCGTCTCGCCCGAGACGATGAAGCCCAGACGCGCGAGCAATTCGGCCTGCCGTTCGCGCGGCAGGTCGATGCCGGTGAGGCGGCGCAATAACGCGGGATCGAATGGCAGCGAGCGTGTCGGCGTGGCGGTGTCGCCGGCGGCAAAGCGCTGCACCACGCGGCAGGTGGGAATGACTTCACGCAGGATCGCAATCGCGCGGTTCAGCGCCGCCGGTGCGAGTTCCGGATACAGACTTTTTTCAAAGCGCACCGAACTGTCGGTGGCGACGCCGGTGCGGATGCGGGTGTGGCGAATGCGGTCGGCCTTGAAGATCGCGGCCTCAAGCAAAACCGCGGTGGTGTCGGCCGCGACCATGCTGTTGGCGCCGCCCATGATGCCGGCCAGGGCCAACGCCTGACGCTCGTCGGCGATTAGCAGGTCGCCGGTGGTCAACGTGTGCGCTTTGCCGTCGAGCGTAGTGAACGCTTCGCCGGCCGCGGCCGAGCGCACGTTCACGGTAGTGCCGCTGATCTGGCGCAGATCGAAGGCATGCATCGGCTCACCGAGTTCGAGCATGACAAAATTGGTTACGTCGATCAGCAGGCCGAGCGGACGCAGGCCGACGCTGCTGAGCAGATCGCGCAGCCACACTGGGCTTTCGCGATTGTCGACGCCCTCGACCACCGCGCCGCAATACAGCAGACAGCCGTCGTCATGAAGCTGTGCCCGACACGGACCCGCGTCGGTGACCCAGGAAATATCCGCCTCGGCCGGTGCCGGCAGGTTTGCCAAAGCAGCGATCTCGCGCGCCCAGCCGAGTTGGCCCCACAGATCGGGACGATGCGTAATGCACGCATTTTCCAGGGTCAGGACCGCATCGCCGAGTTTCAGCGCAGCGGTGATCGGGGTGCCGGGCGCGGGTTCGCCGCTGAGCACCAAGATGCCGTCGTGCCCGCTGCCTAGGCCGAGTTCGTCTTCGGCGCAGATCATGCCGGAGCTGGCTTCGCCACGCAGTTTCGCGGCCTTGATGGTCAGACTTTTCGCGACCCCGTCGGGGCCGGTCGTATTCAGCGTCGTGCCGACGGTGGCGACCGCGACCCACTGCCCGACCGCGACATTCGGCGCGCCGCAGACGATCGGCACCGGTTCGGCTTGGCCGATGTCGACGGTGGTTACGCGCAGGCGATCGGCATTGGGATGTTGCGCGCAGGTCAGCACGCGCCCAACCACCACCCCATGCAATGCCGGACCGGTACTGGCGATTTCTGGCTCGATCTCGGCGACCTGGCTGGAGAGCTGCGCCTGCAGTTCGGGCGGCGTCAGGCCGAGCGCGTCACGTCCAAGAATACGTTTAATCCAGGCCAGGCTGATGCGCATGCGGAGTTCCTGCCCGAAGGCGAAAGCTGAAGAAGAAAGCCGAAGTCGACAAAGAAATCGCAACGGACGAAGCTCGCCGAGCGAAAGGCTGGCGCAGGTTCTGGCGCCGAATCCGCGCGCAAGCGCAGCGGTGGGCCACTGATTGTTAGTGGCTGGTGGCATTGCCAACGCTTCCGGCCGCCAGTAAGACGCCGTCGTGCACGTATCGCTCATCGCCAGCCGCACGCTGTTTTCTTCGGCGCGGTTCGACTTGATGGAAGAGCGTTTCGCCACGCCCGACGGCGAGGTCACGCGGCCGGTCATCCATCACCCCGGCGCGGTCGCGATCCTGGCGCAACCGACGCCGGACACGCTGCTGTTGGTGCGGCAATATCGCTATCCGCTCAAACGTTGGACGCTGGAAATCCCCGCCGGCACGCGCGTGTCGGGCGAGGCCGCCGTGGTCACCGCCGCGCGCGAACTGCAAGAGGAGGCCGGCATGACCGCCGCCACATTGACCGAAGTTACGCGCTTTTTCCCCGCCGCGGGCGTCAGCGACGAAGAACTGATCGTGTTTCGAGCCGAAGATTTGGCCGCGACCACCTGTGCGCCTGAGCACGGCGAACTGGTATCGCCGGTGGTGCTGCCGCTTAGCGAG
This sequence comes from Planctomycetota bacterium, assembly GCA_038229115.1. Lineage (GTDB taxonomy): Bacteria > Planctomycetota > UBA11346 > UBA11346 > UBA11346 > JBBROQ01. Next base: position 12,609 of record JBBROQ010000014.1, on the reverse strand, counting down.
GTGTCGGCGCGTTTACGGGCTGGCGAACTGTGCGATGCGAAAACGCTGATCGCGCTGTCGTTGATTGGTTGCTGGCCATGAGCGGCAGCCGCAAGCGCACCCGCGCGCTCGACGATCACCTGGATCGCCATCAGACGGTGGGCGTGATCGAACAAGTCGGGCGCGTGCTGATGCGCAAATTGGGCATCGCCGGGCGCGTGGTGTTGCTGTTTTGTGAAGCCTGTGCATTCCTGCCGCGCGCCGGGCGCAGCCTGCCGATGATTACGCGCCAGATCGATATGGCCGGCTTCGGCTCGATCATGGTCATCTCGCTGATCGCCGGGCTGACCGGCATGATCATGGCCTATCAGTTCGGTCTGGAATTGGTGCGCTACCAAGCGCAGGCGAATCTGGGCGCGATCATCGGCGCCACGTTCTGCCGTGAGATGGGTCCAATCTGGGCCGCGGTCATTATTCTCGCGCGCGTCGGCGCGGCGATGACCGCCGAAATCGGCACCATGGCGGTGAACGAGGAGATCGACGCACTGCGCACCATGAACATTAGCCCGGTGCGCTTCCTGGTGATGCCGAGACTGGTGGCGTTGGTGATTTCGATGCCGCTGCTAACCACCATCGCCGATTGGGTTGGTATGCTTGGTGGCGCGCTCATTTCGTACACCACCTTTGAAGTAACCATGTCGCAGTTCATGAACTCGGCGCAGGACTTCTTGCGAGGTAGCGACTTCTACTCGGGGCTTTTGAAGAGCGTGGTGTTCGGCTGCATCATCGCGACGGTCGCTTGCGATCGCGGCCTCAATACCAGTGACGGTGCCGAGGGCGTGGGTCGAAGCACCACGGACAGCGTGGTGCTGAACGTGGTATTCGTGCTGCTGGCCGACTTAGTTCTGAATGCAGTCATCCAGATCCTGTTCCAACCGGTGGGCACATGAGCCGCGACACCACGGATGCGATGTACAACCGGCAGCTGCTTGAAGCCGCCGCGCCATTGGCGCCGGCGCCGGCCGACAAAGAAGTGCTGATCAAATTGCGCGAGGTGACCAAACGCTTTGGCCCGCGTCAGATTCTGCGCGGCATCACTTTCAACATCTATCGCGGCGAAACGCTGGTAATTCTCGGTGGTTCCGGCTCGGGCAAGACCACCCTGATTCGCCACTTAATGGGCATGCTGCAACCTGACGAAGGCCACATTGTGATCGGCGATCTGGAACTGCACACCGCCACGCCAACGCAGTTGGAAACTTATCGCAAACGCATGGGCGTGGTGTTTCAGGGCGCGGCGCTGCTCAACAGCCTGACCGTTTTGGAGAACGTCGGCCTGGCCTTGGTCGAGGTCGATCATTTGGGCGCGGACGAGGTGCGCGGGCGGGTGATTGAAGTCCTGCGCAAGGTTTACCTGCCGGCCGAAGAAATCCTGGATCTGAAGCCGGCCAGTCTTTCGGGCGGCATGCGCAAACGCGTCGGCATCGCCCGCGCGATCATCCAAAAACCTGAGCTGATCCTGTACGACGAACCCACCACCGGCCTTGACCCGGTAACCGTCAACGGCGTCAACGAACTGATCATGGACCTGCAAAAAAATCTCGGCGTCACCTCGGTGGTCATCACCCATGACCTAGACGCGGCGTTCACGGTCGGCGACCGCATCGCCGTGTTGTACTTAGGCCGGATCATTGCCCTGGGCGACCGCGATGAAATCAAAGCCAACAAGCATCCGGTCGTGGTACAGCTGTTGACCGGCTCGACCAAAGGGCCGCTGACCGAAGCCTTCAGCGGGAGCGTACCGTGAAGCCCGAACTCAAAGTCGGTCTGCTGTTTTTCATCGGCCTCGCGCTGATTTTGACCTTCACTCTGTTCGTCACCGACTGGCACAGCGGCGGCAGCGATTTTAGCGTGCGCTTCCCGCGCGTTTCGCGCCTGAAACAAAGCGACGGCGTGACCTATAACGGTGTGCGGGTCGGGTCGATCAGTGCGGTTACGCCGGTGTTATCGGATGACGGTCGACCGTTGGTTGAAGTGAAGTTCACGGTCGACAATAACAAGCGGAAGGCGGTGTTGATCGATGCGAAGACCGAGTTCCGCATTGTGCAGGGGCTACTCGGCGGGGCGACGATGGAGATCTCTTCATCCGGCGGGCATCCGCTCAAGGCGCAGGGCGACCTGGCCGGCCTGGTCGGCACCGAGCCGATCGGCATCGACGAAACCTTGTCCAGCGTGCGGGCAATGATCGATGAAAACCGCGCTGAAGTGCGCGAGGCGATCAAGTCGCTGCGCAGCGGCATCAAGAATTTCGGCGAGATGTCGGGCGAGATCCGCGATGTGGTGAAAGAGAATCGCGGCGCCATCGGCGACGCGGTAACCAATGTTGGGTCGATGTCGGAAGCGATCCGCCAAGTGGTAAAGGAAAACCAGGCCGCGCTGAAGACCGCGATGGACAATCTCAGCGCGATGCTGGCTGAAAATCGCGAGTCGGTGAAGACCGCGGTGCTGCACATCGGTGGCGCTGCGGCCAACATCGAAGCCGCGGTTGGCGACAATCGCGACGACTTGCGCAAGGTGATGGCTGGCCTCGCCAACGCCGCGCCGCGCTTAGACAAGATCAGTGCCAATCTGGAATTGATCACGCAGCAGGTCGCCGAAGGCAAAGGCACCATCGGCAAATTGGTGATGGAGGACACGCTGCACACCAAGTCCGTGCAGGCGGTCGACAGCTTCAACCAACGCTTGGAAGAAGTGAAGCCGGTGACCAGCGGTTTCAGTCAATTGAAGTTTATCGGCGGCATCGATTACGGCACCAATGTCAGCAGCGGTTCTAGCACCAGCAGCGCTTACATCCGCATCGAACCACGTTCGTGGAAGTTCTATCAGGCCGGCGCGTCCTACCGCACCGAGCCGGACAGCCGCACCAGCGTGCGCGAAGACCCCGACAAACTGCACGTCGATTTCACTTTCGTGCTTGGCTGGCGGTTCTTGGCCAACGATGCACAGCAGAATTACCGGCTGTCGATCGCTGCGGGTTTGGTTGAGACGCAATTGGGTGGTTGGGTGGAAACGCCGGTGTGGCGCGATCGTTTGGCGCTGCGCGTGCTGCTGCGGCACAAGGATAACGGCCGCGATACTGACGACCGCCGTTATGAAAAAGGTCAGGCAATGCTACGCGCCACGGCTGAATTGCGGCTGTGGCAGCGCGTGTCGCTGATTGCCGGCGGCGATGATCTGATCGACAAACCGGGTCTGTGGGTCGGCGTGCGCGGCGAATTGCTCGACAACGATCTGCGCAACATGGTCACTCTGGCCGCCTTCAAGCCCTGATCCGCGTGCATCTGCTGGCGATCGTGCTGTCGGCCTTGGCGGGCCTCGTCTACTGCTCGGCGGGGGTGTTGCGCTGGCGCCGGATGGCGGTGCCGGAGGACACGGCTTCGTCCCCGCGGTTGCCATTGACGGCCTTGCTGTGGGCGGGTTTCGCGGCGCATTCTGCGGCTTTGGTCATCGCGCTGTGCGACGCGCAGCATCTCGACTTCGCTTTCGGGGTATTGGGCGGATGGGCCGCGGTCGCGGCGCTGATTTTTGCCGGGCGTTTTCTGACTGCGCCCAATCGCGGCTTGCTGTTGCTGCCGGTTGGCTGCATGGGGTTGATCGTCGCGGTCGCGGCGATCCCGGATGAGCATCTGCTGCGCGACGGGCATACGCCGGCAGTGGTATTGGCGCACATCGCGTTCATGTCGCTGCATCTGGCGGCGATGCTGATTGCCGGCGGCGCGGGCGGCCTGTGGCTGCTGGGTGTGCGGCAGGTCAAATCAGCCAGCGCGCGCGCGTTTCGCTTGCCGCCGCTACCGCTATTAGAGCGACTGACTGCCCGCAGTTTGGTAATCGCGGCAGCGCTATTGATGGGCGGCCTAGTCACCGGCGCGGCGGCACTGCACTATCAGGCATCGGTGCCGGGACGCGCGGCCTGGACGCTTTTACATCCGACGTTCGTGATCCCGATCCTGAATCTTGCGCTGTTGGTGGCGGTCTTGGGCGCGCGCGGCGCGCAGGGTTTAGGCCGGCGCGGGTTGGCCTGGGCCGCACTGTTGGCGATGGCGATCGCGGCGATTGGGCAGGTTAGTCTGCAATTGGTCGCGCATGGCTGAGGCGGTTGTTGTGCCCTCATCAGAACCGGCCGTGCTGGTCATCGGCGTCGATCATCACCGCACGCCGGTGGCGATCCGCGAACGTTTGGCGATTGGTGTGGAAAGCTTGGCGGGTTTCACCGCGGCGCTGTTGGCACTGCCGGGCTGCACCGAGGCGTTGGTGGTCAGCACCTGCAATCGCTTAGAAATGTATATGGGCGGCGCGGTGCGCGATGAGGCCGCGCTGACGCTGTTGGCCGAACGTCAGGGCATGACTTTGACCACGCTGCGCGCCCACAGCTATGCGCATCATGGCCCGGCCGCGGTGCGGCATCTTTTCCGGGTGGTCAGTGGGATCGAAAGCCTGGTCATCGGTGAAGACCAGATCCTGCATCAAGTCCGCCAAGCGTACGATTGGGCGCGCGCGCAGCGGCTCTGTGGTCCGCTGTTGCACCCGCTATTTCAACGCGCTTTTGCGCTCGCCAAAGACGTGCGTGCGTCGACCGGCATCAACAAGCACAAGCTCAGCGTCGCTTCGGTCGCGGTCGATCTGGCACGCCAGATTCACGGTGAACTAGCGCCGGCACGGTTACTGGTGATCGGCGCGGGCGAGGTCGCTGAATTGGCAGTGCGTTATTTCCTGGATCATGGCGTGCGTCACGTGGCGTTGGTCAACCGCAGCACCGATCGCGCCCTTGCCATCGCCGGGCATGCGCACGTGTCCGGCGCAGTGAAGGTGTATCCCTGGGCCGAACTCGGCACGGCGCTCAGCCAGCATGACATCGTGGTGTCGTCCACCGCCGCGCCGCATGCGGTGGTCACGGTCGACGATGTGCGCGCGGTCATGCGTCAGCGCCCCGGGCGCGGTGCGCTGCTGTTCATCGATTTGGCGGTGCCGCGCGACATCGACCCGGCCGTGGCCGAACTCAACGACGTGTACCTGTACAACGTCGACCACCTTGAACAGGTGGTCGCCGCCAATCGCGGTCTGCGCGCAGACGAAGTCGCCGCTGCCGCCGACCTGGTCGAAACTGCCACCATCGCCTTCTTGCACGAACGCCGCACCGATCACGGCGAATTATTCACCGCCGTCGGTCGCTGGTTTGCCGACGTGGTCGCTGCCGAAGAGGAACGCATCGTTAAGAAACTTTCTCTCACTGACGTCGCCGCCGCGACAGAGGTGCGCTACGGCCTGGAGCGCGTGGCCAACAAGCTATCGCACCGCGTACTCGCCTATTTGCGCGACCATCCCGATGACCCCGAGGTCGCCTTGCACGTGCGGCGGATGTTGGGATTGGATCGCGACGCGGATTAGCGTTTTGGCCGCAGTTGCCACGCCGCCAGCAGTCCGCCGACGAACCCGCCCAAATGCATCTGCCAACTGATCGGCATGCCCTGTGGACCTTGTGCGCCCGGCATCATTCCGGGCAGGGCAACGGGGAAGTAGAACCACACCGTCGCCGCGGCCAGCAGCAGGTTGCCAAGACTGAAGCGCACGAGGCCGTTCAGCGCGAGAAACCCGATCAGCCCGAACAGCACGCCGCTGGCGCCGACGTGGATGGTGTCGGGATTTCCGATCACCCAGGTGAGGCAGCCTGACACCAGCATCGCGTACAAGCAGACGATGGCGGTGTGTTTGCGGCTGACGGCGCAACTGGCCCAACCCAGGAACAACAGACCGATGCTGTTGGCAAGAATATGCGCCAGACCTGCGTGCAGGAAAGGCGCACAGGGAATGCCGATCAGGCCCCAGGTGGATCGAGGACGTAGACCAAACAGCGCTGGCAGCAAGCCACCGTGAAATGACTCGGCCCGAGGCTTTCCCAGCCCCGGGCCGAATACGAACGTCACCATCACATCTAAGGCGAACACTACCCACAAGGCAGCGATCCAGCCGAGCGTCAGGCGGAGGTTGGAGAACGCTCCGCGCGAACGCTCAGGCATGGCTGCTGCGGCAGATTACTTGGGGATAACCACGATTTCGACGCGACGGTTCTTTGAGCGATTCGCGGTATTGGTGTTGGGCGACAAGGGGCGCTGCATGGCATAGCCGGCATAACCCAGGACTTTTTCGCTAACACCGCGCTCTTTTAGGTAGCGCAGAACGACCAAGCCGCGATAGCCGGACAGCTCCCAATTGTCGTCCCACTGATCTTTGCTGCGGCTGATTTTTTCGTCGTCGGTGTGGCCTTCGACGCGCACATAATGATTCGGGTACTTTTCTTTCAGCAGCGTCGCGACGCGCGCGAGGATGCCTTTCGCTTGGCTGGTGAGCGCGGCCGAGCCGGGTTTGAACAGGATGCTGCTTTCGATGGTCAGCACCGTTTCGGGTTCGCGCGTGCTGATGCCGACACCCTTGGGGCCAAGGACTTTTTCGACAATCACACCCGTTGGTTCGCCATTGGCGTCGCCGGACTTGATGATGGTCTCAGCCTTGCCCGATTCGCAGGCCGCGAGCTGCGCTTCCAATTCCTTGATCTGGCGCTGCAGCTCCTCGGCTTCGACCGTCTTATAGCTGAGGTCGCGCTTAGCGCCGCAGCCGACAGTGGTGAGGGAAGCGAGGGCGAGACTGCCCAGAATGATTGCGCGGATAGTGCTCATGGGCGGGCATATAACCGTGACCGCATCAGTCCGCAAGGATGCCGCCGGCCGTCTGCACGCCCCAGCAGCGCGGATCCGCCGGCGTAGTCGCAGCGCTACTTCAGTCGCGCCAGGACCGCGTCGCCCATCTCGCGCGTACCGAGAATGCGGCAACCGGGCTGCTTGATGTCGCCGGTGCGCAGACCGTCTTTGAGCACCGCGCGGATCGCGGTCTCCACCAACTGCGCCTCGCGCTCCAGTTTCAGCGCGTAGCGCAGCATCAACGCGACCGTACCGATCATCGCGAGGGGGTTGGCCTTTTGCTGGCCGGCGATGTCCGGCGCGCTGCCGTGGATCGGCTCGAAGAAACCAACCGGGCCGCCGACCGACGCCGATGCCAGCATGCCGATTGAGCCAGTGAGCTGGCTGGCTTCATCGCTAAGAATGTCGCCAAATATGTTACCGGTGACGATGACGTCGAACTGGCGCGGATCGCGGATCAACTGCATCGCCGCGTTGTCGACATACATGTGACTGAGCGCGACGTCGGGGAAGTCTTGGCCGACCGCGATCGCGGTGTCGCGCCACAGTTGGCTGGACTCCAGCACGTTGGCTTTGTCGACCGAACACAGTTTTTTCGAGCGCCCACGCGCGATGGTGAAGGCCATGCGCACGATGCGCTCGATCTCGTAAACGTGATAGACCTCGGTGTTGAAACCGCGGCGATTTGCGCCCTCGCCGTCGATGCCGCGCGGCTGGCCGAAATAAATCCCGCCGGTGAGTTCGCGCACCACCATGATGTCGGTGCCTTTAAGCACCTCGGGTTTGATCGAGCTGGCATCCAACAGTTCGTCGTGCACCACCGCCGGCCGCAGGTTCGCGAATGCGCCCAGTTCCTTGCGCAGTTTCAACAGTCCCGCTTCCGGCTTCAGATGGTGCGGCAGTTTCTCCCACTTCGGTCCACCGATCGCGCCAAACAACAGCGCCGCGGAATCCTTCACGCCCTTGATCGAGTCATCTGGTAACGGCACGCCGGTGGCATCGATGGCCGCGCCACCGGCCAGATATTCGGCGGTGGTGAAGGTGTGGCCGGCGAGTTCGCCAACGCGGTGCAGAATTTTCAGACCTTCGACGCCGACCTCTGGGCCAATGCCGTCGCCGTTGATGATCGAGATGTGGAAGGTCGCCATGAGATGCCTCGCGCTGCTCTAAATAAAGGAGCGCGGACGCTAGAACGACGAGCGCGGGTGTCTAGGCGCGCGGTTTCGCGAGCCCGATTTGGAGGCGAGAAAGTCCTGATTCAGCCGGCGATATCTCACGACCCATGGTGCATGCTGATGCCGAGGTTCTACCGGGTGCAGGCGCAATGTCTGTTCGCCCTTACTGTTTTGCGACGGTCGCTTCGTTTTTGTTCCAGGCCGTTTGGAAGGTGCGCAGATACACGTCGTCCGGCAGCGGATCGTAGCCTTTCCACGCGTAGGGATCGGTACCGGCAGTCGCTATGACGCCACGGTTGTCGAGCTGCGCGACCGAGAAGTTATCTCGCTTTTTCATCTCGCCTTCCATCGCCCACGGCAGCAGCGACCACGCGTTCATGTAGTGGTTGACCAACGCGCGACGATAGACCGTGCTGCGATTGCGCAGGGATTTGTGCAGCAGATAGCCGTTGAAGAACACCACCGAGCCAGCCTTCACCGGTACTGGAATCGCTGCGCTTTCGTCAAAGCCGTGGCACTGCGGCGAGCCGTCATACTCCTGTAAATCAGTCGGCGGTTGGTTCGGGAACAGATAACCGTTTCGGTGCGAACCAGGGACCACCCACAGGCAGCCGTTCTCCACGGTGGCGTCGTCGATGGCGATCCAGGCGCCGCACAACGAGCGGTCGCGAGTCGGGATGTACATCTCGTCCTGATGCCACGCCTGACCGGGTTTGCCCGGTGGTTTCACGAACAGCATCGACTGCATGCATTTCACCGCGCCGTCCCAATGCGGCAAATGCGCGGCGATGATATTGCTGAGCACCGCGTTGATGCCGGCGTGGTGCGCGAACGCGCGCATCACTGGCGAAAGGAAGTGCGGTTGATGGATGCACAGCAGATTTTGGGTCACCTCGCGGTCGCTCAAATGCGCTGGCGCGGGTTGGATCGACTTGCACGGATAAGCGCCTCGGGCGATGGCGATAGTCTCACGTTTTAGAAGCTCCAGGTCGTCGGCGCTGACCAGTCCGGGCACCACCAGGAAGCCGTCGTCGACGAACGAGCGCACCTGCGCGTCGCTGATTGACGCGGTGGATGCTGATGGTTTTGCGGTGGCGGTCGGGGCGGTGGCGGTGCTCATGGTGGGCTCCTATGTCGGCGAAGCCTAGTCATCGGCAGCACGCTTGGGAATGCCCGCAGTGACTCGAAACCTTTCTAAAAGTTACATCGGCAGCTATTCTGCACCCATGCTCGATCTCGCCCGTCTGCGCTTCAGCGACTTTCGCGGCGTGCAGGTAGCGACCTATCCGGCTGGGGCGACCTTCGGCCCGCGTCGGTTGTTCGATTACGAATTCGTTTGGATCATCGACGGCGAGGTGGTGTGGGAGGTCGATGGTCAGACCGTCCCCGCGCCGGCCGGGACGTTGCTGTTGGGACGGCCGGGGATGCGCGATGCGTTCACCTGGGATCCGGCGCGCACCACGCGCCATGGCTTCGTCCATTTCAATCTGCACGCGCCGCGCGGCGCTCTGCCATCAGCGGCGACGTGGCCGCTGGCGCGCACCTTGCCGGACGGCGACGTGCTGCGACCGCTGCTGCATCATCTTGGCTGGCTGATCGACACTCGGCCGCCCGGTCACGAGGTTCTGACGCAGCACGCTTTCGCCCATCTGTTGGGCGCATTCATCACTGGCGCGATTGGCACCGCGGATGGCGACGGCGGCGCTTTTCATCCGTTGATCGATCGCGTCGTCGCGGCGATCCGCGAGCGTTGGCGCGAGCGCTTAGAACCGCTGTCGCTGCCGCTGTTGGCCAAACTCGCCGGCATGTCGCGCGGCCATCTGGTGCGAGTGTTTAAGCAGGAACTGAACCTAACCCCGATGGCGGTCGTCCGCCTGCTGCGCCTGGAACGTGCGGCGACGCTGTTGGCGCGCACCAATCTGCCAGTGCAAGAGGTCGCCGCGCTTACCGGCTTCGACAACGCGTTCCATTTTTCCCGGGTATTTCGCACTGCGTACGGCCAGCCGCCACGTGAGTTTCGCAGCCATCTGGCCGCTGGCGGAACGGTCGAGCGTCACCTGCCCATGGCGCGCTCGCAGCGCCTCGCTGCCAGGATTTGGCACTGAAGGAATCCGCGGCGCATACGGCCAACGTATGCGCCGCGGCGTGGCATTGCATGTCGGACTCCAACCTGACGGCTTAGTTTCCCGACCGAACTGATAGGAGTTCCCATGTCTACCGCCGCTCCCGCGCCGCTGCCCTCGATTGTCGAAGCTGAACTGGCCAAGTACCAGAACACGCTCGATGCGCTGCACGCTGGTGCGATTGATCCGGACAAAGAATTCCGGCCGTTTCGTTTGGTCCACGGCGTCTATGGCCAACGTCAGGGCGGCGAAAATCAAATGGTCCGCATCAAATTGAAGTACGGCAAAGTCACGCCGGCGCAGATGCGCGTGCTGGCCGATACCGCCGAACGCTACACCAACGGCATCAGCCACATCACCACGCGCCAAGCGATCCAGTTTCACTATGTGCCGTTGGATACGACGCCGGCGCTGCTGCGTGATTTGGAAGAATGCGGCCTGACCACGCGCGAAGCCTGCGGTAACGCGGTGCGCGCGGTCTGCGGTAGCCCCAACGCCGGTACGCGCATTGACGAGCCGTTCGCGGTTGAGCCCTACGCCGAAGCGGTGTTCCAACATTTCCTGCGCGGGCCGTTGTCGGCCTCGCTGCCGCGCAAATTCAAGATCGCGTTGGCCGCGTCCGACGCCGATCCGCTGCAGCAAATCAACATTCAGGACATCGGCGTGATGGCAGTGAAAGTCGGCGGCCAGGAAGGCTTCCGCGTGGTCGCCGCCGGCGGCCTGGGCGCGATGCCGGTGGCTCCGATCAAGCTCTACGACTGCTTGGCCAAAGAAGAGCTGATCCCGGTGTGCGAAGCGTTGGTGCGCGTGCACCACAAATACGGCGATCGTCAGAATCGCGCCAAAGCGCGGTTGAAGTTCGTGTTGAAGGCGAAGGGCGACGCGGGTTTCCGCGCGCTGTTTGAAGAGCAATTGGCGGCCGCGAAAGCCGATGGCATCAGCGGCAAATTGCTGCCCGACCGCTTGCCCGCGGCCGCGCCCAGCGTCATTCCCACGGCGACCGGCGAAGAAGGCGAGTGGCGCCGCTTCAACGGTCGCGCGCATCGCGAAGCCGGCTTGGCCGTGGTGTCGTTGTGCATCGTGCGCGGCGACATTCCGGCCAAAGAAATGCGCATCCTGGCCGATCTAGCCGAGCGTTTTGCCGAAGGCGACGTGCGTTCAACCAACGACCAGAACTTGGTGTTCCGTCGAGTGAAGATTGCCGATCTGTCGGCGTTGTTCGTCGAACTGCAGCAACTCGGCTACACGCGCAAAGCGCACACCTTGGTCGACGTGGTTAGCTGCCCCGGCGCCAGCACCTGCCAGTTGGGCATCACCCTGTCGAAAAATCTGGCCAAAGAGCTGGAAAACGCGCTGCTGAAGATCGAGGCCGATGCGCGCACCTTGAACGCGCATATCAACATCAGCGGCTGCCCAAATTCCTGCGGTCAGCATCACATCGGCACCATCGGCCTGCACGGCGCGGCGTCGAAGATCGGCGATAAAGTGGTGCCGCATTATGTGCTGCTGGTCGGCGGCGCCGACGACGGCGCAGTGATCCATCATTCGACCATGATCGCGCGCATTCCGGCGCGTAAGGCGATCGAAACCATCACCACCTTGGCGTCGTGGTATCAGGCCGAACGCAACGCCACCGAGACCTTCGCCGAGTTCCTGCGCCGGCTCGCCGGCGTGGGTCTGGACAAGGACGGCGCGAAGGCGGCGAAGGCCGCGTTCAAGGAGCGCCTGACGCCAATCTTCGCGCTCGCGCCGGAAGCGATTAACGAAAGCGACCTGCACGACATCGGCAGCGATAAGCTGTTCAGCCTCGACGAACTCGGCGCTGGCGAATGCATGTCCTAAGCAGTTGCCGTTGACGAGTTGCACGCGACCCGCGCCCATTGGCGCGGGTCGCTTTTTTTTACACTTCGTTCAAAGCGGTCGCGCGCCCAACCAGCGGATTCTCAAGATCGTCGTCGAGCGAGTCGCTGTTTTTCAGCAGCGCCAACCGCACAGAGCTGAGGATGTTGGCGGTACCGTTGAAGGGGCAGCCGACTGGCATGTACGCGCAGGTCAGCGCCCGCCACCAGCGTGGCGTCAGATTCATGCCGTCAGCATGCGCGGGCAGGCCGATAGCCAGAACCCTCAGCGCACGCGCACGCTCAAGACCTGATACGGCGTGTAATCCAGCGCGACGCTGCGCGCCGACAGCTTCTTCGGCTTGCCGATGACGCGGCCGAGGAAGTCGACCAGCTCGATCGCCTGCGCGCGTTCGGCCAGGTGCAGCACCGCTTGTCCGGCCGAGCCGTTGGTTTCATGCAGACGCAGCACGAAGCCGCCGCCGTCCGCCGGCGCGACCCAACTAGGCACTAGCGAACCAGGTTGATCGATGGCCAAAGGTGGCTGTGCCAAGCTGCCGTTGGTGACGATCAGCGGCGGCGTGAATAGCGCGTCTGCGGCGGCCGCGGTGCTGTGCACGCCGTCGGCGGTCAGGGCTTCATGCCGGCCGACGGCGAAGCGGATGTGATGTTGGCCACGATCAGCAACCGGATCGGGATCGGAGGGCGCGCGCAGCAGACTGACGCCCAGGTCGCCGTCTTT
>JBBROQ010000013.1:0-30718 GCA_038229115.1 Planctomycetota bacterium | reverse complement strand
GGGATCGTCGTCTGACCATAGTCATTATCTCCCCAGGCCACCGCGGTGCCGTCGCCCTTCAGCGCCACCGTGTGACCATAACCCGCTGCGATGGCGATCACCCCGCTCAGGCCCATCGGGATCGTCGTCTGACCATAGTCATTATCTCCCCAAGCGACCGCGGTGCCGTCGCCCTTCAGCGCCACCGTGTGACCATAACCCGCAGCGATGGCGATCACCCCGCGCAGCGAGACCGGCGTCCGACCCTGGTTGCCTAAGGGTATCCACTCGGCGGCCGACATGGCGCTGAACACCCCCACCAGAACCAAGGCCCAGACGCGCACCATCAGTCCACGGCGGGCAAAGGCGTCGCGCCACCCGGCGCAAGCATGCGGCTGAAAAGTATTCGCACCCAGATCAGCGGTGGGAGTTGGAGCGATGGGTGTCACGGTACGCATGAGATGCCTGATGGTTATGCGGTGAAACGCTGGCCGGAGGCTTTCCGTCCAGCATTAGTCCATCGCGGGTGCGCAAGCGCACCCTAGTACGCGCGATGTCTTCCACCACCAACCTGGCCCCAATTCAAGGCTGCACACCTCGCATGCCCAGGCCCCCCAGCCGCAGTCCTCGTAAAATCCTGCGCTCAGACGCGCGATAATCCCTGGCCCAAGTGATAAGCGATTTCGTTCCAACGCAGTTCCTGACGCAGCGTGTCGATGCGCGTTTCTTTACCCAAATGGACCAGCTCGATTCCGGCCATGGTCGCGAAGTCGCGCAGGTGTTCGAGCGACAGCTGTTGGCTGTACGCCGCGTGATGTGCGCCGCCGGCGTGGATCCAACCGGCGCAGGCGGTTTTGAAATCTGGCAGCGGCTTCCACACCGCGCGCGCTACCGGCAGATTCGGCAGCGCCGGCGGCACCACGGTTTCAACGTCGTTTACCAACAAGCGGAAGCGGTTGCCCAGGTCCATCAACGACGCGTTAAGCGCCGGGCCGGCCGCAGCAGTAAACACCAACCGCGCCGGATCGGCCTTGCCGCCAATGCCCAGCGGATAGCTGGTTAGCACTGGTTTCTGCGCCGATATTGACGGGCACACCTCCAACATGTGCGCACCCAACACCAGCTCTTTGCCGGCTTCCAAGTGATAGGTGTAGTCCTCCATCCACGAGGTGCCGCCGGGCAGGCCACGGGCCATGGTCTTCATCGCCCGCAACAGCGCGCAGGTCTTCCAATCGCCCTCGGCGCCAAAGCCGAAACCGTCCGCCATCAGCCGCTGCACGGCCAAGCCGGGAAGCTGTTTCAGCGCGCCCAGGTCCTCGAAATTCGTGGTGAAACCCTTCGCGCCTAAACCCCTGATGAAGGAGCGCAGGCCAAGTTCGATGCGCGCCTGATCGCGCAGTCCGGCATGACCAGCGCCGCCTTTTTTGAGCTGCGCATCGACGCTGTAGCTCGCTTCATACTCCGCGACCAAACGATCGACGGCGGCGTCGCTTTGCGCGTTAACCTCGTCAACCAGTTCGGTCACGCCATGCGCCAAAACCGTGAAGCCGAAACGGATCTCGGCCGCGACTTTGTCGCCATCGGTAACCGCGACATTGCGCATATTGTCGCCGAACCGAACGATCTTTGCGCCCTGCCAATCATGCCAGCCGTGCGCGGCACGGATCCACGCGCCCAACCGCTCATGCACTTCCGGATCCTGCCAATGCCCGACCACCACCTTGCGCTCGATGCGCATGCGCGTGTGCATGAAACCGCCTTCGCGATCGCCATGCGCAGCCTGGTTCAAATTCATAAAGTCCATGTCGATGGTTGCCCACGGCAGGTCGCGATTGAACTGCGTGTGCAGATGGACGAATGGCTTGCGCAACTGGCTCAGCCCACCGATCCACATTTTCGCCGGCGAGAAGGTGTGCATCCACAGGATCAGCCCGGCGCAACTGGGATCGCTATTCGCGGCCAGCATCAGCGCGCGGATGTCGTCCGCCGTGGTCATCACCGGCTTCACCACCACCGTTTCTGGCAGCTGTGCGGCGTTCAGCCCGGCCACAATCGCGGCGCTGTTGGACGCCACCTGCTGCAACGCGTCGGGGCCGTACAGATGTTGGCTGCCAGTGACAAACCAGATTGAGAGCGCATTGGAAGCTGTGGCCATGTTGTGATCCTGAGGAGGTTGAGACTGCAGTTTCTCTCGCGCGCGTCCGACCCGCAAGCCGGGCTGCTGTGAGCCCGATGGTGATTTGGTGATGCGCCGACGTTTGCTTCCGCGGCTAACGCCGCCGCGCAGCCTACGCCCCGAAGCCGGAGTACCGATGAGCCACACCGTCCACACCAGTGTCCCCAGTCCGGTCGGCCGTCTGCTGCTGACCATGAGCGACCGCGCGCTCACCGGACTGTACCTCGCCGAGCATGATGACGTCCCGGCGATCGATCCGTCCTGGCGCAATGACGCCACGCCGTTCGCCGCAGTTACCACGCAACTCGAAGAATATTTCAGCGGTAAACGCCGCGCGTTTACGCTGCCCCTGGCGCCGGTCGGCACCGACTTCCAACAGACCGTCTGGCAGGCATTGATCGCGATCCCGTTCGCCGCCACCGCCAGTTACGGCGGCTTGGCGCGCACCATTGCCAGACCGCGCGCCAGCCGCGCAGTCGGCTCAGCCAACGGCCGCAACCCGATCGCGATCATCATCCCCTGCCACCGCGTCATCGCCGGCGACGGCGGCATCGGCGGTTATTCCGGCGGCTTGACGGTTAAACGCTGGCTGCTCGCGCACGAAGCAAATGTCGGACAAGCAGCGGCCGCGCGCTAACTGGCGTCACCGCCGCCGACTACTCTGCTCGCTTAGTGCGAGCGCAGCGCTTTCACCTGCTCTGCGTAATAGCCGTCCGGCCATTTCTTCAGGAACGCATCGACCTGCTGAATGAAGCGCGGATCGGCGTGGCCCGCGACCGGAATTGCGGCCAGGCGCGCATAGTCCTGACCCGCCTTCCACTGCTGATCTTTCTTCAGCGCCGCCGCAGTATCCAGGAGTGCTTTAGCGTCGTCATGGCCGGCGTACTGCTTGGCCAGAACCTCGGCGATGCTGGCGGCGACGAACACATCGCCGTCATCCTTGGCTTTCGCCTGTTCAGCGTCGCGCGCGGCGCGCCACGCGCTGATCACGTCTAAGCTGGTCTTCGCCGCGGCAGCATCGGTGGGGTTCTTGTCGGCGGCGGCCAGCTTCCCCAGTTCCTTCACCGCGATGCCAACTTTGCCTGTGGCGGCCAGCTGTTCATAGCGCGCGACCTTGGCCACCGGCGACGGCTTAGCGAAGGCTGGCGACGGCGGGCCCGGCGGGGCTGGCGGCTTGGCCTTTTTCATCAATTCGGCAACGGTGCTGTCCTGCAATTCGGCAGGATGGCCCTGCCACGCGATCTTGCCGTCGGGGTCGATGATGAAGACATGCGGAATGCCGCTAACGCCGTAGGCGTTGCCGATGTCTTTGCCGACTGAAATGATGTAGCTGATTTTCTTCTGCTTAATGAACGCCGGTAGATCCTGCGAACTGGCGTCGGTATGGCCGATCACCACCAAGCCCTGATCGTGATATTTTTCGTGCAGTTCCTGTACATGCGGAATCGCCGCCACACACGGCCCGCACCAAGTGGCCCAGAAATCGATCAGCACCACCTGGCCGCGCAGCGAGGCCAAGGTCACCGGAGCGCCGCCGGGCGTGTTGAAGGTCTTCTCGCTGCCCAGTTCCGGCGCCACGCTGCCAACCGCCGCTTCGCCCGCGCGCAGCGCTACCCCAGGCCCCAGAAGCAGCAACAAAAACAGCGCGTACGTCAGCGCAAAAACGTTGGAAAAACCAAGTGAAAAAACGAAATGGCGTGGCATGTGCATGACGACTCCTGGCGACTGGTGAACATGCTATCGACGGTGTTGGTTCAAGCGCCGGGCGTGGTTTCGCCCGCGCCGCGACTCACCCGTCGTAACCAGCCTCGACTGGCTCATCCAGCGCGGGAACGACATGCGCGGCCGGCGACAACGCTCGACAGCGGGTACTGACATTGGCCTCGCCCCAGATCTCAGCCAGACGCGTCAGCAACACGTCAGTCGGATGCGCTCGGAAACGCTCGCCCAACGCTAGCGTCAGTGCGACCTCGCCCGGTACATGCAGACAGACCGTGATCGGACAGGAGCCGCCGTGTTCGGTCAGCGCCATCGCGGTCGCGCTTACTGCACGCATGGCGATTACGTCGGCAGCCGCAGTGCCCGCGGTCGTGATGATCTGGATCGCGGTGGTCAGACGTTCGGTGGCCAGGCGCACCGGCACTACGTCGCTGATGATGAGGCTAGGCAAATCCTCGACCTCAGCTTCCGGCTCGGGCATCGCGGCGGCGTCATCGCCGGCTTCGGACAGCGGCTCATCACCGGCCTCGGGTTTCGGCCGCTGCGCTTGACGTTTTCGCCGTTCCAGATTCCCCGTGAATAGTGCCACCAAATCGGGTTCACAGTCGGCGCCGAATTTCTCATACGGCCCAGGTTCGATCTGGCCGCGACGATCGGCGCGGGCCGGAAACAGCACCCCTTCGAAACGGCCGTACTGATCTTCCAGCTGCAAAATCGCCATGGTCTTGCCGGTCTTGGTGCGCACCACGCGCTTGCCCAACACCACTGCGCCGATGGTCAGTTTCCAACCCGTGGGCAGATCGCGGAAAGCGCGCGTGCTGTGACTGGCGTGACGCGTGATGATGCCGGCGGCCTCGGCCACTGGATGGCTGGAAATCCAATAGCCGGTGAGTTCTTTCTCATACCCAAGCCGTTCCTGCGGCGCCCAATCGGGCACGTCGGTATAGCCGCGGCTTTCCTGCTTAAAGGTGACGTCGGTCTCGAATGAGGCGAACAAGGTTTCCTGATTCTGGGCCTTGGTACGTGCAGCTTTCGCACCGCGCTCGAATGCACGATCCATGCTATCGAAAAGCGCGCGCCGATTCGCATGCAGACTGTCACAGGCACCAACTTTGATCAGGGCCTCGACCACACGTTTGTTCAAGGTTCGGGTGTCAACGCGTTCGCACAGATCATATAAGGTGACGATCGGGCCACCGCTGTCGCGAATCTGGCGTAGATGCGCGACCGCGCCTTCGCCGATGCCTTTGACGCCGCCCATGCCAAAGCGAATCGCCTGCGCCAGCGCGCCAATGGAATCAGCCTTCTTCACCAAGGTGAACTCCCACCCCGATTCATTCACATCTGGTGGCAATACCGGAATATTCTTACCGCGAAGTTCTTCGACGAACTTCGTCATCTTATCTTTGTTATCCATCTCATAGATCAGGTTCGCAGTCATGAACGCGGCGTAATGGTTCGCCTTCATGTACGCGGTCCAATATGCGATCAGGCCATAGCACGCCGAATGCGATTTATTGAAGCAGTAGGATGCGAACCCGAGAATCTTGTTCCACATCTCGGTGCATTTGTCTTTGGGGAACTGCTGCGTCGCCCAGGCGCCGGCGACAAACTTTTCTTCCAACTTCTTCAGGACATTCAGATCTTTCTTGCCCATCGCTTTGCGTAAATCGTCGGCTTCGGCCGGGCTGAAGCCGCACAATTCGCGGCTAATGTTCATCACCTGTTCTTGATAAATATACAAACCGTAGGTTTCTTTCAGCGAGCGCTCCAACACCGGATGCGGATAATCGACCAGCTCGACACCATGTTTGCGATTACAATACGACGTGTGCATACCGGCTAACAGCGGCCCTGGACGATACAGCGCAACCAACGCAATCATGTCTTCGAAGCGGTCAGGTTTCAGCAGTTTGATCAGTTCTTGGAAGCCAGTCGATTCGCACTGAAACACGCCCAGCGTATCGCCACGGCCAAGCATCTCGAAGGTGCGCCGGTCAGCCAATGGCACGTGTTCAAAATCGACCTCGATACCGTCGGCGGCGCGCACGATGTCGGCGGTCTTCTTCAGAATCGACATGGTCTTCAGACCAAGGAAGTCCATTTTCAGCAGGCCGCACTTTTCGACCTGGGTCATGTTGTACTGTGTAGCCGGCTTGCCTTTCACATTACATACCGGCACATAATGACTGACCGGCCCCGGTGCGATAATCATGCCGCAGGCGTGCACGCCCAATGACCGGCCCAGTTTTTCCAATTGCAGCGCGGCGTCTAATACCTGATGCGTGCGCTCGTCAGATTCATAGCGCTTCACCATCGGCTCGACGGTGCCCATAACATTCTTGTCTTTGTCGAGCGGCTTCCGCCCAAGACATACCGACAGGTCATATTTTCCAGAAGGATCTTCTGGCACCAAATTGGCCAGATCCTGCGCTTCTTCTGGCGTCCATTCAAAAGCACGTGCGACGTCTTTGATCGCCATGCGCGCCTTCATGGTGCCTAACGTCATAATCTGCGTGACCGCGTCGTGACCATATTTTCCAGCGACATATTCGATCACTTCGCCGCGGCGGTCTTTGCAGAAATCGATATCGATATCCGGCATCGACTTTCGGCCCGGATTCATGAAGCGTTCGAACAACAATCCATACTTCAACGGACAGATGTCGGTAATGCCCAAACAATAGGACACCAAACTTCCTGCCGCCGAACCGCGCCCGGGCCCGACGGGAATGCCGTTGCGTTTCGCCCAGCCGATGAAATCAGCAACGATCAGGAAGTACGCCTCAAATCCCATAGTCGAGATCGTGGTCAGCTCGAATTCAAACCGCTCGCGGATATCAGCGCTGGCTGCGTCACCATATCGCCGCACCAGTCCAGCCTCGCATTGCGCGCGCATCAGCGCCGGTTCGTTCTCGCCCTCACCGCACGGAAACCGCGGCAGATAATATTGCCCGAAGGGAATGGTACTGCCGGCGCACATTTCCTTCACGCGTTGGGTATTGCTGATCGCTTCCGGCAGATCGGCGAACAACGCCGCCATTTCCTCTGGTGACTTTAGATAAAACTCCGGCGTCGGCATGCGTTTTCGCCGCATATCGGCGACCGTGGTCGCCTTTTCGATCGCCAATTGCACGTCGTGGATGCGGTGTTGTTCGCGTTCAAGATAATGCACCCAATTGGTCGCGACCAACGGCAGCGAAAGATCCTGCGCCAGTGCGACATTCGCGCCTTTCATGCTCACCGGCCCATCAGCGCCGTGGTCGGTGACTTCGATGAACAACCGCTCACTGAAAATATCTTTCAGCAGCCCGGCCTGCCGCCGGGCTTCATCGCCGGCACCGACTTGCAGATGACGATTGAGGAATCCATACGATCCGGCGCCGGTCAGACAGACCAAACCTTCGGCGTGCATCGCCAGTCGCTCCAGATCGACCCGCGGTTCGAAATAGAAGCCCTGCAGCCAACCGGCGCTCACCAGTTTGCACAGATTGCGATAACCGATTTCTGACGCCGCGAGCAACACCAATTGGTGCATGTCGCGGGATTTTTCGGTCATGCCGAGCGGCGCGATGTTGACCTGGCAGCCGATGATCGCGCTGACCCCGGCGTCTTTGGCTGCGGTCACCAGTTCGACCGCGCCAAACAGATTGCCGCGGTCGGTAAGCGCGACCGCGTCCATGCCTTTCGCCTTCACCGCCTGCACCAGCCGCGGCACCGTGGCGGTCGCCTCCAACAGCGTGTAGTGGCTGTGGACGTGTAGGTGGGTGAACGCGGTCATCGCGCGGCAGCTTATCGCGACGAAATCAGAACACGACGGTCAGATTGACGTCGAGCAAATACGCGAGATCGGTGCTGGCATTCGGTACCGCGGGCGCGACCGCGGTGAAGCCCTGGCCCGGCTTAAATAGACCGCTACGGAGATTGAACGTCGCGTTGTAGGTATATTGCCAGGTCAGGCCCAGATCGAGTTCCTGGCCGAAGGATTTGCTACCGACCGTGCCTACCGGCTTGGTCATGCGATAGAAACCGTAGATGGCGTTCAACCGCACTTTGTTCTGTTCATCGAAAGCGAAACCGGCTTTGAGTTTCAATGCCTGCAAGTTGCCCTGCAGATACCGCGACAACTCGCCGTATTTTTCGCTTTCGACGATTAGCGTATCGCTGGTGCTTTCCCAATTGTTAATGAACGCGCGATTCTTGCCGTCGGTCGGATCATTGTCGCCAGTCAGATAATCAACCTGCGCGCCGATGCCGAATTGCTGATACATCTTCCAATCGAAACCGGCGCTGCCGCCCCAACCGGCGAATTGCACGCCGCCGCGTTCGGTGCCCTTTTGAATCGCGAATTCACCAAACAAATCGACTTCGCCCAATTCGAATTCCGAGCCGACATGATACGTTATGAGTCGCTCGCCCAGACCCTGGACACCGCCGTTCGCCGGCGTGGCGCGCAGCACAACATTCCGTTCAAGGTTAGCGGAGGCGGTAATGAAGGTGCGGTTGTCGCCGGCGCCCGCCGGACGCCAATCAATCGCGCCACCGAATAGCGAACTGTTGTCGGGCAGGCGGAATGCATACGGCGAAATGTCGATGCCTTCGAAGCCGGCATAGCCGACGCGCACGCCGTCCCAACTGGTCACTTCCGGGTCGTCGGCGCGACTGTCATACAGGAATGCGCCGTGGCCTTTGCGCAGGTTCCAGGTCATCGGCTGCCGTCCGGCAAGGATGCCAAGCTGCTCGAATCCGAGAAACTCTTTGAGCTCTACAAACGCGTCGTCGATCACAGCGCGGCTACGGTCGGCACGCGCAGTGGAAGTGGCGCTGGCGGCCGGGACAGAATTGCCGGCTTCGTCGTAATAGGCGACCGTGACCGTGGCCGAGACTTTCTCGTCCATCTTCACCTTCGCGCCGAGTTCGGCCCGGATGAGACCGTAGCCGCGATGGTCGCTGAGATTGCTGTTACCGTCGAGATAATTGCCCTTGGTCAGGCCATCGAGGTCGACCAGCCCGCGGATCAGCACCTGGCGCGACCCGCCGATCGCCAAGCGGTTGCCCGGCGCGGTCTCTCTGCCACCGCCATTTTGCGGGATGAACTGCTGCGCGGTAACGGTGCCATTATCGACTGCGTGCGCCGTCGCGGGGACGCCGATCACAGCTGCGAGGGCGGAAACGATGGCAAGACGGCGATGACGCATGGGCACTCCGGCGCGGGCGAGCGGCGCACGCTAGCGAAGGAGGCGGGCGAGGCAAAGCCGCGCCATCCGCGCTGATTGCAGGCGCGAGGCATGCCGCCCGGCGACGACCGCGCCGACGGCTACCGCCGGCGACTCAGGCTCATACCGTGCCGCCGACGGAGACCGTCCCTATGCGCACCGTGTTCATCTTGGCGCTTCTCACCGCCGCTGCCTGGGCCGGCTGGCATTACTGGTACAAAGCCGCGCCCGCGCCAACCACGCTCGCCGCTGCCGGCGCCGCCACGCCCACGGCTGGCGGCGGAGCATCTGCAACGGCGCCGTCTTCCGCCCCTGCATTGGCCAACGCCCCCGCGCCAGTGAATCCCGCCACCACTGATCCGCCGGCGGCGGTGAAGCCCCTGTTGGAAGCAGCCGAAGGCGCCTGGAGCGCAGCCGGTGCCGACCCGCAATTCTCACCGGGCGCGACCACGCTGTTGAAGCAATTCAGCGACGTGCTCAAGGGTCTCTACAATCAGCCCAGCGCACGCGCGCTGGAAGAGCACGTGGTACAAGACCGACTGAAACCGCTGGCCGACGCGCTGTTTTTCTCGCGCAGCAAAGTGGTTGCCGATCCGATCGGATTGTTCGCGGTGCATGCGGTGATGCCGGGCGAGAACCCCGACGCCATCGCGCGCAAATACGGCATGAGCCGAGAACTGCTGAACCGCCTGCGCAGCCGTGACGTCAACGACAGCAGCCTCAAGGCCGGCGAACAGCTGAAGGTGGTCAAAATCAAGGAAGCCGGCGGCTTTTTCCTGCACATCGACAAGTCCGATTATCTGATGGACGTGTATGCGGGGCCGCTGTTCGTGCGCCGCTACATCATCACCCACGGCGCCAAAGAATCGCCGACACCGGTCGGCAAAACCAAGCTCACCGACCGCGTCTGGCATCCGCAGTGGACGCATCCGGACACGAATCAGGTGCTCACGTTCGGCGATCCCAATAACATCCTGGGCGAGGCTTGGCTGCCCTTCGATGCCGACTTGCTCGGCCGCTCGGGCATCGGCATTCACGGCTATACCGGCAGCGATGGCGTGATGCAGGCGCAGCAAAGCCACGGCTGCATCCGCATGGAAAACCCCAGCATCGTCGAGCTGTACCAGACCCTGTCGCCGCCGGATCGCGCGCCGACCGCGGCCGAGATCGTGGAATGAGCACCACTGCCAGCATGAAGAAGCATGATCTTGCGCCCGCGACGGTCGCTGTATGGTTCCGCGCCCACACTGAGGAATCCCGATGATTCGCGTCGAAGCCCGTAATGGTGAGCCCCTGGAAAAGACCCTCCGCCGCTTCAAAAAGCGCTGCGAGAAGGAAGGCCTGACGAAGGACATCAAGAAGAACCTCTTCTATGATAAGCCCAGTGAGGTGAAGCGCCGCGAGTCGCGGAAGCTGGAAAAACGCGTCATGCAGGAGCGTCTCGAAGGTCTGCGCTGAGCGCGACCACGACGACTGTTTGGGCGATGTTGGTGGCGATAGTGGTTGGTGGCGATAGTGATCGCCGTTTTTTCGCTGTCTGTTCATCAACCCTGCGTCTTTGACGCGGGGTTGCTTGTTTTTCCATGACGGTCTTTCGATGAGCGCCGCCGTGCCCACATGGCTGATCGCGCTGCCGCGCGTCGACAGCACCAATACCTGGGCGCTGGCGCATCATGCGGCGTTGGCGCATGGCGCCTGCGTCTACACCACGCAACAGCAGGCCGGGCGCGGACGCGGCGGCAACGTCTGGCGCTCGCCGCCGGGCGTGCTGACGGCGTCGTTCGTGCTGGCGCTGCCAGCAGGTCGGAGCGTGTCGCAGTTGGCGCTCGCCGCGGGACTGGCAATCGCGCATGCGGTGGAGGACGCCGCTCCGGGTGCGCGCCTTGCGGTGAAATGGCCGAACGACGTGCTGCACGATGGCCGCAAACTCGCCGGTGTGCTGTGCGAACGGCCGGCCGACAGCAACGTCACCGTGGTCGGCATTGGAATGAATCTGGATCCACGTTGGGAACAGACGCCGGAGGCGTTGCCGTTGGCAATCGCGCGCACTGCCGCGGTGGCGGAACTCGCGCCGCCGCCGGAACCGCTGGCGATGCTCACGGCGCTGCGGCGGTATTTGTTGGAAGCGGCTGGATTGCTGAGCGCTGGCGGTTGGCCGCTGCTGCTAAGTGAATTACGCCGCCGCGATCCGCTGCGCGAGCGGACGCTAACCGTCACCGACGGCGCCACGCGCGTCGACGGCATTGGCGCTGGCCTGGATGATGACGGTCGGTTGCTGGTGCGTACCGACGCCAACGTGCGCGCGTGCAGTGCCGGCCACGTCGAGTTGGCTGATTAGGGAAACGCGACCGTCGTCATCGCCAGCGACCCATACGCGAACGAATGATGCCAGATTTCACCTGGGCCAGCGCCAGCGCCGGCCGCAACCAAGAGCGGCAGGAAATGTTCCGGTGTCGGATGATTGCGGGCCGCGAACGGCGCCGCGCGCCAGTTGGCCAATGCGTCGATATCACCGGTTTTCACCGCGCTTAGCAGCCACTGCATAAACGCGCTGGCCCATGCCGGCGGCGGCTGTCCTTCAGCACCCAGCGCGGCCAGGTTGTGCACCGCGCTGCCGCTACCGATGACCAACACGCCGGCATCACGCAGGCCGGCGAGCGCGCGGCCGACCGCTAGGTGGTGCGCGCCGTCGAGTGCCGGCTGCACCGATAGCGGGATCACCGGCACGTCTGCGTCGGGCCACGCCAACGACAGCGGCACCCACACGCCGTGATCCAGGCCGCGTTCGCTTTCTAACGCCGCGGCGATGCCGGCCGTGTTCAGCAGCTCGACCGCTTGCTCGGCCAGTGCCGGGGCGCTGAGCGCGGGATACCGCAACGCATACATCGCCGCAGGAAAACCGCCGAAATCGTGGATAGTGTTAAAGCGCTTGGCCGGCGCGGTGGTCGTGCCGAGTTGCACCTGCGCGGTCGGCCAATGCGCGCTGGCGCAAATAATCGCAGTCGGACGCGCCGGCAATCGCGTCGACAAGCTGCGCAAAAAATCCTGCACTGGGCCTTGTTCCAACACCAACGACGGCGCGCCGTGGCTGATGAACACGCTGGGCATTCGGGTGGTCATGGACGGACCCCACCGAGGCGCTGCGCCAAGGCCCGATGCCTGGTGAATGCGGCCAGAGCCGGCCCACCGATCAGCAGTGCGTGCGCCTGCGCGATGGTCGCAGGATCGGCTAACACCGGCCGCCCGTGCCATAGATCCATCGCCGCGGCAGCGTTGACCGCGACCATTTGCGCCGCGGCCGAGTCGCCGGTGCCGGTGAGCAAACGCTGGAATTCACCAGCGTTTTCAGCGGCGTCGCCGGCCGGAATGCGCTCATAAGGAATCATCTGCGCCGGCGTCCAGGTGCCGGAGATCACGGCCGCGGGCGTCACGTCCAACCAATGGGTCGCGCCGCTGATTGAGACTTCATCGATGCCCGGTTCGCCCCACACCACCAACGCGCGCTCGACGCCCAACATTTGCAGCGCGTCCGCCAACACCGCCGCCACCGCGCGATTGGCCACGCCCACCAACTGCCGCGTCGGCCGGTACGGATTCGCCAGCGGTCCGGCGAGATTGAAAATGGTGCGGCGCTCGGCGGCTTTGCGGTACGGCGCAACCGCCGCGACCGCCGGATGCATGGCGCGCGCGAACAGGAAACACACGCCGGTTTCGGCGCGTAACTGCGCCAGCGCCGCCGGCGGCAACTGGAACGGAATGCTCAGCGCATCGAGCAGATCAAAGCTGCCGTTCGGCCGTGCGCTGCCGCGATTGCCGTGCTTCGCCACCGGGACGCCGGCCGCGGCCAACACGAACGCCGCGGTGGTCGACACGTTAAAGCGCGTGCGTCCGCTGCCGCCGGTGCCGCACAGATCCAGGCATGGCCCGGCCGCGGGAATTTGCACACACGTGGCATGCAGCGCACGTACCAGCGCCGCCAGTTCGGTCGCCGTCTCGCCGCGTTCGGCGAGGCGCACCAACAAGCGCGCGCCGTCGTTCACCGCCAGCGTGCCGGACAACAGCAGCGTCAGAAATTCCTGCGCCTGCACGACGTCCATGCCGTGCGCGCGAGCGACCAGTTCATCAGCGGCGGCGAGTGAAAGCATGGTTTTTATGCAGTCTTTAATGCGGTACGCGAAGTGGGACGGAAGGGCGACATGGCCTCAGCACACGGCCAGAACGCCGACGCGCAACGCCGGTCGCCAGCAATCAGCTGCGTCGATACGCCTCCGGCGGCTGCCCGGTCGCGCGTTTCACCTGCCGGGCCAACGTATGTGCGCTGGGGAAGCCGCTTTGTTCGGCGACCGCGGCCACCGGCAGGGCGCTGCCGCGCAGCAGCACGATGGCGCGTTCCAGGCGCGCGCGGGTTAGCCACGCGGCGGGCGACAGGCCCATGCGCGCGCGGAAGGCGCGCGCCAGATGCTCGCGCGAACAGCCATGGGTGCGCGCCAATGCCGACAGCGTGCCGATGCGGCACGGATCTGCGATCAATGCGTCGAGCGCGGCTTCCACTGGCGTGCGGGCGCGCGCCAGGCGCGCTTCGCTGACGCTGAACAGATGCGTGACGAAGGCATGCACCGCTGCGCCCACCGCCAACGGACCGGCGCCGGCACGCGGCTGCGCGGCGTCGATCAGGCGGTTGAGCGCTTGGCGCAGCCCCGCGTCGGGCGGCAGCACCGCGCCGTAACGCGCGCGCGCGATGTCCCAATGTGCGTCCAACCCGGCGCCCATCAGGCCGACCCATTCGCAGGCATACGCGCTGCCGTGATGACCAACTTCACGCCGGCCGTAGCTGCTGGCCTCGCCATGCCGGAACAGCACGAAATGCCCCGCCGGCACCGTGCGCTCGCCATCGGGCGTGATCAGACTGATCGCGCCCGCCACCGAATACTGGCAATACACCACGCCCTGCGGCCGGCGGGTGCGGTTATCGAACCAATACGAACTGTTCGGCGGAACCTGCTGCCGACCGAAGCCCAACACGCGCCACAACACCCCGCCGCTGTCGAGCGTCGCGTTAGAAAATGCGTCAGCGGCCATGTCACAAAATCTCAATCGGTTAAACGGGCCGCAAGCGCACGCGTACTGGGCACGCGCCGGTACTGCAAACGCAGCGCACTTGCGCCTGGGCGCAGCGCGGGCTCTGCTGCGGCCGCTGGAGCGCGCCATGATCACGAACCGTTGGCCGCTTGGCCCATTAACGTTGCTGCTGGCGGCCGCGCTTACCGGCGCGGAAACGCCTCCCGAGTCCGGCGCCGCGGCTGAGCACGCGATCGCGGTCGAGCTGGATCGGTTGCAGACGCGCAGCGACACCTTGGCGACCGAGATGACGACACTGGCAGCGTCGATCCGCGCTAATCGCACGGCGCTGTACGGGGGCAAAAGCGCAGACGGGCAGGAAACCTTCGGCTTGGTGAATCGCGTGGCGATGCAGCGGCAGGCGTTGGTCGCGATTCCGGTGGATCAAAAAGAGTCGCCAACCTACGCCAAGTTGGCGCTGGAAACCGTCGCCAGCGGCGAGCGCATCGACGAGCTGATGTCGGCGATCAAGCTCGACACGGTGAAGTTCACGGCGCTACGCGACGAAGCGACCGAGCTACGCGCGCAGTTCGATCGAGCGTTGAAGCGACTTGATGCGCTGGCCCCGCCGCCTGCGGCCGACGGCGCGAAATAGCCGGAAAATCCAGGCGTTTAACGCTCGATCGGCGGCGACGTCGGCGCAGCCAATGCTTTCAGCTGCGCAGCTACTTTTACCTGCGCAGCTAGCAGCGCTTCGACTTCCGGACGACAAGTCTGACAGCCGGCACAGGCGCCGGTGGCGCGACGGATCTGATCCACTGAGCGGCAGCCGCGCGCGCGGATGGCGTCGATGACTGCGGCGCGGGTGGCGCCGGTGCAGTGGCAGCGCTCGAAATACGGCGTTTCTGGCGCGGCTTCGGCGGGGTCGCTCATGGTGACGTTAGGGGACCGTGGAAGTTGGCTTAGGTGCGACAGCCGGGACAGCGCCAGTGGCGACATAACTGAAACGTGCGGCGTCGATGGGCTGGTTGTAGACCGCGCGGTCGATGCTGATGACCAGACTCACAGAGGCATCCTCGATGGTGATGACGCGCGCGTGCAGTTCTGCGTCCACGTCGATCTGGAAGCGCTCGACCTGCTGCGCCACCGCCGGCGTCGCGGGCACGAGGTCGAGGCGATAACCTGCGGCCGCTTTCGCATCGGCCGCGGGGACCGCTTGTGCGGTGAGCGTGAACTCGCGTTGCAGCGCGGTGAGGTCGCCGCGCACGCAGGCCATGATGCGGCGGAAACGCGCGGTGCGTTCGCCGTCGGTGCTGGTGATGACGTCTACCGGCTGATCGGGGGCGAGCTGCACTACCTCCCAATGCGTGGTGCCGTCCGAACAGAAACGCTGGCGAAAATCCGGGTCGCGCGGTTTCACCACCACCACGTCGTAGCGGTTGGGCGTCTGCATGGCGAAGCGCAGAGTGCTGAGCGCTGGCGGTTCGCCCTTCTGGCCGCGGTCGCTGGTGCGTTGGGTGGCCTCGCCCTGCACCGTGGTGATGGACTTGGCCGCGGCGGTGATGGTGGCGAGGGCGTCGACGGTGGCGGGGGCGTCGACGGTGGCCGCCGGCGTTTCTGCAGCCACGGCGCTGATGCCTGTGAGG
Source organism: Planctomycetota bacterium (assembly GCA_038229115.1). GTDB lineage: Bacteria > Planctomycetota > UBA11346 > UBA11346 > UBA11346 > JBBROQ01. The sequence goes on along the minus strand of JBBROQ010000013.1, from coordinate 14,924 downwards.
AGCAGGGCGCTCAAGAGCAGTGTGCGGATGGGCTGAAGCGGCTTGAGCAGATGAGACATCGGAAACCTCAGGGCGGTGATGACGAGCAGTGCGCTAGGCCAGTTGTTGTCGCCTGCACTTGTTGCACATGATCGGCCACAGAACGCGAGTGCCAACCCTATGACCACGTTTACTGCCTTAATCCCGCTCGCGCCTGGGGCTGAGGAAATCGAAACCGTCACCGTCGCCGATCTGTTGGTCCGGGCCGGGGTGACGGTAACCCTGGCCAGCACCACGGGGTCGCCGGTGATCGCCGGCAGCCGCGGCATTCCACTGGGCGCGCACACGCTGTTGGATCGCCTACCGGCGCAGACTTTCGACCTGATTTATCTGCCCGGCGGCAAGGGCAGCGCCGAGGTCTGCCGCGATGACGCGCGGATCCAGGATCTGGCCCAAGCGCAGTTGGCAGCGGATCGGTTGCTGGCGGTCATTTGCGCTGCGCCACAGGCGCTGATTCCGCGCGCGCTGTGCGCTGGGCGCAAGCTGACGTCACATCCGTCGGTGCGCGCGCTGATCGAGCCGCATTGCGCGGCGTGGCTGGATCAGGCGGTGGTCGACGACGGCGCATTAATCACCAGCCAGGGCGCCGGCACGGCCATGGCCCTGGGTTTAGCGCTGATTACGCGCCTGGTGAACGCCGCCGCCGCACAACGGGTCGCCGCCGAGATCGTCCTGCGGTAGACTGCTCCATGCGCACCACCGTTATCATCCTGCTGTTTGCCGTCTTCAGTCTGTGCGCGCGCGCCGCCGACGATCCGTTCGCGGTCTTCAACGCGGCCATGGCCGGCCAGGATTTCACCGCCAAGCGCAGCGCGATCGCGGGCTTGGTGGCGGCACCGAAAACGCAGGACGACGCGGTGTACGCCGCCTTAGTGGCGGCGCTAAGTGACCGCCAAGGGCAGGACGACGCGATCCAGGCGCTGCGCGGGCGCAGCGGGCTGCGCCCGCCAGCCAAGAAAGGCGCCAGCCAATATCCCGGCTATCCGGCCAGCGACGCAGCTGCGGCGTGGCAGGCGTGGTTGGCAGCGCGCAAACAGGATTTGGACAACCGCGCGAAGATCGCCAACACCGAGAAGCTGGCCAAGGAAGCGAAGGAAACCGCTGATAAAAACGCGAAAAAAATTGCCGGGAAAACGGATGACAAAACCGACGCGGTCATTTCCGAGACGCCGGTTGCAGCGGTGACGCCGGGGAAGCCAACGTGGGTACCGCCGCCCGAACTCGGCAAGGCCGATCGCATCTTCCTGAAAAACGGCGGCAGCCTGGTGTGCTACATCCAGAGCAAACGATTGGACGCTGACGGCAATCTGCGCTCGGTGCGCGTGGTGCATGAGGACGGCGGCGAAGAAACGTTGGCCGCAGATTTGATCGCGCGCATTGAGGAAGACGTTCGCTAAGCGCTTGGCGCTGAACGCTGCCCGTTTGAGTTATGCGCTACGTGCGTCATCGCCCAAGCGGCATGCGCGCCGTGTTTGCGCGCTGCGCACCGCGCCTGAGGCTGCGGGCATGAAAGCCCTCTTTCCCGGCAGTTTCGATCCGCCGCATTTGGGTCATATCGATGCGCTGCGCCGCGCGGCGATTATGGCTGACGATTTGGTGGTGGGCGTGGCGGTGAATCCGGCCAAGCAGCCGCTGCTACCGGTCGAGGTGCGAGTGGCGCTGCTGCAAGCGCTGCTGGCCGATTTGCCGCACGTGCGCGTGGTCGCGTATGTCGGCGCGACTGCGCATTTTGCGCGTAAGGAAAACGTCGCGGTGCTGCTGCGCGGCATCCGTCTTGGCCAGGAATTTGAGAACGAACGCGCGATGACCGAGGTCCACCGCGGCCTCGGCCTGGTGACCATGTTCGTGCCGACCGCGCCGGCCCTGATGCACATTAGTTCCAGCGCGGTGCGCTTAACGCTGGCTGCCGGTTTGCCATTGGACGGCTTGGTGCCGCCGAGCGTCGCCGCGGCGCTCGGCGCGATCACATTGCCGACGTCATGAGTTGGGATTCGGCCGCCGGTTTTTATCACCAATTGGGACTGATGACGCGCACCGGCGTGCCCCTGCCGAACGCAATCGAACTCGCCGGCCGGGCCAGCAGCGGCACGCACCGCACGCAGGCGACACGTTGGCACGACGCCTGCGCCGGTGGCGAACCTTTGGCCACGGTGCTTGCGCGCGATCATGAACCGGCGTTCGCGGTGGCGTTGATCGATGCCGGCGAACGCAGCGGTCGGCTGCCGGAACTTTCCGAACGTGTCGCCGCGTTTTATGCCCACGCGGTAGCCATGCGGCGGCTGATCGTTGGTCGTCTGATCTATCCGTTTTTCCTGCTCCATGCCGCGCTGATGATGCCGTTGGTGCCGGGCGTGGTGATGGGCACCACCAACGCCATATGGCTGCTGGCCGGGCCGGCGGTGTTGTGGGCGATCATTCTCGGCGTGGTCATGGCTGCACGTTCAGCGACGCGGGCGGAATGGGGCGCGCGGCTAGCGCTGGCCCCGGGCGCCGCATTCCTGTGCCAACCAGTGATCCTTTCCAGCACCTGCCGGGTTTTGAGCGCCGGCCTGCAAGGCGGCATGTTGATTCCTGAAGCTCTGACCTTGGCCGCACCGGCGTGTGGCAATGCGGTGTTCGGCGCCCGGCTGCGCATTGCGGCAGAACAGGTGCGTTCCGGCCAGCTGCCGAATCTGACCGCCGCGCTTACCGACTGCGGTTTCCCGCGCGAACTCACCGGCATTATCGGCAACGGCGAAATCGCGGGCAAACTCGACAGCACCCTGGATCAGGTCGCGGCAGTGACGCAGGAGCAGTTCAGCAGCCGCAGCCAATGGGCAGCGAAAATGTTCGCCGGCGCGATCTACGGCGCGGCGCTGCTGTTCGCGGCGATCACCGTGGTGCGGATGTTCCAGCAGGTCTATCTGGAGCCGATTAACACGCTCTCGCAAGAGATCGAGCAAGGGCAGTGATGCGTCCTGCGGGTAAAAACCCCGACTGCCGACCAATCGTCTTGGCGTCCGCGTTTGCGGTGTAGGGTAAGCTTCCCCATGTCGTCTGACCCGAGTCATCTTCTGGTTGAGCACCCGTTGCAGGGCTTCCTGCTGGTGGACCTAACTGGGCGTATCGTCGCCGCAAACGCGGTGGCGCAGACGCAGTTGGCGCCGGTGATGGGGACGCGGCCGTTGATCGGCCATGCGTTGACCGAATTGCTGGATGATGATCGGCGCGCTTTGGTCAGCGCCTGCCTGGATGACGCGCGCGCCGGCGGCCGCGGAACGCTGGAGTTGCCGCTACGCGACGCCGCGCACGAACCACGTTGGTATGAACTCGGGTTCGCACCCACAGACGCAGGCGACGCGGTATTGGTCGGTGTTTTCGACCTCAGCCGCCATCTTCAACCGCTGCGCGAAATGAGCGAACGCACCGGTCAGTTGGAGCAATGGTTGGCCACTGCGCAGTGCCTGGCGCGGGTCGCCGAAGGCGTGCTGACCGGCGCCGACCGCGAGCAAGTCCTGCGCGAGATCGGCCGCGCTACCGGCACCGGACTGCGCCTAGATTGTGTGATCGTGTTTGATGTCGATCTGGACGCCGGCGAAGGCGTGCCGGTATACGAATGGTTCGCGCCGGATTTGGCCACGCCGTCGGCCGGTACGTTCCAGATCGCCAATTTCGCTTCGACCATCGCGTTCATGAAAAAAACGCGCAGCTGGATTGAAAGCCAGGCCGCCAATCCGGATCCGCGCTTGGTCGCCGACGGTGCGGCCGAACGCCTGCATGGCGCGCGCGGCGTCAAAAGCTTACTGCTGTATCCGTGTTTGCCGCGCACCGGCGGCTTCAGCATCATCCGCTGCGAGGTGCAGCGTGCGGTGCGCGATTGGCGAACCGCCGACGTCGAGTTCCTGGATGCCGCGCACAAACTGGCGCGCCTGGGTATCGAGAAGATTGAGGCCTTAAAGGAAGGCGCGCGCATTGATCAGGCCCTGCGCGAGAATGAGGCGCGTTACCGCGCGATCGTCGACGATCAGGCCGAGATGATCGTGCGCAGCACACGCAGCGGCACGGTGCTATTCGCCAACGAGGCGTTCTGCCGCTATTTCGGCCGTCGCCGCGACGAGATCCTGGGCACGCGCTTTCGTCCGCCGGTGCATGAGATCGATCGAAATGCGGTCGAAGCCGCCCGACTGCGCCTGTCCAGCGACCAACCCTCGACCGTGATCGAACATCGCACCGAACTGCCGAGCGGCGAGCTGCGCTGGATCACCTGGACCGAACGCGCGCTCTATGACGGCGGTGGCGAACTCACCGCGTATCAGGCCGTCGGCCGCGACATCACCGATCAACGCCGCGCCGAAGACGCCCTGCGCACCAGCGAAGAACGCTTCCGCCTGCTGATCGAGCACGCGCCAGAAGGTATCTTCCTGCTCGACCTCGACGGCGGCATCGTCGACGTCAATGCACGTGGCTGCACCCTGTCCGGCCACGACCGCGACAGCTTGATGCAGCTGACCATCCGCGATTTGCTCGGCGAAAAGGCCCTGCCATCGCTGAGCGAACGCGCCGGCCGGAACATCCTGCCTTCGGGCCAGGATTCCGGTCGGCTTCCGTTGTTGCGCAGCACCAGCGCCGCCGCCAGCACTGACAGCGGCGGGCATGCGCTATCCGGCATAGACCTCCCCGATGCCAGCAGCGGCACAAACCGCTCACCCACGCCACCGCCCGGCGCCGATGGCCTGTCCGGCGAACGCCTGATCCACTGCGCCGATGGTGCCACGCTGCCGGTGGAAGTGATTTCGGCACTGCTGCCCGACGGACGCATCCTGGTCATCCTGCGTGACATCGCCGTGCGTCGCCGTGCGGAAGAATCCCTGATCGCGGCCAAACAAAGCGCCGAATCGGCGAACCGCGCCAAGAGCGACTTCCTGGCCAACATGAGTCATGAACTGCGCACGCCGATGACCGGTATTTTGGGCATGAGCGAGCTGCTGCTCGACACCACCTTAGACACCGATCAGCGCGATTTCACCGTCACTTTGCGTGACTGCGCCAACAACCTGCTGACCATCATCAACGACGTGCTCGACTTCTCGAAAATCGAAGCCGGCCAGATGCAGTTGGATGCGATCGCGTTCAATCCGGCCAGCGTGGTCGAAGACGCCGCGTATTTGCTGGCCGACCGCGCACAGGCGAAGGAAGTCGAACTGATCTGCACCGTCGGCCCCGGCGTCCCCACCTCGCTCATTGGCGACCCGGCACGTCTGCGGCAGGTGCTGATCAACTTGATCGGCAACGCGGTGAAATTCACCGATTCCGGCGAGATCGACGTACGCGTAGAGCTTGCTACCGAGCTGCAACCGCTGCCGCCGCGTCAGCCCGGTGCGCCCAGCAAACCCCGCAGCCACGAGCGCGTTACCACCCTGCGCTTCAGCGTCCGCGACACCGGCATCGGTATCGGCCACGAACCGCAGGTACGCCTGTTCCAGGCCTTCACCCAGGCCGACACCAGCACCACGCGCAAATACGGGGGCACGGGGCTAGGCTTGGCGATCTCAAAAAGCTTGGTCGAGCTGATGGGCGGCACGATTCGCCTCACCAGCACGCAGGATGTAGGCAGCGTGTTTTCGTTCACCGCGATGTTCGGCCAGGGCCAAGAACCAGCCACCGGTGTGCCCGCGTCGCTGGCCCATCGCCGGGTGTTGTTGGTGGTGCCCAACGCCACCTTGCGCGCCAGTTTGGTGCAGCAGCTGACCCTGTGCGGATTGCACGTGGTCGAGGCCGCGGACGCCGTGCGCGCGCGCGCTGCGCTCGACGGCGCGGCCCAGGCTGGATTGCGGTTTGATGTCGCGGTGGTCGATGTCGGCGCCAGCGACGCCGACGGCGCCAGCGCTATTGCCGCACTGCGCGCTGATCCGCACGGTGCCACATTGCCGATGGTGCAGGTCGCCCCGCTCGCGCATCAACCGCTGCCCGACACCGTCACGTTGGCCAAACCCGTACGTCAAGCGCGCTTGGTCGAGGCGCTGTTGCAGGCGCTGAAACTGGACGGACGCGGCGGAGTGTTCGGGGAATAAGAACCCGGATCCAGTGGTCAGGCCTTCGCCGGATGCCGCAATTCTTCGCCTGGATTCACATACCGCTCGCGTTCGATCCGGAACTGACGGTCGTGCAACGCGCGGTAACGGCCGTCGGCGGCCAGCAGCTCGGCGTGCGTGCCGCGCTCAATGATCGCGCCGCCTTCCAACACCAGGATCTGCTCGGCGTCGCGAATAGTCGAAAGACGATGTGCGATCACGAAGGTGGTGCGGCCGGTGCGCAGTCGCCCGAGCGCTTCCTGAATCGCGGCTTCGCTATCACTGTCGAGCGCCGAGGTCGCTTCATCCAAAATCAAAATGCGTGGGTCGGCAAGCAGCGCGCGCGCGATTGCCAAGCGTTGCCGTTGCCCGCCAGACAAACGCACACCGCGTTCGCCAACGATGGTGTCGTAGCCTTTTTCAAAGCCGCTGACGAATTCATGCGCGTTGGCCAGCGTCGCCATGCGCTCGATTTCGGCGCGCGATGCGTCGGGCCGGGCGAAGGCAATGTTGTCGGCGACGGTGCCGTCAAAGAGCACGTTGTCTTGCAAAACCACGCCCAATTGCCGGCGATAATCACGCAATTTCAGTCCAGCAAGGTCGCGGCCATCGATCAAGATACGGCCGTGATCGGGGCGGTTGAAGGCGAGGATCAAGCTGATCAGCGTGCTTTTGCCTGAGCCGCTGGCACCGACCAACGCCACCGTGGTGCCCGGCGCGGCGGTGAACGATATGTCGCGCAACACCGGCGCGCCGGCCTGATACGAAAACTGCACGGCGTCGAAAACGACTTCGCCATGCACGGTCGGACACGCGGCGCGCTCAGCATCGCCGTCGTCTTCGGTGGCCAGACGGCGCACGTCGCGGATGCGGTCCAGACCGGCGAAGGCCTCGGTCAGCTGCGTGCCGATGCTGGCGATCTGCACCACCGGCACCGTCACCATGCCGGCCAACAGCAGGTACAAAATGAAGTCGCCGGTGGTCATGTGGTTGGCCAGCAGGTCATGACCGCCAACGATCAGCAGGATCACGCCGACCACACCGATGGTGACGCTGCCGGCCGCGGTGGTCGCCGACACGCCGCGCATGCTGGTGCGGATGTTGTCGAACAGCCGCGCGGTGCCGGCGGCGAACGCAGCGCCTTCGCGCGCTTCGACCGCGTAGGCCTTGATCACGCGGATGCCGCCCAGGCTTTCGGTCAGCCGCCCGGTGAGTTCGGACTGCAAACGGTTGCGGTCCCGAAACAGCGGCCGCAACCGCGAAAACGCCACCGACATCACGGTGCCGAAGCCGGCGAGCGCGACCACCAAACCCAAAGTCAGCCGCCAATTCAGCCAGCACAAAACACTGAGCGCCACCAGCGCCGTCAACGTCCCGCCGACCAACTGCACTAGGCCAGTGCCGACCAAGTTCCGCACGCCCTCGGCGTCGTTCATGATTCGCGTCACCGCCTGCCCCGACGGTGTGGTATCGAACCACCGCACCGGCAGGCGCAGCACATGCGCATGTACCGCCTGGCGCATGTCGTTGATCGCCTTCTGCGCCGCCACGCCCAACAACTGCGACAGCGCGAATGAACTCGCGGCCTCAATCAGCACCGCCACCGCCACGATCGCCGCCAAGGGCAGCAGCCACTCGGCGTGGTGCTTGGCCACGACCTCATCGAACAGGATCTTCGAGGAGCCCGGCAGCACAAAACCGGCCGCGCGGTTGAGCATCAGCAGCGCGAAGCCGCCCATGAGGCGGCGCCGGTGTTCATAGATCAGCGTGCGCGTTTCCGCCCAAGCGGTCACCCAGTTTACTGGTTTCTTCCCGGCCTTGCCAGGAAGCGAGCCAGGGGCTGCGGCCCCCGGCAACGCGCCTCCGGCGCTGCCCCCACGCGGCGAGGGAAGGGTCTGCTGCTCGGGCGCGCTCACACCCGCAACCAATCCGCCTGCCAGTCCTTCACCTCGCGCTTAATCTGTTCCGAAGTCAGGCCCTCGCGCAGTGCACGGGTAGTCAGCGCCGGTAGTTCAGCGTCGTTCGCGAAACGCAGGCCGACTAGTTGGCTGAGCTTCAGCTTCGGAATTTCGCTACGCAGTTCGGCCGGCAGTACGCGCTCCAGACGAACGTGCATTTCCAGGCGGATGATGCGATCCTGCATGCGCTGCACCAAGACGCGCGCGAGCACCAAACCGACGACGATCGCGAGCGCGGCCAGCACGCCCCACACGCTGCCCAGGCTTGGCGCGCGCACGGCATAGACGCCGGTGACGACCACGTTGGCGGCCAAGATCAGCACCACGACGATGAACGCGGTGGGCGGGATGGCGCGGTGGTTGGAAAAATTTTGCGGACGGTCGGTCATGGTGGGCCTCGGTTGCGGGCAGCCTGGGCGCAACGAGTTCGGAGCCAGCGCCGTGCTGCCCCGGCGGCGGCAAATGAAACGCGCGCATCGGCGCGCTTAGAAAAACAGTTCGAGATTTGCTTGGCGGAAACTGCCGGCTTTGTTTTTGAGGTAGCGCCAACGCGTTTCGCCCTGCACGGCGTGGGCCACCCGCGGCGCCGATTCGGTGCGCAGGGTCAGGCCCGGTCCAACGCCGGCACGTTCGGCCGCAGCCTGATCGCCCGGCGACCACACAAAGCAGCAGGACGTCGGTGTCGGCACATCCAGGTGGCACAGGTACGAGAGCCGGATCCCCAGGCCGCGCGGGGCGGCCGCATCATAGACCCGCTGCGCCAGCAACCGGTGCTGCCGATCAGGGCGCAGATGGATTTCTGGCGGCAGGATCAACGTCGTTGGCCGATCGATCCAGGTGATCTGCGTCGGCAATCCAGCCGCGCCCAAAGCGCGCGCCAAACGCGCTTCCGCCGCGGAGAAAACCGGCAATTCCGTGTCGTTCATAAGCGCGCTTCTTCCGGCGGTTTGGTGTGTTTGCACGCGCGCCATAGCGCTAGGTCGTAGACGATCTTTAAGCCCGCGCCGGCGATCAGCGGCGCGGTGACGCTGGCCGCGGCCATCGCTGGCGCGGCCAGGAATGCGCCCAGCGACCAGCCGCCCATGCGCACCAACGCGGTGATGCCGGACGCGGCCGTGCGCTCATGCGGCGCGACCACTGCCATCACATAGGACTGCCGCGTCGGCACGTCCATTTCCACCAAGCCTTCGCGCAGCAGAAACAGCACCGCGGCAATTGGGAAATTGGGTGCGAAAGCGACGGTCAGCAGCAGCACGCTCGATGGGATGTGGGTGAAAACCATGGTGTTGACCAAGCCAATGCGCGTCGCCAGCCACGCCGCAACCAAGTGCGATGCGGCATTCAGGATCCGCGCGCCGACAAACAGCGCGGCAATCATCGCTGCGCTGGCGTGAAAATGTTCGCGAAAAATGTAGGCCATTCCGGCCGCGCTCAGGAAGCCGCCGCCGATGGAATCCAAGGAAAACAGCGCCGACAGTTTCGCGATGCTGCGTCGACCCGCCGGCGACAGCGGCAGTGGTTTTTCTGCGCGCGCCACTTCGACCGCCGGCGACAGCGCCAGATACAGCGGCGCGGCAAAAACCGCCAACAGCGCGCAGCCAGCGATGGTCCACGCGGTGCCGGTGGCCTCAGGAATGCCGGCGTGCAGCAGCAGCGTCGGCAGGCCGCTGAGCGCAGCGCCAACGCCTAAGCCGACATCCTGCAACGCGGTCGCGCGTGCGAATACCACGGTGCGTCCGCGCTCGTCGGTGGTGCTCGGCAGCATCGCGCTTTCGAGGACCGGAATCGCGCCGCGATCCTTGCCCATGCCGTTGAGCATGCCGATGAACGCCGCCGCCAAGACTACACCGCTGCTGGCTGGGATCAGTACCGCGACCGCGCCAAGAGCGCTAAGCCCGCACAGCACCGCGCAGGTGCACCGCCGGCCCCAGCGATCGCCACGCCACGTCACCAACGCCGCGGCCAAGGCGGCGCCGGCGAGGCCCGCACCAACCACGATGCCCAGCATGCCTGGCGACGCGCCGGTGGCGGCTAGATGCACGCCTAGCAATGGCCCCAATACGCCCACGCCGATCGCGCGCACGGCTCCGGCCGCATACAACAGGTGACGATCGCGCATGGGCGCATCCGAGCGCGCCGCAGGCAGCCGTCTATGGCGTGCGCGGCGCGCTGGTAACGGCGTGCGCGGCGCGCTGGAAACGGCACGCGCGGCGCGCTGGAAACGGCACGCGCTGATTGCGCCGACCAGGCTCGCAGGTTTCATCGCGCATTATGGATCTACGCGCGCTGTTGTTGGTCGCGATCGGCGGGGCGTTGGGCAGCGTGGCGCGCTTTGTCGGTGCCACCGCAGTCGATGCGCGTTGGAGTGCCTTGCCCGGCGGCGCGGCGTTCCCAGTCGGCACCTTGACCGTGAATCTTCTCGGCGGTTTCGCCATCGGCCTGATCGCCGGGCTGAGCGACAAAGGCCCATGGCAGCAATTCCTGATCACCGGGATTTTAGGCGGTTTCACTACGTTTTCCGCGTTCAGTCTGCAATCGGTGCGGCTGGCCGGCGATAGCCGGTGGGGCGCGCTGCTGCTCTACATCGGCTTGTCGGTCGCAGGTTGCCTGCTGGCGTGTTGGGCCGGGCTGGCGTTGGCGACGGTGTTTCAGCGCGGGCGGTGACGCGACTCAGCACGAGCCGGCGTGCGCGCAGCGCAAGCGCTTCACGGCTGCGGCCAGTGCTGTATGCGGCAGCATTGCCGGGGTGCGGTTGCGGTCGTGTGATGCCTTCAATCTGCGCCGCCCGTGCGCTCGAACGGCATCACCATGAGCACCTCACCTGACGCCATCGTTTCGCCCGAGCTAACCACTACCGGCCGCGATCCGGTGCAGTGGGAAGCGGGGGAATTGAAAGCGCTGTTGGCGCGCCGTGACGCGCCGGCGTGGCGGCAGTTGGCGGCGCATCTGACGCTGCTGGCGATCGGCGGGGTGCTGTGGCTGACGTATTGGTTCCCGCTGCCGGGCATGCAGCCGACGCCGCTGTGGGCGGCGCTGCCAGCGCTGGTGCTGTATGGCCTGAGCTTCGCCACGATGTTCGCGGCGATGCACGAATGCGTGCATCGGACGGCGTTCAAAACCAATGCGTTCAACGACAGCGTGGGTTGGTTCGCCGGCTTGCTGTCGTTCTACAACAGTACGTTTTACCGGCATTATCACGGCTGGCATCACCGGTTCACGCAGTTGTCCGGCAAAGATCCGGAACTGGAAGATCGCAAACCGACAACGTGGCTGGGCTATGTGGTCGAGATCAGCGGCGTGACTTGGTGGTATGGCAAACTGCGCGGCCACACGCGTTTGGCCTTGGGTCGCATCACGCATTTGCCGTATGTGCCGGAGGACGCGCGCGCCGAAGTCGTGCGCTCGATCCGCATGCAACTTGCGGTGTACGCCGCGCTGATCGCACTGAGCGCGGTGACCGGGTCATGGTGGTTCGTATTGGGTTGGCTGCTGCCGTTGGCGGTGGGCCAGCCGTTCCTGCGCATGTTCCTGTTGGCCGAGCACGGTGGCTGCAGCAACGACGGCGACCGCTACGCCAACACCCGCACCACCAAAACCAATGCGCTGGTGCGGGTGTTGATGTGGCAGATGCCGTATCACGCCGAGCACCACCGCTTCCCGGCGCTGCCGTTTTTCCAACTCGCGGTGGTGCATGAAAAACTCAAACCGCATCTGCGGCACTTGGCTGCCCACGGGTATCTGCGCGTGCAGCCCGAACTGCTGCGCCGGCCTGGACTGAGCGCGCCGACACCCGCAACGTGAGCGACAACGCTGGCGGCAGCTTTGCTCTGAACGAAGGACGTTTCGCGCTCGGTGATTTGCGCTTGGCCTCTGGCGCGCTGCTGCCGAATGCGCAACTGACGTGGAAAAGTTACGGCACGCTCAACGCCGCGCGCACCAACGCGGTGCTGTATCCGACTTCCTATGGCGCGCAGCACAGCGACCTGGAATGGCTGATAAAACCAGACGGAATCCTGGATCCGACCCAGTGGTTCGTGCTGATCGTGAACATGTTCGGCAATGGCCTGTCGACTTCGCCCAGCCACCTCATTGATCCCGCGCCGGCATTCACCGTCAGCCACGTCGACAATGTGCGCGCGCAGGCGCGACTATTGACGGAAGTGTTTGGGATCGAGCGCTTGGCGCTCGTGTACGGTTGGTCGATGGGCGCGCAGCAGGCCTACCATTGGGGCGCGCTGCTGCCGGAGCGCGTGGCGCGCATCGTGACGTTGTGCGCGACCGCGCGCACCAGCGAGCACAACCACATGTTTCTGCTTAGCCTCGAAGCCGCGCTGCTCGGCGATCCAACCTGGGACGGCGCGCGGTTCTCTGGTGTGCCCGAACGCGGCCTGCGCACGTTTGCGCGCATTTATGCGTCCTGGGCGGCGTCGCAGGAATTCTATCGTAGGCAGGAATACCGCCGCTTGGGCTACACGGATCTGGACGATTACCTGACGCGCGCGTGGGAACCGGCGTATCGCCGGCGTGATCCGCTCGACCACTTGGCGATGCTGCGCACCTGGATGCGCAATGACCTTGGCGCGAATGACGTGTTCGCCGGCGACACGCGCTCGGCGCTCGCCGCGATCCGCGCGCCGTCGTTGGTGATGCCATCCACCAGCGATCTGTATTTCACCGTCGATCATTGCGCCACCGAAGCCGCGTTGATCCCGCGCGCGCGCTTTTGCCCGCTGCATTCGTGGCACGGCCATCGCGCTGGCAATCCGGTGTTCAATCCCGTCGACGCGTTGGCGATCCGCCGCGCGGTGGCGGAATTGCTGGACGATCCGGCTGAGTTTTAAGGAGTCCCGGATGATCGTTTTCTCGTATCTCGATTACGCCCGCACCAACGGCGTGCGCTTCTTTCTGGTGTCGTTCACCGACCTCGCCGGCGTGCAGCGGGCAAAGCTGGTGCCAGCCGCGGCGCTCGACGCGATGGCTGCCAACGGCGCGGGCTTCGCCGGTTTCGCGACTTGGCTGGATATGACCCCGGCCGATCCGGACATGTTCGCGCGCCCCGATCCCAGCAGCCTGATTCAACTGCCCTGGAACGCCGAGGTCGCCTGGGTCGCGGCCGATCCAGTGATGAACAACGCGCCAGTCGAGCACGCGCCGCGGGTCGCGCTGAAACGGCAGTTGGCGCGCGCGCGCGAACGCGGCTTAACGGTGAAAACCGGCGTTGAATGCGAGTTTTTCCTGTTGGATCCGGCCGCCACCGGCCCTGGCGACGAACGCGATCGGCAGGGCAAACCGTGCTATGACCAGCAATCCCTGATGCGGCATTACCACCTGATCGCGCAGTTGAGCGACGCGATGGAAGGCCTGGGTTGGGGTCCGTATCAGAGCGACCACGAGGACGCCAACGGCCAGTTCGAAATGAACTGGCACTACAGCGACGCCCTGACCACCGCCGACCGGCATTCGTTCTTCAAATACATGACCAAAACCTTGGCCGAAAAAGCCGGCCTGCGCGCGACCTTTATGCCCAAACCCTTCGCGCAGAAATCCGGCAACGGCTGCCATGTGCATGTGTCGCTGTGGGACGCCGCCGGCAGCACCAATCTGTTCCGCGATCCGGCCGGCAAACTCGGCCTGTCGACGCGCGCGTACCACGCAATCGGCGGACTTCTGCACCACGCGCTGGCGCTGTGCGCGCTGACGAACCCAACCGTGAATTCCTTCAAGCGGCTGTGCGCGCCGATGACCACCTCTGGCGCGACGTGGTCGCCGAACGCGGTCAGCTACACCGGCAACAATCGCACGCACATGATCCGCATCCCAGATGTCGATCGCTTTGAACTGCGTTTGGCAGACGGCGCGGTGAATCCGTACCTACTGCAAGCCGGCGTCATCAGCGCGATGCTCGACGGCCTGGATAACGCCCGCGACCCCGGCGAACGTCGCGACAACAACATGTACACGCAGCCGCTGCCCGAGGGCGCCTGTGCGCGGCTGCCGGCGAACCTGTTGGACGCGCTACGCGAACTGCGCGCGTCAGCCGGATTACGCGCCGGCCTGGGCGACGCCTTTGTCGACAGCTACCTGAAAATTAAAATGCAGGAATGGCACGAGTACTCCGCGCAGATTTCCGAATGGGAACGCGCGAATACGCTCGACTGCTGAGATGCTGCTGAAGGGATGCAGTGCGTCACCAGATGAATCCAGCCGTGGCTGGATTCGGGGCTTTTTTCTGCGTGCTGTCGGGTGATGGAGAAAGGCCGTTAACGGTGCGGGGCGATTATCAATTTGGTTGTGCCCTCTTTTACCTGCGCCTTCAACGTGGGGCTATTGCATCTTCTATTCCTGGCCATTTTATCCCCGCGCACTGTGCTTTATTTTTTTTATTCTATATTTGTTTCATCGGTGTCCGGAAAATGTCGAAATATTTACTGCTATAGTCGATGCCTTGCCACCCAGGTGGACGCTGGCGAGTATGATTATTTTCTCCTGCATTTGGTTAGGTCGCTGCCTGTACGCTCCTATTTCAGGCCGCGTGGTGTTCTTGGTTGAGTGAAAACATTGCTTGACTTTCCCGTCAGAAAAAAATTTTTCCGTGTATGGAAACCTCGCCTTCGCCTTCGGCGCATAAAACCGTATCTGATGCTTTCTTCACCCCATTGTTGGCGACGTCTCAAGGTAACCCTTGGTCACGTCGTTGCCCCGTCACGTCCGATGACGAATGTATAATACTCGGAGTCCGTCGCGTACTTGAGATTGAACCGAGTGGTCGTGGTTTTGTCCAGGTCATGCGCGATGGCGGGCATCCCAGTCTCGCGGTATCATCCATGTTCGAAAACCTGGCCAGCCCTCGACGTTTAATGAGCTGTCGCTGGTCTGC
>JBBROQ010000012.1:0-32561 GCA_038229115.1 Planctomycetota bacterium | reverse complement strand
GGTGTCGCGGGCGGCGTCTGCGGCGCGGGCCTGGGTACGTTGGCCGCGAACGCGTTGGCGGTGGGCGCGCGCACGCTGTTGCCGGTGCGCTTGGATATTGGCGTGAATGTCGGCGCATGTGCGTGGGGCGTGGGCCTGGGTGTGGCGGCGGCATTGGCCGCGGCGGCGTTGCCGCTGTTGGAACTCGCACGGTTGAAACCGCTGGCGGTGTTCCGCGGCGAGGGCTTGGGCGCGCCGCGCACCTGGCCGGCGTTGGCCGCGGCGAGCGTGATCGCCGCGGTTTTCACCGTGGTTGCGGTGATCGAGGCGCGTTCCTACCCGGTCGGCGGCGGCATCGCGGCGGGTGTGATCGTTGGCGGCATCGCGTTGGCGTTGATCGCTCGGATTGCGCTGCCGGCGCTGGCATGGCTGCGCGTCCTGATGCCGGCGTTCGGTGCGCGTCATGGCTTGGCGAATCTGACCCGCGCGGGATTCCGCCCGGTGGGATCGGTCGTTGCGATCGGGTTGTCGGCGTTGCTGTTTGGCACCTTGGCCACGTATCGCGCTAGTTTGGAACATGAATTGGATCCCGGCACCGCGGACGCGCGGCCCAGTTTGTTCGTGCTCGATCTGCAAGCGGATCAGCGCGAGGAATTTCGCGCGCTTCTTGCCGCCGCCGGCAGTACGCGCGAACCGATCATTAGCCCGATGATCAGTGCGCGATTTGTGCCGCCGAAGCCGGTCACAGAAACTGCCGTGCTGACGCGCGAGCAGGAACGCGACCGCTTTTTCCGCACCCGCGAACAGAACCTCAGCTATCGCGATGAACTGGGCAGCGATGAACGCATCGTCGCCGGGCGTTGGCTGGATCCGACCCGCGACGAAGCCTCAGTCGAAGAAAACTTTGCCGAGCGCTTGGGCGTGCGCTTGGGCGATGTGATCACGTTCGATGTGCAGGGCGTGCCGATCAGCGCCATTATCACCAGTCTGCGCGCGGTGCGGTGGGTCGGGATGAAGCCGAACTTTTTTGTGCTGCTCAGTCCGCACTTATTGGAAAACGCGCCGCAGATCCTGATCGCCGCGGTGATGCAATTGCCGAAAGGCAGGAAAGCCGCGGTGCAGGCGAGCCTCGCCGCGCGCTTCCCAAACTTGACCGTGTTCGATGTCGAAGAAGCCGCCGTGCGCGTGCAGGTGGTGGTGGGTCAGATCCTGAACGCGGTGCGGGTGATGGGTCTGTTCGCGCTGGCGGCGGGTTTGGCCGGACTGTTGGGCCTTGGCTTTGCGACCGCGCGCGCACGACGCGAAGACGCAGTGCTGCTGAAAACCATCGGCGCGACCCCGGCCACCTTGGCGCTCTCATTGACGGTCGAGTTCGCGGCGCTCGGCGGACTCAGTGCGGTGCTTGGCCTCGCGCTGTCGGTGCTGCTGGTCGACCTCGCGATCACCCGTCCTAATCACATCGCGCTGGCGGTGCCGTGGTCGACGCTGACATGGTTGGCGGTGGCGGTGATGGTCGCCTGCGTGCTGACCGGATTGGCCGCGTGTCGTAGAGTTTTCAGCGCTAAGCCGTCGGAATTGTTGCGCACAGTATGAAGCTTGGGCGCATGACGTTTTTTGTGGCGCCGATTGGGCGCTCGACCATGGGCATCCTGGGCCCTAAAGCGGCTGAAAAATCGGCGATTGAGCCGGGATTTGCCGCATGAACATATTCCTACGCATGCAGAGGGAGTTTCCATGACCGCCGCGTTGTCGTTGAAACGTTCGGATGTGATCGCAGCGAGCGCCGCCGTTCTGCTGACCACGGCGCTGATGCTGAGCACGGGCTGCGGCAGTGCTGCGAACGCCAACGCCCCAAAAGCCGCGCCGCTGGCGTCGCCCATCGTGGCCATGGTGCAGCGCGGCACGGTTGAGCGTACGGCGTCGGCGTTGGGCACCGTGGCCGCGCTCGATCAGGTGGTGCTGGCGACTAAGGCCGGTGGCATCGTGACCAAGCTGCCGTTCACCGAAGGCGCAACCATCGTCGCCGGCACGCTGATCGCTGAACTGGATCTGGCCGAAACCACTGCCGCGGTGCGTGAGGCCGACGCGGCATTGCACATCGCGACGGTGCAGCGCGACAAGCAGCAGCCGTTGGTGTCCGAAGGCGTGGTCAGCGATTTGCAGATGCAGGAAGCCGAAGCGAATATGGCCGCTGCCGCCGCGCGATTGGCGGCGGCGCAGGCGCGCTTAGACGATCGTCGCATCCTGGCGCCGTTCGCCGGGCGCATCGGATTGCGCCGGATAAGTGTCGGCGCGCTGGTCGCCGCCGGGACGCCGATCGCCAGCTTGGCCTCGGTCGAGTCCTTGAAGATCGAGTTCAGTTTGGGCGAGCGCGATCTGGAGCGCCTGGCGCCAGGGCAAGCGGTGCGCGCGCGCACGTCGGCGTTGCCGGGCCGCATTATCACCGGCACCGTCACGGCGATCGACGCGACCGTCGACACCGCGTCGCGCACCGTGCTGGCCTATGCGACGGTGCCGAACGCCGACGGACGTTTGCAGCCGGGTATGAGCGTGGATGTCGAGGTGGTGCTGGAGGCGGTGCCCGATGCGCTGACGGTGCCTGAAGAAGCGGTGGTGCTGCAAGGCCCAACCGCGGCGGTGTTCGTGATCGTTGCTGCGGGCGCTGACGGCCCGGGCGCCGCAGGCGCTGACACCAAGCCCGGTAGCGTGGTGAAGCGGCAGGTGGTGAAGTTGGGCACACGCACGCGCGGGCGGGTTGAGGTTCTCGACGGCCTCAACGCGGACGCGCAGGTGGTGGTGCAGGGCACGCAGTTTTTACGTGATGGGCAGATGGTGACGCCGAAGCCGCTCGAAGCTCCAGCAACGCCAGCAACGCCGACGCCGACGGCCGCACCGGCCGCTGTCGATAAGCCGAAAGGCTGACGCGTGGCGCTCTGGAATCTCGCCATCACCCGGCCGGTTTTTGCCACCGTCATCAATCTGTTGTTGGTGGTGTTGGGCGTGGCCGCGCTGCTGCGTTTGCCGGTGCGTCAGTATCCGGACATCGATCCGCCGAAGGTCTCGGTCAATACCACCTATACCGGCGCGGCCGCGGCGGTGGTCGAAACCGACGTGACCAAACGCATCGAAAGTGCGATCAGCGGCATCGAAGGCATTCGCACCGTGATCAGCACCAGCAGCGACGGCAGTTCGCGCATCGACATTGAATTTGCCCTCGACCGTCAGATCGAATTCGCGGCCGCCGATGTGCGCGATCAGTTGGGTCGGATTCGCAAACAGTTGCCCGCAGGCATTGACGATCCGGTGGTGCAGAAGGCCTCGTCCAGCGACACCCCGGTGTTGTGGATTGGGCTGAATTCCACGCGCGATCGTTTGGAGATGACCGACTGGGCGCGGCGCAATTTGGTCGATGCCTTATCGGTGGTGCCCGGGGTCGCGCGCGTCGGTATTTCCGGCGAGCGGCGTTACGCGATGCGGATTTGGTTAGACACCCGTGCGATGGCGGCGCGTGGCGTCACCGCGGTCGACATCGCGCGGCGATTACAGGTTGAAAATCTGGAACTGCCGGCGGGCCGCATCGAATCGCAGACGCGCGAGTTGTCGGTGCGCGCGACCACGCGCCTGTCGCGGCCGGAACAGTTCGCGGCGTTGATCGTGCGCGATGACGGCCGCAGCCAGATTCGTTTGGGCGAGGTCGCACGCGTCGAACAAGGCGCGTTGGATTACCGCAATGAATTGCTGTTGGGCGAAGACGCGGCCGACGGATCCGGGCTGAACCTGAAGTCGGCGATCGGTCTGACCATCATCCGGCAATCGACCGCCAACACCTTGTCGGTGGTCGAAGGCGTACGCGCGGCGATGGCGAAGATCGAGCCGACACTGCCGTCGGACATCAGCGTCCAATATCCGTACGACGAATCGGTGTTCATCGCCGCGTCGATCCATGAAGTGCTGAAAACACTGGTGATTGCCGTTCTGTTGGTGATCGCGGTGATCGTGTTCTTCCTGCGTTCGTGGACCGCGACGTTGATTCCAACCTTGGCCATACCGGTGTCGCTAACCGCAGCCGGCCTAGTGATGGCGCTGTTCGGGTTCTCGATCAACAACCTGACTTTGTTGGCGTTGGTATTGGCAATCGGGCTGGTGGTCGACGACGCGATCGTGGTGCTCGAAAACGCGTTCCGCCGGCACGAGGCCCGCGAGCCACGATTGCTGGCCGCGCGCACCGGCACCACCGAAGTCGCGTTCGCCGTGATTGCGACCACCTTGGTGCTGGTGGCGGTGTTCATCCCGCTGTCGTTTATGAGCGGCAATCAGGGCCGGCTGTTTCGCGAGTTCGCGGTGACGATCGCCGCGACGGTGGCATTCTCGGGTTTTGTGGCGCTGACCTGGACCCCGATGTTGACCTCGAAGCTGATTCGTATTGGTGGAAATCCGGGCGTGTTCGCGCGCTTTGCCGGCGGGGTTTTGGACGCCATCGACCGCGCTTATGCCTGGATCCTGGCGCGGCTGTTGCCGCGGCGATTGCTGGTGTTGGGTGTGGCGGTGCTGGTCACGGCGGGCGCGGTGTGGCTGATCGCGGCGACACCGAATGCGCAGGTGATCGAGGACCAGGGCGCGGTGTTCGTGCAGGTGGAAACGCCGCAGGGGGCGACCCTGGCCGACACGCGCGCGCGCTTGAATGAAGTCGCGCAGATCCTGGCGCCGTATGCCGGCCCCGGCGGCCCGGTGTCGCGCGTGATCGTGGTGCTGCCGGCGTTCGGCGCGGTCGGCACGGTGAACTCAGCATTCGTGATCGCGCGGCTGCGGCCGTGGGCGGAACGCACGCTCAGCCAGCAAACGTTAGTGACGCAGCTGGCGGGCAAACTGACCGCGGTTCCGGGCGCGCGCGCGTCGCCGTTTAGTCGGCCCAGTTTCGGTCTGAGGGATTTCAATCAGCCGGTGCAGTTCGTGTTGCAGGCCGACGACTACGCCACCGCCATCAGTTGGGCAAAAAAAGTGGTCGAGGTCGCCAAGCGCGACAATCCAAAATTGCTGCTACTGCGCGACGACAGCGACCTGACTAAACCCCAGTTGCAGATCCGCGTCGATCGCGATCGCGCCGCGCGCTATGGCCTGACGGCGCAGGATGTCGGCGAGGCGCTCAACGCGCTGTTGGGTGAACCGAAGACCACCACCTATGAAGACCGCGGCGAGTCTTATGACGTGGTGCTGTCGGCGCCGCCGGAGGAACGTGCGACGCCGGATTATCTGCAGCGCGTGTATGTGCGTTCCTCGCGCAGCGGCGAACTGGTGCCGCTCTCAAGCGTGTTGACGGCCAGCGAAATCGGCGCGCCAAAAGAGCTGAAGCGCATCGACCGCCAAGCCGCAGTGACGGTGACCGCCAAGCCCGACACCGGCTATGCGTTGGGCGAAGCGCTGGCCTATTTGGAAGGCGTGGCAAAGCGTGAATTGCCGGCGAATGCGCGCTTCACCTACACCGGTCAGGCGCGTGAATTTAAGGACGCCACTGGCGGCCAAGGCCTGCTGTTTGGCTTCGCGATCCTGATCGTGTTCCTGGTGTTGGCGGCCCAGTTCGAGAGCTGGATCCATCCGCTTATTATTTTGGCCGGGGTGCCGTTGGCGGCCTTTGGCGGCTTTGCGGCGCTGCGTCTGAGCGGCAGTCCGTACACCATTTATGCGCAGATCGGTTTGGTGATGCTGATCGGATTGATGGCGAAAAATGGCATTTTGCTGGTCGAGTTCGCGAACCAATTACGCGACCGCGGCCTAGCGATCGAGGATGCGATCGCGCAGTCGGCGCGCGTGCGACTGCGGCCGATCCTGATGACCTCGATCGCGACCGTGGCCGGCGCGGTGCCGTTGGCGGTCGCCACCGGCGCCGGGGCCGAAGGCCTGAACGCGATTGGGTGGGTAGTGATCGGCGGCCTGACGTTTGCCACCACGCTGACCCTGGTGGTGACGCCGGTCTTGTACCTGTTGCTGGCCCGCTTCACTCGCCCGCCGGGCGCCATCGCCCGTGAACTCGACCGCCTCGAACACGACGCGCGGATCGCCGACAGCGACCATGTTGCCGACGAACGCCAACGCTCAGGACGCCTTGCACCATGACTATCCGATTTCCGTCGCCCCGTTGGTTTGTGTTCGGGGTGCTGTGGTCCTTGGCCGTGGCCGTGGCGGCCGAGGACGTGCCTGTGCCGGATGCTGCTGTGCCGGCTGCTGCGGTGCCGGCCGCAGCGTCAGAAGGCCAAGCGTTAGATCTTACCGATGCCCTCGCCTTGGCTTTTAAGCGCAACGAAGTCTCGGTCATCGCGCGCGCCCGCATCGACGCGGCGGTGGCCAAACGGCGCGAAGCGTATGCGCTGATTTTGCCGTCGCTGACGCTTAGCGGCAGTGCATCGAGCAGTTCGGTATCGCACGATCCCTACGGCTCGCGCTCGAACGAAGCCACCACCGGTGAAGCGGCCCTCAGCTTGGCGCTGTTCAACGCCAGCGCGTTTCCGCTGGTCACTGCCGGCGGCAAAAACCTGGAAGCGCAGCAACTGGATTCGGCCGAGCTGCAACGCGATCTGGGCTTTCGCACCGTTACCGGATTCCTCGACGTGCTCGCATTCGAAGCCACGCGCACCGCCGCGATCAAGCGCAAGACGGTGGCCGAGCAGGTACTTTCGGACGCGCGCGCGCGCGTGCGCGCCGGCCTGGCCAGCAATAACGATGCGACCCGCAGTGAACTCGAAGTGGCCAATGCCAACCTGACCCTAATTCAGGCGGCGCAGGCCGTGGCCACGTCGCGATTGGCGTTGGCTGATTTGCTGGTGCAGTCGCTCGACTCGCAGCCGTTGGCGCTGCCAGGGCCGGCGGAATTGCCGCAGGGTGAGCTGCCGCGACTGATCGAACTGGCCTATGCCGAGCGCGCCGATCTGAAGTCGCTCGGTATGCGCCGCGATGTGACCGCGCTGCAGGCGAAATCGCAGGCGTTGGGCATTGTGCCGCAGATTGGTGTGCGCGGCAGCTACCTCGATCGCGACCTCAATGCTCCGAACGTGTCCGAACAGGCACCGGAATGGCGCGTGGCGCTGACCGCGGATTGGACCCTGTATGACGGCGGTGGGCGCGAAGCGCGGGTCGCGGGCTTCGACGCGCAGGCGCGCGAAGCCTCGGCACAGATCCTGGCCGCGCGCCGCGGCGTGGTGCGCGATCTTGCCACCGCACAGGGACAATTGTCATCCGCCGAAGCCGGCGTGGCCCAAGCCGAAGTCGCGGTGCGCGTCGCCGGCATTAACGCCCGCGAAGTCGCGGCGAAGTTTAAGCAGGGTCTGGCGACCGCGCTGGATCAGGCCGACGCGACCGCGGCGCAGTTCGATGCCGAGGCGAATCTGGTGCGTGCGAAATTGGCCAATGCGCAGGCGGGGTTCGCCCTGCGCCGCTTGGTTGGGTGGTGGCCGCTGACGCGTTTTGTGCCGAAGGCAGAAGCAGCGCCTAAGGCGGAAGCATCGCAAAAATCCGGCGGACAGCCGGCGGATCCGGCCGCGCACTGAGGCCGTGATGCGCGGGCACGACTGAAATGGATATGCCGTTGAATCCGCCCGTCCTGCGTTCGTGGATACTTGGAATGTTGCTGATGGGAACGCTGCTGCTCGGCCTTGGCGGCTGCGTCTATCTACGGCTTTATGCGGTGTATCGGCAGATGCAGGACTTCGACGCGCAGATCACGGTGCCGGCCGGCGCGCGCTTGTCGCTGCAGTTTCGCACCCCGAAACTTAAACGCGATGATCCCGAGGCACTGATCGGCGCGCCGCCGTCGCAGGTAACCGCGCACGATGGCGGCGAGCGCCTGACCTGGTGTTTTCGCCGCGTCTTGGCTGACGGCGATGTCGTACCCGACGATGGCAAAGAACTGACTTTCGACATCGAGGTGCGCGACGGTCGCGTGACCGCGGTTACATTCCCTGCGCAAGTCGATCGCGTCCTCGATCGCGCCACTGCGGTGGCGATGCTGAAGTCACTTGGTCACGGCCGCGTTGACACCACGGCGCGCGCGGTGGAAGCGGATTTTCGGCCTGATGCCGTGCTCGATGCTGCGACGCTGGCGCGTACGGCGCGGATCAGTTTGGAAGCCGTGCTCGGCGCGCCCAGCCGCACCGCAATTACCGATGGCCGGCAATGGGCGTTCTACGATTACCGTTTGGACGGAGTCGCCGCTGCACCGCCTGCCGTCGCGAGCATTGGGTTCGATTACGGCGTTGAAAATCTGCGCGCACAGGCGGTGCGCGTGACCATCAACAAACTGTGGCTAAGTCTTCGACTTGCTGCGCCAGTTGCGCCCGCGGCTTCTGCGCCTGCCGTTATCAGCGACAGCACAGATTGAATCGAGGCACCCAGCGCGGCGACTTCAACCGCGCCCTGCGCTCCGGTTGATGGCTGTTGGCGGCGGCACGTTGCCGCGCGTCAGTCGCACCGCATCGCTCAACAGCGCCGTGCGGCAATCGTTGGTGATGGTGAACGCCTGCTGCCAGAGACGCGTGAACACTTCCGTGAGTAAAGTTTCGGCCTGCTGCGTAGCCGGCTGATGCTGCCCGGCCAAGGGCAGGCACAGCGCCCACACCGCAGGCGCGTGGCGGTCGTACAGCTGCACAAATGCGCTGCGGTCAGCGGTCGCGCCAACGCGCGCGAGCAGCTCGTGATCGGTGATCGGCGCTTGCGTCATGCGGCATTCCTGAGCGTGAAGCGTGGGTTTCGGACGGCGATCATAAACGTTCATAACAGTCATCACCGATGTTTTCGGCTATTTTATGCTTTGGCGTAAATGTCGATAATCCGGTTAAAACCAGCGTGACGATGCATTCGTAGGTTTGGCCTGGAAGTAAAACGTCCATCATGCTAAGCCGCCACATCTCGCCCAAAGACCTCGCCACCATGATTGGCGTCGGTGAATCCACCATCAAACGTTGGATCGATGACGGTCGCATGAACGTAGTCCGGACCATGGGCGGCCATCGCCGAATCCCGATCACCGAAGCCGTACGCTTTATCCGAGCTGGCCATCACCCGGTGCTGGAACCGAGCGCGCTTGGCGTGGCTGCGAATTCTGAGCGTGCGCTCAATCACAGTCTGGATGACGCCGTCCATGACGCGTTGGTCGCCAATGATGGGGTCCGTGCACGCGACCTGGTGGTCACTGCCTACCTTTCCGGGCGAACCATTACCGAGCTGTGCGACGGCCCGCTGCGTCTGGCGATGACGCGTATCGGGGTGCTGTGGCAGCACGGCGACCAAGGCATTACGGTCGAGCACCTCGCGACCGAGATCGTGTTGTCACTGCTACAGCGTCTGATTGCACTGCTGCCCGAAGCGCCGCCGCGCGCGCCATTGGCGTTGGGCGGCACCGGCGGTGGCGATCCCTACATGATCTCGACCCTGATGGCTTCCGCGACGTTGGCCGAAGGCGGCTGGCGGACTTTGAATTTGGGTGCCAACACGCCCGCGGCGGTGGTCCTGGCGGCGGTGGCCAAGCACAAGCCGGCGCTGGTTTGGCGCGCCCATTGCGCCCCGGCCACGCCGGGTTTGGCGGCCGAGATCGTGCAGCTTGCTGATGCGGTGGCGCCGCGCGCCTTGGCCTTGGGCGGCTGTGCGCTTGACCGCCTCGGGTTGCCGCAGCGCGACAATCTGTTCGTGATGCGTTCGATGGGGGAATTGGCGGCCTTCGCCAAAGGCGCGAAAGCCGGCGCCGGTCGCTAAAAAAAGACCCCGAACCAATCCTGGTTCGGGGTCGCGCAGTCCGACAGAAAAAGCGGCTGGCTTAGGCGATGACGGCGAAAATGTCCGTCTCTTCCATCACCAGGAATTCTTCACCCTGCACTTTGACTTCGGTGCCGGCATAGCTGGAAAACAGCACGCGGTCGCCGGGCTTCAATTGCAGCGCCTGACGCTTGCCGTCTTCCATCACTTTGCCGTTACCAATGGCGATCACGACGCCTTCCTTCGGCTTATCCTTAGTGTTTTCCGGCAGCACGATGCCACCGGTGGACTTGGTCGCGGCGCTGGCGCGCTGCACGATAACGTGCGAACCGATGGGCTTGATGGCGGTTTTGGACATGAATCAGGATTCCTTGGGTAAAGGTTAGATGCGAGATGAATGAAGGGTTGAGGTCGGTTATTTCTGCACAGTGAAATCAGCGTCTTTGATGTTGTCGTCTTTGCCGCTGGAGCCACCGGCGTCATTCGCCTGCGGACCAGCGCCATTGCTGGCCCCGGCGCCGGCAGCAGCACTGGCGGCCTGCTGTTTGTTCATGGTCGCTTCGTGGACGCGCTTGCCGAAACCGCTGGCCGCAGCTTCCAGGGCCTTAGCGGCGGTTTCGATCACCGCGATGTCGTCGCCGGCTTTGGCTTTTTCAACTACGTCGATCGCGGCGGTGATGTCGGCTTCTTCGCTGCCTTGTAGTTGGTCTTTGTGTTCAGTGAGCAATTCGCGCGTCTGGTGCGCCAGCTGTTCAGCTTGGTTGCGGGCCTTGGCCAGCGTTTCCTTCTTTGCGTCGGCGTCGGCATTGGCTTTCGCCTCTTCGACCATGCGCTCGATTTCATCCTTAGCCAAACCGGATGAACCCTGCACTGAGATTTTCTGTTCTTTGCCGGTGGTCTTGTCCTTCGCCTTCACTTCCAGAATGCCGTTAGCGTCGAGCGAGAACGTTACTTCAACCTGCGGCATACCGCGCGGAGCCGGCGGGATACCGTCAAGCGTGAATTGGCCAAGCAGCCGGTTGTCGTGCGCCATTTTCCGTTCACCCTGAAAGATCTTCAGGTCAACCGCCGGCTGATTGTTTGCCGCAGTTGAAAATACCTGCGATTTGCTGGTCGGGATGGTGGTGTTGCGTTCGATTAGCACGGTCATGATGCCGCCTTCGGTTTCGATACCGAGCGATAGCGGCGTCACATCCAACAACAGCACATCTTTCACTTCGCCGGTTAAAACGCCGCCCTGTACGGCCGCGCCGACCGCGACCACTTCGTCGGGATTCACATTCATCTTCGGCGCTTTGCCGAAGATCTCTTTCGCTATCGCCTGCGCGCACGGCATACGCGTCGAACCGCCGACCAGCACCACTTCGGTGACGTCAGTGATCGACAGTTTCGCATCCTTCAGGCACGATTCGCACGGCTTGCGGCAACGTTCGATCAGGGCCTTGGTCAGATTCTCGAAATTGGCGCGGGTTAGGCTGGTATTCAGATGTTTCGGTTGGCCAGCGACCATGGTGATAAACGGCAGCGAGATCGACGCACTGGTAACCTGTGACAGTTCTTTCTTAGCCTTTTCCGCAGCTTCTTTCAGGCGCTGTAACGCCATCTTATCTTTGCGCAGATCGAGTCCGCCGTTTTCCTTCGCAAACGTATCGCCTAGCCAATTGATCACCGCGTCGTCGAAATCGTCACCGCCCAAATGCGTGTCGCCGTTGGTAGCCAGCACTTCGACGACGCCATCGCCAACTTCCAAAATCGAGACGTCGAACGTGCCGCCACCCAGGTCGAAAATGGCGATCTTGCCGCTCTTGCCCTTATCAAGGTGATAAGCGAGCGCAGCGGCAGTCGGTTCATTGATGATGCGGCGGACATTTAATCCGGCGATCTTCCCGGCGTCTTTTGTCGCTTGGCGCTGTGCGTCGTTGAAATACGCCGGTACGGTGATGACGGCTTCGCTGACGGTTTCGCCAAGATAATCTTCGGCCGCTTTCTTCAAATATTGCAGCACCATCGCCGAAATTTCCGGCGGAGTGTATTGCTTGCCGCGAATATCAACTTTGACCAGTTCCTGTTCACCGCCGACCACTTTGTACGGCACCAACTTCTCTTCCGAACCGACTTCACTATGGCGACGGCCCATAAAGCGCTTGATCGAGGAAATGGTGTTTTCCGGATTGGTGATGGCCTGATTGCGCGCCATCTGACCGATATGGCGATCGCCATTGTCGAGGAAACCAACCACCGATGGCGTGGTGCGGCCGCCTTCCTGGTTGGCGATCACTACCGGCTCACCGCCTTCCATGACGGAAACACAGGAGTTGGTGGTGCCCAGATCGATGCCGATGATTTTGCCCATGATGCAATGCCTTATGAAAAAGATGAAAGAAGAAAGTGGATGAAGTAAAAAAGAGGTTCAGTCGAAGATAGAATGGAATAGCGACGTGATGTGCCGGATCTGCACCGGCTTCGACAACAATGTTATGGCGCCAAGATCGCGGGCGGCCTGGCCCAATGGCCCGTCAGCACGCGCGCTCATCAACACCAGTTTGTCGGTTCGGTGTTGTGCCTGCGCCCACGCGCCCAATTGGAACCCGGTCATGTCCGGCATGTCGATGTCGGACAGCAGCAAATCGCAGCGCGCATGTTCAAGCATCGCCATCGCTTCCTGGCCATTGCCGGCCTGACGAGCGATGCAGCCCAGGTCGCTCAGCGCCTCGCTAATGGATTCACGCAGTAGGCGATCGTCGTCAGCAATGAGGATAGAGCGGGCGACCATGGTGGAGTTCCGAGGCACGTCGAAGCATCGCGCATGCCAACCTCGTCGCTCTGGTTGCGGCAGTGCGATACGCCGGAAAACTACAGGAAATCATAGACAAAAGGTGAATTCTCAGCGTGCGCACCGCCCGAGGGGACGTGTCAGAATGACCCTGAATAACGCATAAGCAGATCGTGCTCGCCAACGTCTTCAGCCCTTGGCGGCGGCATTCCGGCAGCGCGATTCAGGTTTTCAACCACCGCCCACCGCCAAGCCGGCGCGACGATCATGTCCAGGTGTTCGCCCGTGGGCAACGTCACTACCTGCGCGCTCAATTGTGCCGCCACTGCTGCGGATTGTTCTGCCGGAATGGTGCGATCCGTCACGACCCATCCGACCAGCGTTGGCGCATCGGGGGTCGGTGCGTCGATCGGCCGGATAGCGCGCGGATCCCAGCCCAAACCGATGAATGGTAGCTTCACCGCCAGCATTCGTGTCGGCCAGTTCAACGTGCCGATCATTTGTCCAAGGTCTGTGAATGGACTTTCCAATATCACTGCGCGGCACCCATCCAATCGCGCTGCCGCAAGGCGGGTAATACTGCCGCCCAAACTGACCCCGTAAGCAACCATAGGACGGCCGGCAGCGCGCAGTTTCGCTTCATACCATACGGCCAACAGGTCCTCGGTTTCTCTCGCGCCATAGCTGCATGCCGATGGCGATGAACGTCCGCAGCCGCGCAGATCATAGGCTAGCACCGCCCAGCCTGCGCGATTGAACAAATGCAGATGATTCAGGAACGCTTCTTTCCAACCACCGAAACCGTGGCTGAACACGATCAGGCCATGCCATTCCCGATCACGTGGAACATACATTCGGGCATGGAGTCGCACGCCATCAGCCCCAGCGATAACCAAATCCTCACGCACCGTTTCAGCCGCCACGCCGATAGCGTCGGCGTCGGAATGTTGTGGAAGATAGAGCATGCCCAGGGGGCTGGCGGCCAAGAGTCCGATCACAAATATTCCGATGGCCACCGGGATGTTTAACCACCAGATCGGAATCATGGCGCCGATTCGCAACGCGAGTGCGGCTGACATTAAGGATACGCCAATAAATCCCCAGAACCGCAGCGCAACGATTCCGGGTGAGAGTTGCCCATGATAGCGCGTGCGTAATTCAGCACCGGGCAACAGCGGAATCCATAGTGCGAAGGCTGTCGCAACGACGAATCCGATCAGCGCAATCCATGGTGACGACCACGGCAGCAAAGCCATTCCGGCAAGTGGCGCCGCCAGGAGCAAAGCACTCAATGGTAGCACGCCCAGTGCATACGCGCTAAGGCCGCTCACACCGGACAGCGTCAGACCTGCAATCAGAATCGTTCGGTGAAGCACGCGCGCACGCTGCTGCTGCGCAGCGCACGCACCAGCACATAGGCAGCAAGGGCCATGTTGCCTAGTCCGGCCAACGCCACGTACCAAATAGCCAACGACCACCGACGCCGTTCAATCTGCCACATCCATACCGCCGCGATGCTCAGGCCAACGTACAGATCAATCAGGGTCGCCGCACCCCACCGCTGATTCCAGATTTGTGCTAAGCCATCGCCAAGGCCCTGGGTCTGCGCAGCGTGGATACTACCGGCAATCAGGACAATCACGGCGATAAGCAAACCCAAGCGCAAGACGATCACGGCTTGGCCTGCTGGGCTGAACGGCTCTGTTTATGAAAGCGATAGTGACTGACCAGCCATTCTGTACCGCGACGGAAGTTCCAAAGTTCTTCACAGGACATGAAAAATATACGCCAACGTTCAACCATGATTTTCGCCTCACGTTCGCCGCGATCCTTTGCGAATAGCGCAATCGCCGCACGGCGGTTGCGATCCAGATTATCGAGCCAAGCGCGTGCGGTGCGGCCGTAATGCGTGCCGTTCACGCGCCAATGCCGTTCGATCGCGAGATCATCCTGGAAATACAAGAACTGCGAATCGGCCGGCATCTGCCCGCCGGTGAAAAAATGACGGCCCAACCAATTGTCATCGCCCTCAACCTCAAACGGATAACCGATGCGCGCATGGGTAAAAATGTGCACGAACATCCGCGCATCGTTTTTCATCCACCCAGCGATGCGGCGAAATAGTTCCTGATAATTGCGCAAATGCTCAAAGCATTCCACCGACACCACGCGATCAAAACGTCGCGGCGTATCGAAGTCGGCTATGTTGGTGGTAATGACTTCAACATTGCCGAAGCCGCGCGCTTTGGCTTGGCCCATGATGAACTCGCGCTGTGAATGCGAGTTCGATACGGCCGTGATACGCGAGTTCGGATAGCGCTCTGCCATCCACAAAGTTAATGAGCCCCAGCCGCAGCCGATTTCAAGAATCTCTTGCCCATCGACCAATTCGGCGCGATGGCAAGTGAGGCCTAGCATGACTTCCTCTGCCTGATCCAGCGTGGTGACGCCTTCGGTCCACAGGCATGAACTATATTTCAGACGTTTACCCAGGCTTAGCTGATAGAAGCCCGCGGGAACTTCGTAATGCTGTTCATTTGCCTTGTCGGTATGCAATGCAATCGGACTGGCTTTGGATTCGGTCACGAATCGCTCTAGTTGTTCACGCTCATGTTCCGGATCACCAGTATCGGAATCTAAGCGTTGCCGCAGCAATCTACGAATCCCCATGCGGGTAAGCGAATCAGGTATGTAGCCGCGTTCTGCGAGATCGATGCCAAGACTCATGGGATTGCCGCTTTCATAGAGGGATCAGCAAGCAGCGGATCGGTTCGGGGAAACCAGGGGAAAAATGCCGAAGTGGTGCGTTGATAGGCGCGATAATCATCACCACGGCTTTTGAGCGCACGCATCTCGGTGTAGGGAATACCGGTAACTTTTAAGAGCAAGAATAGTAACAACGCTGGAACAATGAGGCTTGCCCACCAGAACGAACTGCCGAGCGCCAAGAACACATAACTGAACCAAAGCAGCCATTCGAAGAAGTAGTTCGGATGGCGTGAATACCGCCACAGACCGGCACGGCAGGTAATACCTTGGTGTTCCGGATTAGCGCGCCAACGCGCCAATTGATGATCTGCAATGCCTTCGCCGATGATTGCCACCAACCAGATGCCGATGCCGATATAATCGGTGACGCAGCCGAAAGGTTTGCCATCATAGGCGAGGATCAGCAGCGGCACTGCAAAGAACGTCGCGAGCAGCGCCTGGGCTTGAAAGAAAGCAAAGAAGTTGCGATGCGCATGTTTCCCCCAGTGCGCACGCAGCGCTCGATATCGGCCGTCTTCCGGTTTGCCAATCACGCGATCGCTAACCAGATGCCACGTGAGTCGCGCCGACCAAACCCCGACTAAAATTCCGGCAACCAAACGTCGCGTGGAATCACCATCGCCAACCAAGAGGAACAGGATGCCGGCGGCACCGATTCCGAATGCCCATCCGGCATCGACGAGACTCGCGTCTAAAGTTTTGAGTTCGATCAACCACAACAGTACGAAAAACACCGACAAGCCAGCCAGTGCGATCAGGGTGAATAGCCACGGATCAGACATGGTTTGGGACCCCACTAACGATGTGGCGACGGTCGATAGTGCCGGCAATGGTGATCAGAATCGGCAGGGCGATGGCCCATTCCAACGTTACTGCAATGAGTCCGGCGCTCAGGCCATGCGGGAAAGTCAGGGCTCCGAGCGTCACTCCACCGTAGTACGCGATCGGTCCGCTGATCGCGCCTAACACCGCGCCCAGCACGCCGTGCCCCAGCAACCATGAGCAACTCGTGCGCAGCACGGACGCAAACAATATCCACAATCCGATCATCCATAGCGGGGACAGCACATTCGAATCATGGAATCCAATCAGTCCGGTATATGCCAATACGGTGTCGGCCGCGAATCCGATAATGGCCGCACTGGCTAACAATAGACATTCACTGGCAAGAGAGCGCATCATCGACAAATGCAATGCGACGGCTGCGGCGACATAAAGTGGACCGGCTAACGGAAAATTCTTGGCTGCACCCAGAACGCACACCCACCAACCCAATTGGAAGATCGCCAATTGTATCAGTGGATACCAGCGCCAACGGCAGCGCGGATTGTTCATCAGGCCCATGCGTGTTGCTCCACCGGGCGCCAGCCCGGCTTGGCAATCGCCATTTGCACGCAACCGATCGAACGTTCGTAGAATCCACCAGCGCAGTACGCCAGATAGAATTCCCACAGACGAATGAATTCATCATTATAGCCGAGCGAACGTACGTGATCAAGTTTGCCCAGGAAACGTTCGCGCCACAAATCCAACGTGCGTCCATAATGAGGCGTGATGTCGTCGATGGTAAGCACGCGCAGATCGCTGGCCTTGGTCATAGCGCGGCTGAGCGCGGTCAATGACGGGATGCAACTGCCGGGAAAGATGTGCTTCTGAATGAAATCAACGGTCTTCAATGCTTGATGGTAGATCTGGTCGGAAATGGTGATGCATTGCAGTGCCATCAGGCCATCGGGTTTCAAGAGCTTCGAACAGGTATCGAAGAATGTTCCATAATACTGATGGCCGACGGCTTCAATCATTTCGATCGAAACCAACTTATCATAGGTGCCGTTAAGTTCTCGATAATCACGCTTCAGGATGGTGATGCGATCTTGCAGTCCGGCGGCATGGACGCGTTCGGTCGCTAGATCAAACTGCCGCTGCGAAATGGTGGTGGTGGTGACTCGGCAACCATAGGTGCGCGCGGCGTGGATCGCGAAACCGCCCCATCCAGTGCCAATTTCGAGCAAATGATCGGTTGGCTGTAGGTTCAGTACATTGCACAGACGATCGACTTTCGCGACGGCGGCTTCTTCCAAAGTCGCCTGCGCTGTCGGAAAATAAGCGCTGGAATACATTAAGGTGGGATCAAGGAACAAAGCGAATAGTTCATTGCCGATATCATAGTGCGCGGCGATATTTTTACGGCTGCCTTCTTTGGAATTGCGATGCCACCAATGCGCCAAACGGCGGAAAGGTTCCCGCCACGCCGCGCCGCCTTCGAGTGCGCCCATCGCCGTGCGATTGCGTACCAGGATGCGACATAATCCGACGAGATCGGAACAGCTCCAAGCCCCGGCCATATAAGCTTCGCCTGCACCGATACTGCCGCCGAATGCGGTATCGCCCCAGGTGCGGGCTTGATGGATGGTGATCGTGACGGTGCGGGGGAGATCATCGGTATGCTGGCCAAAATAAATGTGCTCATCGCCGTCGATGATTTCCAGTCGACCGGCTTGGATGCGGCGCATGCGACCGACTACCGCGCTTTTTGCGATTCGCGATGGCAGTGACAGCGATGCGAGGCTGATGGGCGCATGGGTAGGAACGATAGTGTTGTTCATGATTTTAGTGTGATGGATACGGGCGTCGGCTTAGGCCGGATGGTTGCTATTGTCGGGCGGGGAGTGGTATGGCGTGCCTTTAAGCCAAAGGATTGCCGCATGCAGATGAATGCCGGCGACTGCTTGCAGAGTCATTGCCGGATAGCGCAGCAATACCGCTGACAGCGCGGTTCGGGTCAAGGTGCGACGGGTAAGATGCAGATTAGCGTGGAAGATGGTGCGTCCACTTTCTCGGCTGCTCATCTGTACATCGAGCGCTGCAGATGGATTGCTGAAGCGCCAATCATAGTCCTGCTGCATGCCCATGAATGGCGAGACATGAAATTCTTTGGTTAGCTTAAATCGGCGAAAATATTCGCCTGGCGTGTTCCGGGCATCATGAACATATGCGTGATCCTGGCCCCACGGAATATTGGTGATGTGCGAAACAATCGCATCCAAGTTACCGTTAAGATCGAAACAGTAATAAAATGTTACCGGATTGAAGCAGTGTCCGAGATAGCGCAGATGCGTGAGCATCCGGATAGATCCGGTTGGTCGGCGGCCAGTGCATTCCTGCACCCGATCGCGCACGCATTCCGCCAAAGGCCGCGAAGCATCGCCGTAATAATCCGCCCGCCGGAATGCGGCCGGCGCGGATTTTTCGAGTCGCCACCACGGATGCAGTGCGAACACCTGCGCCAGTTCGTCCAGATCGATATAGACCATGAACAATGGCATGGAGAACGCATGTTTGGTTGGCGCCAGACGGACGTGGCGCACAGTGCCGAGGTACAGTGCGGAGTGGACTATGCCGGTCTGGCTCGTTTTCGGATTCTGCCAAGAAAGTCGCAGCGGAGCGTTCATCGCGCCGGGGCGACCGTTTGGGCATGTGTAGGTTTGACCTGATCGTTAAGCGAAACACCAAACTGTTTGCCGACAGCGAGCGCGCTGTTTACGCCGTCTTCGTGAAAGCCGTAGCCCCAATAGGCGCCGCAGAAATGCGTGCGATTGACGCCGCTGATTGCAGCGTGGCGGCTTTTTGCCGCCACGGCGCCGACCGTGAACACTGGATGATGATACTGAATCCGCCGCAGGATCTTGCTCGCATGTATGTCGTGTCCGCGGTTTAGCGTGACCAGAAATTCCTGTGACGATTTCAATCCCTGAAGCATGTTCATGTCATAGGTTACGGAACATGCGGTGCTGCCGCCCTCAGGGAGTCGATAGTTCCAGGCCGCCCAGGCTAGTTTTCGTTCCGGCATCTGGCGAATATCCGTGTGCAGAATCGCTTCATTCGCCTGATAGGTAAATGCGCGAAGAATGTTCTGCTCATCCTGGCTTGGATCGGCCAGCATCCGCAATGCTTGGTCGCCATGGGCGGCGATGATGACCTGATCGAATGATTCCACAGTACCGTCGGGCAACGTCAGTTGCACGTGATCGGGAAAGCGACGCACCGTGCTGATCGGGGTGTTCAAGCGAATGTGCTGACGCATCGGCGTGATCAATGCTTGCGCATAGGTTTTGCTGCCCCCGGTGACCACCCGCCATTGCGGCCGATGATTAACGCTTAAAAAACCGTGGTTTTCGAAGAACTGCACGAAATAGCGAATCGGAAACTGCCGCATCTGCGCCGGCGGTGCCGACCAAACTGCGGCGCCCATCGGGATCAGATAATGTTCAGTGAATTGGCGCGAGAAACCCATGCGGTCGACATATTCACCAAGCGTGATGACATGATCGTCGGTGGCGAGAAGGGCCTTCGCCTCGCGATTGAAACGCAAAATATCGCGCCACATGCGATGGAAAGATGGACGGAAAAGGTTTCGCCGCTGTGCGAACAGATGATTGATCGAAGTGCCGTTATATTCCAGACCGCTGGCATCGTCGTGGACGCTGAAACTCATGGTGGTTGGTTTGCTGGCGACGCCCAGTCGTTTCAGCAGCGCGATGAAGTTTGGATAGGTCCAATCATTGAACACGATGAAAC
Source organism: Planctomycetota bacterium (assembly GCA_038229115.1). Taxonomy (GTDB): domain Bacteria; phylum Planctomycetota; class UBA11346; order UBA11346; family UBA11346; genus JBBROQ01. The sequence goes on along the minus strand of JBBROQ010000012.1, from coordinate 12,724 downwards.
CGGTATCGACTGCCAGTTCTTGGCCATCGGCAGCGACGTTCACGGTATTGGTGTGGCCGCCGACATAATCATTCGCTTCGAAGATGGTCAGGTCGTGATGCGGATGCAGCAGATGCGCGCAAACCATCCCGCTGATGCCAGTGCCGATGATGGCGAGTTTCATGTCGTGACCTACGCGGGCATCAGACCAGCGGATGATTTCTTGATGTAAATGCTGATTCAGACTTGTTCCGCACCATTTTGTCCGCAGCGATGGTCGGGCGCGGACGGGCTTGCCGCGTGGCCGCGCCAGACGGCCCGCAGCCGATCGCGGCGGGCCTGCAGCCGACCAACCAGCGCGCTAATCGCACCATAACCCAGCACCGCCGTGACTGCACCAACCACGATTCCGCCGACGAACATCGGCACATAAACGTCTTTCAATATCGCATAAATCGAGCTGAACCCGTGGCTCCATCCGAGCGCCTGCGCGCGCAGCAGCAGTTCGTGCAGACGTTCCCACGACACTAATTCCCACCTGCCCGGCGTCAGCCACCGACCGATACGGTAACAGCCATACAACAGCGGCAGCGTAGTCAGCGGATTGGAGATGAAGGTCCACGGTAGGCTGGCCAACACATTGGCGCGCACGACCCGCGCGATCAGCGCCGCCAACAATACTTGGCCTAGGATCGGCAGAAAGGCGACCGACATGCCGACCGCGCTGCCAAGCGCGATGCGGTGCGCGGTGTCCTCCAGCAGCAGCGCGCCGCGCAGGTTCCGCCAGCACACATGCCCCATGCGGCGCAGCCACGGTTTCACTGAGCGGGGCGCGCGGTCGGACGCCGCTGACTGTTTCATCGCTGTCAGCCGAGCACGAGCAGCGGTAGCGGCTGCGGACACGGCGCGAACTCCGCTGCCTGCCCCGGCGCCAACGGCACGGTCAGGTACGGACCGTCCAAATACAGCGCCATGCCCGGCACCGATGGAATCACGCGCAGCCGCCGCGGCGGCGTCTGGCAACCGTCGAGCAGACGCAGCGGGTGATGGCCATGAAAGGGTTCGCGTACCCGCCACAACAGGGCTGGCATGTGCGGTTCGATCGGCAACGCGCCGGCGCTACCGATGCCGGCCGTCGAACCGGCCGCGGTCGCGATCCACATGCCGCTCGAACGCTGATGCTCGGTCTGGTCGTCGACCTCCACCACATACCGGCACATCGCGGCCGGATTGGCGTTAGCCAGCAGGCCGTCGTTCAGAATCGGCCGAGCCACACCGTCGATGGTTACTTGCAGGCGCGGCACCGACTCGATCACGCCATGACCGTCCTTCCACGCTGCGAAAATGTCAGCAACGGTTGCGGCGGTACAGCGGGTAAAAAACCCGATCGATCCACCGGGATCGGAATTCACCGTCAAAAACGGTGCTTTGGAGCAGATGCTGTTGGCCGTGAACACGGTGCCGTCGCCGCCGACGGTGATGACTAAGGCGGCATCGACGCCATCGTCCGAGCGCAAGTCATCGACGCGGCGTTCGCGAACGTTCTCGTTTTTCAGCAGCGCGCGCACCACGGCCATCGATTGGTTGTGCTCGAACGCGCCCTGGCGCAGACGATCCAAATCGCCGGCGCCGCTCGCTTCCAGGCGGGTCAGATCGCTGCTGGAAAGCCGCTCCAACAGCGGCGTTTTGGCGACCACCAGGATTACGCCGTCAGCCATGTTACATCGCCAAGCGTGCGCGGACGTCGCGGTCGGCAGCGATGATGTCATCCAAACTTGGCGCGGGCATTATTGGCGCGTTGGTCAGGGCGCGCTCGACGGTGCGGAAGATGTCCAGGAAGGTCGAGCGTCCGGCCAGGAACGCGGCGACCGCCATTTCGTTGGCGGCGTTCATCACCGTCGGCGCCAGGCCACCGACTTTCGCCGCGGCGTAGGCCATGCTGATGCTGGGGAAACGCGCGGTGTCGGGATCTTCGAAGGTCAACGCGCCCAACGCGGTAAAATCCGGTGGTTTCAGGTCACTGGCAACATGGCGCGGAAACGTCAGCGCATATTGAATCGGCACGCGCATGTCCGGCCGGCCCAACTGCGCCAACACCGAACCATCGACATACGTGACCATGCTGTGCACCACGCTTTGCGGATGGATCAGCACGCGAATTTGTTCCGGCGGCAGACCGAACAGCCAACTGGCCTCGATGATTTCCAAACTTTTGTTCATCAGCGTCGCCGAATCGATGGTGATCTTCGGCCCCATCGACCAGGTCGGATGTTTAAGCGCCTGCGCCAGGGTGACGTTGTGCAGGTCATGCACGGTGCGAAACGGCCCGCCGGATCCGGTTAGTAGCAGTTCTGCGACTTCGTCACTCTCCGCCCCGTTCTGGCCACGATGACCTTCTAGGCATTGAAAGATCGCCGAATGCTCGCTGTCGACGGGGAGAATCTCGGCGCCGTGGGTGCGCGCCGCGGCCATGATCAGGTTCCCGGCCATCACCAGCGGCTCTTTGTTGGCGATACACACGCGCTTGCCGGCGCAGACCGCCGCAAAGGTCGCCGGCAGTCCGGCCGCGCCGACGATCGCGGTCATCACGGCGCCGACTGCGGGCTCGGCGGCGGCTTCGATTAAAGCCTCTGCTCCGCACGCGACGCGAATGCCGGTGCCCGACAATTCGCGCTGCATGTCGGCATACGCTGCGGGATCGCTGACCACCACCAACGCCGGCCGGAACTCGCGTGCTTGCTGCGCCAACAGCGCGATTTTGCTGTGTCCGGTGATGGCGTGGATGGGAATGCCCAGGTGCTTCGCGACGGCCAGCGTGTTGACGCCGATCGAGCCAGTAGCGCCCAGGATAGTCAGCGCGCGCGCGCGATAGCTCATGAGCGATCGACGATCACGGAGAGTTCCGCCAGCAGCCGATCCGTTTGCGCCGGCGTGCCGACTGTGATGCGCAGGTGATCGCGCAACACGTCGCGATTCCACCACCGCACCAGGATGCCTTTTGCTTTCAGCGCGGTGTAGATCTCGCCCGCGCGCGCACCGACTTTCACCAACAGGAACTTGCCATGACTGGTCGGCCACGACCCCCCAAAGCGCTCGGCCAGCAACCGGCCCAAACGCCCGCGTTCATCGACCACGCGCCGCACCAGCTCGCGGTGATGATCGCGATCTTCCAACGCCGCGACGCCCAGCGCCTGCGAGACCACGTTGACGTTGTAGCTGTCTTTCACCTTCATCAGGTGTGCGATCAGTTCGGCCGACGCGAACAGCAAGCCCAAACGCGCGCCGGCTAAACTCGCGCTTTTGGAAAACGTGCGCAGCACGATCAGGTTCGGATGCTGATCCAGAAACGGCAGCACACTGGAACCCGCCGGCGCGAAATCGATGTAGGCTTCGTCGATCACCACGATGCCGTCGTGCTGATCGGCCAGGCGGCGCAGCTCGGCCACTGGCGTTAACGTCGCCGACGGATTGTTCGGATTGGCAACGATCAGCAGCTTCGCCGCCTGCTGCGCTAAATGCGATGGCAGCGTCCAATCATTCGCGCTGCGCACGTAATCGACGTGGACGATCTCAACGTCCTGCAACGTGGCCAGCGTGTCGTATAGACCGTAGGTCGGCCACGGCACTGCCACGCGTTCGCCGGCACGCAGAAATGCGCGGAAAATCACCGTCAGACAATCGTCCGAGCCATTGCCGGCCAAGACTTGTTCAGCACTGACGCCGAAGGTCGCGGCCGCCACGTCGCGCAACTTCTGTGATACCGGATTCGGATACAGGCGCAGTCGTTCTGCGCCGATGTCGTTCAGCGTTGTCAGCACGCCAGGCGCTGGCGGATACGGGCACTCGTTGGTGTTCAGCTTCACGCAGTCCGACACCTGCTCGCCGGGCGTGTAGCCCTGCATCGCTAATACTTCGCGGCGCAGGTGGCGCAGCGCTGACGAAGCCGACGCGGCAGATGGGTGGCCAGAGCCCAAATCAGGTCGCGCGTCGGTCATCGCGAGGACCGTAGCCGCGACCAGCAGAACCGGCAAGCAGCCGCCAGAAAAAAAACCAAGCAGCCGCGCTGCGTGAAAGCCGTGAGTGCTCCCACGCAGCGCGGTCACTTCATGCGCCGCGAACTTCCAGCAGCGCCACACCCGGACATTCCATGGTGAAACTCGCCCACACGCCATCCGGCCGCGTGGTCACCACCGGTGGCGTCGACGGCATCAACGCATTCGCGGCATGCAGATCACGGCGCAGTGCCGCAGTCAGATACGCCGGAGCACCGATGTCGCGCCACGCGGTTAGGATGTTGTTATCGCGACTGCCCAGGCGATGCAGCGTAACGCGGCCGGCTGCCGGCAGCCGGACCTCGACCTGACGCGTGGTGGTCGCGGCGAGGTCGGTCTCGCCCAGCGCATACACCAACACCTGTTGTCCTTTTTCGGACGTCGTGGCGATCGCATTCACCATCAGATCGATGCCGCTGCCCTCGACCGCGACGCGCTGATGGCCTAAGCGGCTCAGCAGTTGATGCGTCTGATAATTCGGCTTCCGCAGGCCTTGCAGGTTCAGCATGCCGTAATTGCCGTGGAAGGTTTCGGCGCCATAGCCGACTTGGTCGTAGATGTCGCTGAGGTTCCAGTACGCGAAATAATCGCCGAGCTGACTGACCTCGGCCAGGGTCTTCGCGACGAACGCGGCTTCCTGCACGCTCTCGCGCACTTCGTCGTACGGGTACCACGAACGGCCCCATTCATTCCAGTGCACTTGGCCCTTAAAGCCAAGTTGATCGAGCAGTTGTTTCACCCCACGCACCACGCCGGGCAAGAAGTGTGGCGAGTTGTTTTCGCGGTCGCCCTGCGGGCCGTCGAACGGCGATAATGCTCCGAAGGCGCTGTCGTTGTTGTAGCAGTGGCCAATGATGTAATCGGCCGGACAGCCGTTTTTGCGGCCATATTCTACGAATTCCGCCATCCATTCCGCCCGCGCCGTCGATGGCCCGCCGATCTGGAAGGATTCATCGACGCGCTTCACCGCCCGCCACGCGTGTGTCCACAGCTTGAAAAAATCTGGCTTTTTTCCCTCGAAGAACGGCGGACTCAGGTTCGGTTCGTTCCAGACTTCGAAGTACCAGTTCTTGACGATGTCGCGGCCATGCCGGTCCACCTGATGCTGCACCGCGGCGCTGACGAAATCCTCCCACGCCTGGTAATCCTTCGGCGGACTGGTGCGGCTCTTGGTGCTGAACACGGTCATGTCGCCCGATGCCATGGTGCTGGGCATGAACGTAGTGGTGAACATCGGATTGATGCCGATCGCCAGCAATTCGTCGATGGCGTAATCGACCACCTGCCAATTCACCCGCGGCGGCACGGTTTCCTTTTTTCCGAAGCTGGTCGGCGTCGGGCCGATCACGCGCATTTCGTCGCAGAACATTCCCACCGCGCGCACATGCCGCGCGCCCAATTCGTCATGTGCCTGCTTCAATTGGTCAAGGCAGTCCTTGCGCACCAACCAACGGAATTGGTCGATGTTCACCAGTCCTTCCCAGGTGTGCTTAAACGGCGTCGGCGCAGCCGACCAGGCGGGACGAAGAGCGATCGTGGTCATCGTTGGAATCCAAGGGCGTAAGGGCAGCGCCGCGGCCATCTGCCAACCAGCATCAAACCCGGGTTATCGTCGGCGCGGCGTCGTACCTGCGCCACCGCGCGCGGCAAGGCGGCGCGTGTGGGGATTGGTCGGCACGCGTGCCTGCGCGATGATGGGCGTAGCGTCCGAGCCATGGGCACCGCGCGCACGATCGTCATTTCACATTTTTCATGGGGGCCCGCACCTTCGGCCTGCTGTTCGCCGGGGTCGGAATTTGCGGCGTTGTCACGATGCTGTTCGGCATCGGAAACATGACGATTTCAAGCGGTGACGACGGTCCGACGCGTCCGGCAACCCCGGCCGATGCCTGGGGGCCGGCGATCTTCATCCTGATCGGCCTAGGTGTGGCGCTGGTCCGCTACCACGTGGCGATCGATGCCGAGCGTCGAATGCTGGTCAAAACCGTCGGTTGGGGCCCATGGGTGAAGCGCACCGAAACCGCGTTGGCTACTGCCACCAGCATCGACGTGTGCGCCCCCGAACAGCGCGGTGATGGCAGCGGCCGACATACGGCGATTCCGATCAAAGCGCTGGGCCCGACCGGCGAGCAAGAACTCGCCGCCCCGAGCAGCATCGTGAAAGCGCGCAAACTGGCGCGACGCATCGCCGACGCGCTGGCGTTGCCGATCGGCCCGCGACTCAGCGGCTCGACCACCTTGCGCCCGCCAAAAGACCTGGACCTGCCGGTTGCCGAAACCGCGTATGTCGATCCGTCGGTTATGCAGCCGCCGGCGAACACCCGGCTGACGGTTACGGAACTGGATTCCGGAATTGAGATCCGACTGCCGATGGCCGGCACCATCGCGGTCGTGATCGGGGTATTCGTGGCGCTGGATATGCTGATGTTCGGAGGTTTTTGGTGGTTTTTCTGGCGTCCCGGCTTGGTCAGCCACGCGGCGGAATCCTGGGTCGCGTGGTGGTTCCTGATGGCGCCGGTGCTGTTGGGTGGCGGCAGCGCGTTGTTGATCTTGGTGGTGGCTGAACGCACCGGAAAATTCGGCAGCCGCATCCGCGTCGACCCCATCGACGGCCTGCGCTTCGGCTGGCGTGCGATCGGGCCGGAGCGCATCCGCGCGATCGTTGTGAACGAAGGCTCAGTCAACACCCGCGGTTTGAAAATCGTGCTCAGTACATCCGAATTCGTGATCGCGTCTGGCCAATCGCTTACTGATCTGCATTGGCTGCGCGCGCTGATCGTGCTGCACCTGCGCGGCTGAACCTCCCAAAGGGACAAGGGTAGTGAAAAATCGGCCGGGTCAACACAGTGCGGTGAATCACCCTTTTTTAATTTAATTTTTCTTAAAGTACGTTTGCTCTTTTTAATCCGTCCGTGATATAGAGGGCACATTAGAAGTGGGTAGAAGAACATGGCTGGTCTACCGGCTGTAATCCTAGCTGTTCATCCGAAGATCAGATTCATTATATAATCATTCCATTGTCGGAGCACGCATGAAATCAACTTCCGCGATCCTTTTTATATCCATCCTAATAGTGTCGGCGTGTGCTGAGGTGCGTCGCAGACCTGCTGGGTTGGTGGGATTCGATGCTGATATTGTTCGCGGTGCTCGCGTCACCAGGATTTCTGAGGTGGGCCAGCCGCGACCTGAGCAAGAAATAGATCTTGTAGCTGGATCGGCGGTTGTTCTTGACGCAACGCTAGTCTCCTGTTTTCCCTTGAGCGGTGCCAATGGGCCATCCGTAAACCAAGGGTTTGTACAGGCTGGATTTTTCTTTGTTATTAATGATGTACGACACGGTCGCTGGATTGGCAACACGCTTTCATTGGAGTCCGCAGATCGAGTAAATTCATCGAAGGGGGACATGAATGGATTAGGCGCAGGGTTTCACACGCTTAGAGATAAATATCGTTTTTATCTTAGTTCTGATACAGTGCGGCATTCTGAATTTGTGATGGTTCGGCGGCTAACGGATACGACAGCTACTTTGCCAGACAGAGAGATTCCAGAAGGATGGGAACCTGTAAAACAATAAGAGGCGCGATCAATAAATAACACGGTCAAAATTAAAGCATGATGCGCCGGTAAAATCGGCCAATTAAGTCCATTCGCTAATGACGAAGACCCGCGAATCGATTTCGTTTTTTTTGGTTTCTGCCACCGAACCACGCAGCCATACCTGCGCCGGCATGCTCGCCCGCTGCGCGTTCTGTGCGCGCCGTCACGTACGCGGCGTAGCAAGCCGTGGTATGCGTAGGGCTGCGGCTCTCGGTCGCGCTGAAGTTCGACCGAGCGCTTAACTCGGATTCGCAGTGCGCTCTGGAGTCCCTGCGCTCAGCCGCCGGGACCGATGCGCTTGTTTCTCACGAGGGCTACTGCCGCCATGGGCAAAAGATGTACGGGCGACTGCATTCATTGAAAATATCGGCTGCCGGTAGCCCCAGGTATGCCGTCTTCGACTTAGCCCCCGCGGCGGATGACCGAGCCGCTGAAGCGAATCTCAAATCGATACCGGGGCCGCTTCACGCAGATGATGTAATTAGTTGCCGGATCCAGCCGGGTCGGAATGTCGCGCGCTTCGACCGTGGCGGTGGCGCGATAGCCGCGTTCGTTGAACACGTCGACCAGCATGCTGATCGCTAGGGGGTCGGCGAATAACTCGTTCTCGCTGGTGATTTTCGCCAAGCCGGTGATCGCGTGCAGCGTTACCACCGGCACGAAATCGTGGTCGATGACGTCGACGACGCGATGGAACAAGTTCGCATGGTCGCGCTGATAACCGTCGAGGCGACGCACCAGATGCTGGCGCGCGTTCTGCACGATCTCGCTCGCGAGCGGAATGTGATGCAACACGTCATAGGTGGCGTCGTCGAGTTCCAGCGAGCTCTGGTATTGAAACTCCTGAATGATGTTGCGTTCTACCGCCGACAGTTCGCCCTGGGCGTTGATGATGTGGAAATGAAACACCTGCTTCAGTGACAGCAGCACCGGATAGGTTTGCTCCATGAACACTTTGTAGCGCTTGCGCGCGCTCTCGATGTTCAGGTCGGTGAGGCGTTCATCGATTGACGCGCCGACGCCGGTTTCGGCCACGCGTTGATTGTATGCCAACGCCTGCCGGCCGCGTTTCATCTGGCGTTCGATCGATTCCTTTTCTTCGACGTACAGGATCACGATGTGAAACGACGGTTTCGGAAATAGTGCTGCGTTTTCGGTGGCGCGCATTTCGGTGCGCAATTCCAGCATTTTGTGATGCAGCAACTTCACACATTCGACCTGCACCCGGGTGCGTGGAAAGCCGTCGACCAATACGCCATTGATATATTGCGGATCCAACAAGCGCTGATACAGCAACCGCACCACGTCGCGGTCGCCAACCAAATTGCCGCCATCCTTCAGGCGCTGCATTTCCGGCTCGGCCAATAGATCGCTGGTGACGATCGGCGACGCGGTGATGCCGCGTTCGCGCAAGATGAACGGCGTATTGGTGCCCTTGCCCGAACCCGGCGCACCGCCGCACCAGATGATCTCTTTCGGAAAGCGTAGCCCGGTCACGCCGCGTTCGGCAATAAAGCCTGCGATCACCGCGTTGAAGATGTCGACCGCTTCTTCGACTGGATCGGCGTGGTGCGGCAACTTCGGCGCGGGCTGATTCGGCGTCATGGGTCTCTCGGTGAGGCGCGCACGATGCGCACACAGTTAAATCGGCAAAGCGAATACGCGCCCCACGCATGGGGCGCGCCGCGGTCAGTCCATGGGCGCATCGAGGATCGGTGTCGGCGCCGTCACCTGCACGCCGGCCAGCACCGCATTCGCTTCTTCGACGCTGTCGACCAAGTGCAGCAGATCAATGTCACCTGGGCTGATGTAATGATTTTGTTCGTCCATGGTGGTACGGACCCAATTCAACAGCCCGCGCCAATACGCTTTGCCGTACAGCAAGATCGGCATCGGCGTGATCTTGCGCGTCTGCACCAGGGTCACGACCTCAAACAATTCATCCAGGGTGCCGAAGCCGCCCGGCATCACCACCACCGCGCAGGTGTGTTTCAGGAACATGACTTTGCGCACAAAGAAATAATGGAAGTCGACTCTGGTAGTGATGAAGCGGTTGCCGGACTGTTCGTGCGGCAAGCGGATGCACAGGCCGATGCTGTTGCCGTGCGCTTCGTTCGCGCCCTTGTTGGCGGCTTCCATGATGCCCGGCCCGCCGCCGGAAATCACCGGGAAGCCGCGTTTGGCCGCGTGTGCGGCGATCTCTTCGGCGGCCAGATAATACGGATCCGTCGGTTTAGTGCGCGCCGAGCCGAAGATCGCGATCGCCTTCGGCAGTTCGCTCAAGGTTTGAAAGCCGCTGACGAATTCGCCCATGATGCGAAACATGCGCCAGGCGTTCTGGTCGGTTTTAGACATGGAGCGGATTCCTTCGGCGAGGTTTATGGCGATGCGAACTGAGGCCGGCGCGGCAGCTTCTGGCGCAACCGCCTCACGCAATCCCGCCGGGGCTGAACCTGTGCCCGAGTATACCCGCGAACCGTCGGCACAGCCGTACCTTGCGTGCATGACGTCGGCTGCGCGTCCGAGCTTCACGCTACTGACCGTGAAGAAACACTGGAAAATAGCAGCGATTACGTCATTGTCCCGCCCATGCGCCTGATGCACATCACCCGAATGGTACGCGGCTGTTCCCGCCGCACCGGTGGTCTTCTGTGGCGCATGTCACGTCGTTCACTGCCGCGCTCGTCGCACTAAAAAGCCGTCCCTCCAGCCAACTTAAGCTCCAACCGGAGCGGCTGCCGACCGCAGCCGCCTTCCGGATTATTCCCTCATTCCTTATCACCCCGCACTCACTCAGAGGATCCCATGGTCATGTCCTGTTCCCGCCGGTTCGTGCTGTCGTCGTCCGTCATTTCGCCAAGCCATCAACCCACTGATCTGCCACCACCGCCTCCACCACTGCATCACCATGAACAAACCCTTTCCACCTAAGTCTGATCCCGCCGTGCGGCGTCTGGCCCACGTCCGCGCCTGGTTGCAGGCCGACGATATTCCTGCCGCTGCCTTTCCTGACGACGGTCCCATCACCGAGGCCTGGGCCATTGCCCGCGCCCGCTGTTATGCCGATCCGGTGCGCGCGGTCGAACATCTCGACCGCTTCCTGCACGAGCATCGCGACACGCTGGCCGATCTGGCCTGGCATGCCCGTTTCCGGCGCGTGCCGGCGCGATTGCTCGACGATGTTATCGCTACCATTGACGCGGTGCTGCCGATCACGCTCAGTGCGTAAGGCGGATCGATTTTTTTAGAGCGCGTTACTTCGCATTGCGTGGGCGTTGTCGGTCGGCAGTGCGATCATGTGTCCGCAGCGCAAGCGAGTGCGTCTCCGCTTTTCGTGCCGTTGCATCGAATCCATCTGGGCTGCGAAACACTCGGTGAATATTGGTGTTTCACGCGCGCAGCCGCTGCGCGTGTGTGAACAGCGCGTCAGAAGCGCCGTCGCCATCACGCGAAAGAGCCTGCAAACGCCGCGAAAAACTCGCCCCTGTATCACCAGCGCGACAAAACCTCGGTAAAACCAAGGATCTAGCCTCCGGCCGCGCGCGGTCCTGGAGTAAACTTACTCGGTCTGCTCCTTCATCGTGAACTGCGCGTGCCTTGTGCATGCGACATTCACGGCCTGCTCAGGAACGCCGAAACTATGTTTACTCCGCACCGCATTTTCTCCCCTATGTTCACCGGCCTTATGCTGGTCGCCGTCGGTCTGTGTACCGCCGCACCGGCGCTCGCGCTGGAAGGCGCGATCAGCCAATGCGCGCTTGGCGCCACCGCTGCGCCTTACGGCTACCTCGAATATTTACCGAAAGGCTACGTTAATCAGAACGGCTGGCCGCTGGTGATTTCGTTGCACGGAGCCGGCGAATGCGGCAATGGCAACGGCGATCTGCCGCGCGTTGCAGTGGCCGGACCGTTTGCAGAGATGCAGCAAAGCGGTCGCGATTTCCCGGCCGTTGTGCTGGCGCCGCAGGCGACCATTCCCGCCGGGAAAAGTCTGGGTTGGTTTTGGTATGGCACGGTCGATAAATTCATCACCGCGGCGAAGGCCAAATATCGCATTGATCCCAATCGCATCTACCTGATGGGCTACAGCGCCGGTGCGAAAGTGACATGGGAATACGCCAATGCCTATCCCGGCCGCGTGGCCGCGATCGTGCCGATGTGTGGATTATATCAGGACACCGACAGCACTAATCCGCTCGACCCGCATCGCCTAATTAAAACCGCCGTGTGGGCGTTCCATGCGTTTGATGACGGTGCCAATCCACGCAGCCACAGCATCAAATGGGTCGACGGCATCACCACGCAACTGACCGGAAAAACGTCGGACGTGATGGGCAGTTATCCGTCGGGCGATCGCACCCGCGTCGCCAACGGCACGTACACGGCCAGCTATTCCATGACTTCTTCGAATTGGAGCTGGGCCGCCGGCACTGTCGCCACCGACGGCTATGCGCCGCTGTTCACTATGTATGCCAGCGGCGGCCACGGCGGCGGCTGGGTGCCGACCTATAAATCGCAGGCGATGTGGGATTGGCTGTTTCGCCAAGCCAACACCGCGCCGACGGTTTCGGCCATCACGGCCAAGCGCGTGGCGGTTGGCGGCACCACCGGGACGGTCCCATTCACCGTCTGCGACCGTCAGATCAGCAACAGTTACCTGGCCGTAACGGTCACCTCATCGAATCCAAACCTGACGCCCGCAACCGGCCTGGTCCTGGGCGGATCCGGCACCAATCGACTCATCACGGTCAATCCTGCCGCCGGGCTTAGTGGCAGCTCGACCATTACCATCACGGTCAGCGATGGAGTGGTCAGCAGTTGTTCCTGCTTTGTCCTGACCGCGGGGACGCTGAGCGCGAGCGGCTGACGTCTTAACGCCAGCGGCTGAGCGATCGTCAGCTGCTCACAGCGCGCGTTTTCAGCCGCGCCTGCAATAAAGCCCACAGTGTTTCCAAATCCGCCTGCGTGACGCCCGGAAGGGATTCGGCCTCGCCTAACGTGCGAGGCCGATGTTTTTGCAGCCGCTGCCGGCCTTCAAAACTCAGCGCCTGAAACGAGGGATAATCCAGATCGATAGGAAGCGGCAGATCGCGATT
>JBBROQ010000011.1:0-32905 GCA_038229115.1 Planctomycetota bacterium | reverse complement strand
GCGCTCGCATCCGCCGCAGAAACGCTGAACAGCCCTGAAAAAACCGTCATCATTACGATCTGCGTCAGCCGCGACGCGGATCGCAGCAGCGCCATGTTCACTTACCGCCGCCCAGCGCCTCGGGGGTCAGGGGCATGCGCGTGTCAGCATCGAAGATGCTTTTTGCCAAGGTCGGATCGATCGCGAACTCGCTCGACGGAATCGTTTTGCCGACTTCGCAGCGGGTAACGCGCTCGCGCCATTGCAGCGAGGTGCGATCACCCGCGTGGATTTCCATCAGGTTCAGCAACGGTACCGCTGGTTCACCCTCACGCTGCACCGCCGCATAGGTGTAGGTCCACACCCCCTGCAGTTTTTTGCTGTGAGCATTAATCAGCTCCATGCCATCAACCAAGCGCACGCCGGCGAACTCTGAATGAGCGCTGATGGTCACCCGCCATTCGTCGCCAAAAAAATCGTAGATGAGCGACTTGGGGTCAGCCTCAGAAAATCCCTTCAATGGCACATGCGCCACCAAGCGACCGTCAGGCAGGGTGTCCACGCCAGTGACATTACGCTTCCAGGCGGCACTGAGCGTCGCTTCGGTAAGATCGCTCCAGTCGAGCACCTGCGAGGCGCTCAATTCGTGCTCAGTGATGGCAAGAAACCGCAGCGGCAGCAGCACAAACGGAATATCGCCCAAATGCAGCGCCCCCGGTTGGCCGGCCGGTGCTGGGGCCGGCGCGAAGATTTCCATCCTGCCGGTGCTCAGATCCAAGCGGCTGCCAAGCTTCGGCGTGATCGCGCCGATGAAGCCTGCGAACGGATGATATTCGAACAGCGGGCCGATGTTCGCGGCCGCCGGCGCAGCGGCGTATTGCGGTGGTTTCAGCGCACTTGCCGTTGGCAGCGATTCGTATCGGTAGTTGGCACCATCACGCAGCAGCACCGAACGGCGGCTGTACGGTCCATGCGTGGCCATGGTCTCGACGCGCAAGTGATTGACCCCGGCCAGCAACCGCACCTGACCGCCCAGCGGCCACGCCGGTCCGGCGGCGCTGTCGCTGCCCTGCAGCGCCGCCGCCAGCAGCAGCGCCACGCCAAGCGCGGCCAGCCGGCTGTCGATCACGGCGCCGGGCATAGGGGTGCCGCCGCCCACTCACCGCAGAACGTGCCGGTAGGCTGCCAGCCAAGGGACTGCGTATATTTTTCCTGCATGGCGCAGCGGTCATCGTACACCAGCCACGTATTGGTGGTGCCGCGGGTCTGCGCGCCGCGCGAACGATCGATCTGCGTGCGATCGGGATGGCCGGGATTCGGGTCGTGGGGCACGGGCGAACCGCGGAAGCGGTTGACGACCTCGATCGGCGGCTGTCCCGGTAATTGGACGCGTTCCAATTCGAACCAAATCGGCACCGACGCGCAGGGCTGCTCGTAAAAACACGGCGCGCCGTACTGCGTCGCTGGCGCTGACGGGAACGCCGCGGGCGGCGGACCATAGACCGGCTCATCCGCCGCGGCCCAGCTGATGGCGGGCATGCAGGCGCACAGCAGAACGGCAGCGACACGCAGGCGCGTGATGGTTGAGATCATGAAGGTTTTTCCTGTTAACGCGTTGAAGCGAGGCAGGTGGTAGCTGCGTCACTCACGGATGCAATGTTCGGCTTAGCGTTGTCGGGACAGCAACGCAGCGCTCAGCACCCGCACCACCCGTTCGGTCGCGCCCTGTCCGGCCAGCCACGCCTGATGACCAGCATCGCCCAGCCGCACGCGGCGCGCGGGATCGTCGGCCAGCGCGGCGAGCGTGGCGGCGAGGTCGGCGACCGCGGTGATCTCGACCACGCCGGCGCAGGCGCGCAGCAGGCTCATCGCATCGGGCTGGCTGCGGGCATCCCAACCGACCACGGTGGCGCAGCGCGCGGCGGCGGCTTCGAACATGTTCTGGCCGCCGCGGCCGCTGCCGAAACTGCCGCCGACGACCGCGATGCCGTTTTCGCGCGCGCACCAACCGTACAGCGCGCCGAGGCGGCCGATCTCGTCGACGATCAGCACATCGGTTTTTTCACTAATGCGACCGCCGGTGCTGGAACGCACGGCGCGCAGGCCGCGTTCGGCGCACAGCCGTTCGAGCGCCGGCCCGCGTTCGGGATGGCGCGGCGTGATCACGATCCGCCAAGCGGTTTCCTTCGGCCAGGCGTTCAGCTTCGGCCATGCGTCGAGCAACCGCGCTTCCTCGCCGTCGCTGGTCGAGGCCAACAGCAGCAGCGGTTCGCCGCGCGCGAGTCCGACGCGCGCGCCTTCGGCGTCGCAGGCCGCGGCATCGGCTAAGCGCACCATGTCGGCCTTCATCGAACCGACCGGCACCGCCACCGCGCAGCCGAGCGCTCGTAGCCGTGCGGCATACAAACCGTTTTGCGCAACCGCCGCGGCGTAAGCGCGAAACAGTGGTGAAATCAGGGCGCGCGCGCGGGTAAAGCGCACGAACGAACGCGGGCTGACGCGCGCATTGACCAGCACCACCGGGATGCCGCGCAGGAAACACGCGCACAACAACAGCGGCCAAAACTCGGCTTCCAACAGCACCACCGCGCGCGGTCGCACGCGGCGCAAAAAGCGCGTCACCGCCCACGGCAGATCGAACGGCAAGAAGGCGCGCGCGTGGCTCGGTAGATATTTTTCCAAACCCTGCCAACCGGTTTCGGTGCTGGTGGTCAACACGCAGCGCGCGCCCAGCGCCGCTTCCAAGCGCGGCACCAACGGCCGCATCAAAGCGACTTCGCCCAGGCTGACGCCATGCACCAGCACCGGACCGTCAGCGCAGGAAAAACCGCGCGATTCGGCAGACGCAGGCCGATCGGCAGACGGAAGTCGCTCGAGCGTCGAGGCGTTGCCGGTGAGTTTGTCGCGCAGGCCGACGAAACTGCGCCGCCGCAGCCACAGCCGATGCGCGAGCGCCAGCAGCGCCGCCGGCAGCAGTGGGATCAGCAGCAGCGAAAAAAACGTAAATCGCCAGCGCCACGCGCGCGCGCTGGATCCTGCGAAGTGCGCCTGGCTCAACCCAAAGCCGCCGCGATCGCGGCCGGCTCGGCCATCGCGCCGACGCCGTGTTCGCCGCAGGCCAGCTCGCCGCTGACCGGCGCGATCACCTGTGCGCCGCCGGCGACCAAGGTGCGCAGGTGTTGCTGAACGATCGGTTTATTCCACATCACCGTGTTCATCGCCGGCGCCAACCATAGCGGCTTCGCCGGCTCCAACGCCAGCGCGAGCGTGGTCAGCAGGTCATCGGCCAAGCCCAAGGCCAAGCGCGCCAGCACGTCCGCGGTTGCCGGCGCGATCAGCAGCGCATCGGCCCAACGCGCGAGCTCGATGTGCGGCATGCTGCTGTCCTCGGGCCACATCGTGGACGCCACCGGATGGCCACTGACCGCGGCGAGCGCATCGCGCGCGACCAAGCGCGTAGCGTTGTCGGTCAGCACGCAGCGCACCGCATGACCGCGCTTGCCCAACGCGCGCACGATCTCGGGCGACTTGTACGCGGCGATGCCGCCGCTGATGCCCAGGAGCACGTTCATGGGCGCACTGTTCAGCGTGCGTCCGCGCCCGCAATCCGCGGGCGCAGACGGCTACCTGACCTCGCTACCGGTTGCCTGTGGCGCGTCGCAACGATGGTCTGCCGCCCATGGCTGACGCAGAGATCGCTCCCGAGACCCGTGCCGACATCGCCCGCGCTGCCGCGCTGCGGCGCACGTTTGCGATCATCGCGCATCCGGACGCGGGCAAGACCACGCTGACGGAAAAGCTGCTGCTGTACGCCGGCATGCTGCGCACCGCGGGCATGGTAAAGAACCGCAAGACCGGGAAAATGGCGACCAGCGACTGGATGGCGATGGAGCAGGAACGCGGCATTTCGATCACCGCGTCGGCGATGCAGTTCGAGTACAAGGGCTGCACGATCAACGTCCTGGACACGCCCGGGCATCAGGATTTCAGCGAGGACACCTATCGCACGCTGACTGCGGCCGACAGCGCAATCATGGTCTTGGACGCGGCTAAAGGCGTGGAAACGCAGACGCGAAAACTGTTCGCCGCGTGCCGGCTGCGGAACGTACCGGTGCTGACCTTCATCAACAAATGCGACCTGCCGGGGCAGGAACCGCTCGCGCTGCTGACCGAGGTGGAAAACGTTTTGGGCATCAGCGCCTGCGCGATGAATTGGCCGGTGGGCATGGGCCGCGATTTCCAGGGCGTGGTCGATCGGGCGAGCGGCGATCTGCTGGCGTTTCGCAAGACTGCGGCCGGCGGTGCGCTGCGAGCCGAGATGACGCGCATGCCATTGGGCTCGCCGGAAGTCACGACGCTGTTGGGTGCAGAACGCGCGGCGAAACTGCGCGAGGAATTGGAAATGCTGGAGATCGCCGGCAATCCGTTTTCCCGCGAGGCCTTTTTGGCCAACCAAGTGACGCCGGTATTTTTCGGCTCGGCCTTCACCAACTTCGGCGTCGAGCCGTTCTATGACGCATTCGTCGATCTGGCGCCGGCGCCCGGTCCGCGCCCGGCGACACGCATGGATGGCAGTGCGCTCATCATCGATCCGGTGGCGTCGCCGTTCAGCGCGTATGTGTTCAAGATTCAGGCCAACATGGATCCGAAGCATCGCGACAGTTTGGCCTTCATCCGCATCGTCAGCGGTCGGTTTGAACGCGATTTGGTGGTGAAGCATTACCACCGCGGCGAGTTTATCCGCGAGCTGCGTCTGTCGCGGCCGCAGACCATGGTCGCGCGCGACCGCACGACGTTGGACGTCGCTTATCCCGGCGACGTGGTCGGGCTGGTCAACGCCGGCTTCGCCATCGGCGACACCATCATCGTGCAAGGCGGCCCGGCCAAGGACGGTTTCGAGCATGCCGCGCTGCCGCAGTTTCCGCCGGAAGTGTTCGCCAAAGTGCAGCCGTCGGACCTGACCAAGCGCAAGCCGTTCGACAAAGGCATGACCCAGTTGGCGGCCGAAGGCGCGGTGCAGGTGCTGCGTTCGTGGAACAATCCAATGGGCGATCCGCTGATCGCGGCGGTCGGCCGGCTGCAATTTGAAGTGCTGCAATATCGCCTGAAAGACGAGTACGGGGTCGAGACGCAGTTATCACCGCAGTCGTATGCGTGCAGCGCGTGGTTGGACGGCGACCCGGAAACGTTCAAGCCCAGCCATGGTTCATTGCTGGCCAAAGACGCGCGCGGTCGCGCGGTCGCGCTGTTCCCCAGTGAGTGGGACCGCAAGTACTGCGCGCAGCAGAATCCCGGCCATTCCTTCCGGGATTTTGCGTGACGCCGCTGGTAGCTTTGACGCTCGACGGCGTCGCAGTCGTGATCGATCGGGTGAAACTGCAGGCGGTACTGGACGCCGCGTTGGCCGAGGACGGTCTGCCGCCGAGCGAACTCGCGGTGCGTTTTGTCGATGACGCCGAAAGCGCCGAACTGCATCGCGAGCATTTCGACGCGCCGGATCCGACCGACGTGATGACCTTCCCCGACGGCACCGTGAATCCGGAAACCGGCGTGACGCGTTTGGGTGATCTGGCGGTTGGCGCGCAGGTGGCCGAGCGCGAAGCGGGCGCGCGCGGGCGCACGGTCAGCGACGAATTGATTTTGTATGTGCTGCATGGGCTGCTGCATTTGCTGGGCCATGACGACGAGGACGAACGCGATCTGGCCGAGATGTGGGCGCGCCAGCGGGCGTTGTTGGCGACGGTCGGCATCGAGTTGGAAGCGTCGCCTGATCTGTAGGCCGCGGCTTGCCGACCGCGCAGTGCGGGGTAAACATTGCGCATGTCCGCAGCTCGCTCGGTTTTGCTGCTTGGCCGACTTATTCCGGGGTTCCTGGTTTAAACCAGAGGAACCCTGGGGGCTTTTTCGCCCCGTATTGTGTCAAAACACCTGAAAAAATAGCCGTTTCCGGCATCGAGCAGACCATGAATTCTCCCATCACGTCCGACCCCAACCGGGTCATCATTTTCGACACCACGCTGCGTGACGGCGAGCAATCACCCGGCGCCAGCATGAACCTCAGCGAAAAGCTGGAGATCGCGCGCACCCTGGAAGCCCTGGGCGTGGACGTGATCGAAGCCGGCTTCGCCATCGCCAGTCCGGATGATTTTGCCGCGGTGCAGGCAATCGCGACGCAGACCACCCGCGCGCGCATTTGCAGCTTGGCCCGGGCGCTCAAAGGCGACATCGACCGCGCCGCCGAAGCGGTCGCTCCGGCCGGCGCGCGCGCGCGCGTGCACGTGGTGCTGGCGACCTCAGCCATTCATCGCCAGTACAAGATGAACAAGGCGAAGGAAGAAATCCTGCGCATGGCGCGCGAGTCGGTCGCGTATGCGAAGACTTTGGCGTACGACGTCGAGTTTTCGTCCGAGGACGCGTCGCGCACCGAGCCGGATTATCTGGCGCAAGTTGTGCAGGCGGTGATCGAGGCCGGCGCGACCACGGTCAATATTCCGGACACGGTCGGTTATGCATAACCGGCGGACTATGCCGAGCTGCTGACGTATCTGCGCGCGCAGGTGAAGGACATCGAGCGCGCGGTGCTCTCGGTCCATTGCCACAACGACCTGGGCTTGGCGGTGGCTAACAGTTTGGCCGCAGTTCGGGCCGGCGCGCGGCAAGTCGAATGCACCATCAACGGCATCGGTGAACGCGCGGGCAATTGCGCGCTTGAAGAAGTCG
Organism: Planctomycetota bacterium; assembly: GCA_038229115.1. Classification (GTDB taxonomy): domain Bacteria; phylum Planctomycetota; class UBA11346; order UBA11346; family UBA11346; genus JBBROQ01. The sequence goes on along the minus strand of JBBROQ010000011.1, from coordinate 26,206 downwards.
TGATGGCGATGCGGGTGCGCAAAGACCTGTTCCCGAACATCAGCACCGGCATCGACGCGACCCGGCTGTACGGCGCGTCGCGCCTGGTGCAGTCGGTCACCGGGCTGCCGCTGCAACGCAACAAAGCGGTGGTCGGCGACAACGCTTTCGCCCATGAAAGCGGCATTCATCAGCACGGCGTGATCAAGAATCCGGAGTGCTATGAAATCATGACGCCAGCGTCGGTGGGCGTGCCGATGACCAGCTTGGTGCTGGGCAAACACTCGGGCAAAGCCGCGGTCGAAAAGCGCCTGGCCGCGCTGAGCGTCACCATCAGTGACGCCGACATGGGCCGCTTCATGGAGGCGTTCAAAATCCTCGCCGACAAGAAAAAAGAGGTCTATGACGGCGACCTGATCGCGCTGGTCGAGGAAGTCGTGCGCGGGCGCGCGCTCAGCGTGTGGACGTTGGATTATTTGCATGCCGCGTGCGCGTCGGGCGACGGCGCCGGCAGCGGCGGCCTGGCCACCGCGACCGTGCGTCTGCGTCGCGGCGATGAGGTAAAGATCGATGCGTCGACCGGCGACGGCCCGGTGGATGCGGTGGTGCGCGCGCTCAACCGCATCACCGGCGTCGACGGCACGGTCGAGGACTACCGCCTGCGCGCTGTCACCAAAGGCGGCGACGCGCAGGGCGAGGTGTCGATCCGCGGGCGCATCAACGGCACCGTGGTCGGCGGCAAAGGCCTCTCGACCGACATCGTGCATGCCAGCGCGCTGGCGTATCTGGACGCGATCAACCGGGTCGGGTTTCAGGCGCAGAAATTGGATTATCGTAGTGAAGACAGCCGCAGCGAAGCGGCGGTCGCGGCGTCCGAAGCCGCCGCCAAAGGCCTGATTCCGTAGGCTAGAAATAGGCCACGTTGGCGCGTGCGCTGCGCGCTCCGAGGTGGCCGTCTGGCATTTCCGCCCGCCATTTTACGCTCCGCGCTCACCCCAGGTCAGCTCAGCCATGCCCCGCGAAATCCACGGTACGTTCACCGGTGCTGGCCGTCGCATCGCCATCGCCGCCGCGCGCTTCAACGGCGCGATTGTCGAAAGCTTGGTCAGCGGTGCGGTCGATGCGCTGATCCGTCACGGCGTCGCGGATAAAGATCTGACCATCGCGCGCGTACCCGGCGCGTGGGAACTGCCGTTGTTGGTGAAAAAACTGCTGAGCGCGAAACAGAAGCCGCACGCGGTGATTGCGCTCGGTTGCGTGATCCGCGGTGAAACGCCGCATTTTGATTATGTCGCCGGCGAATGCGCGAAGGGCTTGGCCAACCTCAGTCTCGCCTTTGACGTGCCGGTGCTATTCGGCGTGCTGACCACCGACACCACCGACCAGGCCTGGGCGCGCGCCGGTTTGAAAGCCGGCAATAAAGGCGTCGATGCAGCGATGGCCGCGCTCGAATGCATCAGCGTATTGGAACAGGTGTGACCACCGATCCCCGCGGCGGCGTGCGCAATGCCGGTCGCGCGCGCGCGATCCAGTTGGTCTACGCTTACGAGCAAAACCGTTTCGTCGACGACGGCTTCTTGTTGGTCAGCCTGGACGAAGACGAAGCGCCGGCGTTGAGCGAAGCGCAGGAATTCGCCGCGGCGCTGTTCGCGTTATTTCGCGAGCACCGGGTGCCGGTTGATGCCGCGGTCGATGCGCGGCTGGAAAACTGGACCATCCATCGCTTGGCGGTGGCCGACCGCGCGATCCTGCGCTTGGGCGCGGTCGAGCTGCTGTATTGCCCCGACACCCCGCCGAAGGTCGCGATCAACGAATACATCGAACTGGCGAAGCTGTACGGCAGCGACGCGAAGACCGCGAAGCTGGTGAACGGCGTGCTGGACCGCTTGGCGCGCGAACATCGCGCCGCGGAAATCGGCAAAAAGTAAACGCGTGCGCGACGGTGACGGTGACGGCGACGGCGGCAGCGGCAGCGGCGTGGACGAAGAAGACGCGCGCTGGATGCGGCGCGCGCTGCGCATGGTCTCGCTGAGCCTGGGCGCGACTTGGCCCAATCCCGGCGTTGGCTGCGTACTGGTAAAAAACGGCGTGCTGATCGGCGCCGGCCGCCACGAAGTCTGCGGACGCGAACATGCCGAGGTCAACGCGCTCACCGATTGCCGCCGCCGCGGTCACGATCCGGCCGGCGCCGTCGCGTACGTCACGCTGGCCCCGTGTACCCACCACGGCCGGCAGCCGCCGTGCGTTGACGCGCTGATCGCGGCCAAGCTCGCACGCGTGGTTGCAGCGATCGCCGATCCGATGCAGGACGACGCCGGCGCGTTGCTGCGCCAGCATGGGATCGCCTACGCGGTCGGTGTTGAAGCCGCGCTCGCCACGCACCTGCACGGCGGCTTCCTCTCACGCCTGATGCTGAAAAGACCGCGTTTTACCGGCAAATGGGCGATGACGCTCGACGGCTGCATCGCTGCGCATACCGGCGACAGCCGCTGGATCTCGTCAGCGGAAGCGTTGACGCTCAGCCGACGTCGCCGCCGCGCGTTCGATGCGATCATGGTCGGCACCGGCACCGCGCTGCGTGATGACCCGACGCTACTGGCGACGCGCGTGCGGCGCGTGGACGGACAAAGTCCGGTGCGCGTGGTGGTCGGGCGCAATGCGCTGAACCCGAGCGCGAGACTGCTGACGACCGGCGCGCAGGCACCGCTGCTGACCATCGCCGAACACGATCCGCTGCCGGTCGCGCGGCAGCTCGGCGCGCTGGGTTTCAACGAGGTGCTGGTCGAAGGCGGCGCGCAGTTGCACGGCGCGTGGTTGCGCGCCGGGCTGTACGATCGCTTGGAAATTTACCTCGGGCTGCGCACGCTCGGCGGCGGGCTGGCGGTTACGGCCGGCGCCGGCGCGCCGCGCATCGACCTCGGCGCGGCGTATGCGCTCGAACAACCGCCGATGGTGTTGGGCGACACCGTGTGCCTGCGGCTGACGCGCAAATCAGAAACGCCGGGCGCATGACGGCCTTGGCTTCAGCGGCTGTGTCCGTAGGTCATGCCGATGCTTGATTGGCTGCGACTGCTGCGCATTTCCGGGCTGGCGACCATCGCCACCAATCTGGCCACGGCGATGGTGACGGCGTTCTACGCCGATGGCGGTTTGGACGTGAAGCCGTTCGCGGCGCTGATCCGCAATGATCCGGCGCGGGTGTTCTGGGTCGGCTTGGCCGGCGCGTTCCTGTACCTCACCGGCATGGTCTGGAACGACCTCAACGATGTCGATCGCGATCGGCTGCTGAAGCCGCGCCGGCCGCTGCCGTCCGGGCGCGTGAACCTGGCCACCGCGTATGTGGTCGGGATTTTGCTCGCGGTCGGCGCATGGCTGGCGGCCAGTCGGGTTGAACATGGTTTCGACGCGGCCGGCGTGGTCCTGGCGCTGATCCTGCTCTACGACTTCACCACCAAGTCCGTGCCGGTGCTGGGCTCGTTGACCATGGGCTTGGTACGCGCCGGCAACGCCGCGTTCGCGCTGCTCGCGCTCGGCAGCGATTATCTAAACATGGGCGTTTTTCACGGCGTTAACGCTACTCCAGCCGATTGGCTGCTGGCGTATCCGGTCATTCTTGGGCTGTATATTTTTGGGCTGACCTGGATTTCAGAACTCGAAAGCCGCAACGCGAAACGGTGGGAACTGCTGGCCGGCGGCGCGCTGGTCGCGACCGCGATCGGGCTCGCGCTCACCCGTTTGGGCAGCGCGCATTGGCTCGGCTATCTGTACCGCAGCGGCGGCGCCGGCCCGGTGCTGATGGTGGTGTCGTTGGTGTTCGGTTTAGCGATCGCTGGCGGCCTACTGGTGCTGGTTGGAAAGCCGTATGTGCAGGCCGTGCGCAGCGGCCGGCAGGTGTTGGTCGGCGCGACCGTGGGCGCGGGCTTGGCCGGGATTATTTTGCTCGACGCGCTGGTGGCGTGTTCCGCGCATCCGCTTGCCGCGCTGCTGATTTTGCTGATGTATCCGCTGTTTCGCGGGCTCAGCCGCTTGATCCGGATGGACTGAGCTTGCGCTGCGCTGGGCCATCGGTGACGGCATGACCAACCTCGCTGCGTCTAACCAAGCCGTACCCGTGCGTATGTGCTGGTGGCAGAGCCTGATCGAACGTGGCCGTCGGGTGACCTCATCAGGATCCTTCATCCCCGAGATCGACGGCTTCCGCTTCATCGCCGTGGTCTGGGTCCTGGCCTATCACATCAGCGTTGAAGTGGTGAAGCACGCACCGGCGCAGATGGCCGCGCAGGCCGACGGTTCCTGGCTGCTGGCGTGGCTGCGCACGATGAATTTTGGCGTGCAGTTGTTCTTCGTCATCAGCGGTTTCATTCTTAGCTATCCTTTCGCCCGCCATTATTGCCTGAACGCAGCACGGCCTGCGCTGGGCAAATATTACCTGCGTCGGCTGACCCGCATCGAACCGCCGCTGCTGTTGAATCTGACGTTGTTGGCGGGACTCATCTTACTGGCAAAAAAGGCTGATTTTTCGCAGGTTCTGCCGCATTATCTGGCCAGCGTCACATACACGCACAACCTCATCTACCACGATCTCAGCACCATCAATTTCGTCACCTGGTCGCTCGAGATCGAAGCGCAATTCTATCTGCTGGCACCGCTGCTGGTGATGCTGTTCGCCGTGCCGCAACGGCTGCGGACCGGCATCTTGTGCGCGGTGATCGTCGCGACCGCGCTGGGCAATTGGTACCTGGTTGCGGCGTGGCCCCTGGTGCATCTGACGTTGCTGGGACAGCTACAATATTTCCTCGCTGGGTTCCTGCTGTCGCTGTGGTTCTGCCAACGCCCGTCATCGCCACCGCCAGGACGGATCGCTAACGATGTGCTGGCGGTGGCGACATTCAGCCTGCTGAGTGGTCTTTTGCTGTGGCCCACCGCATGGACGGCGCCGCTTCTGCCGTTCGTGGTGGTCGCGGCGTACATAAGCATCTTGCGCGGCCGATTCACCAACGCCGTATTTCGATGGCCGCTACTGACCGTGATCGGCGGCATGTGCTATACGATTTATCTCTATCACCCGCTGCTGAAGTCCGGACTGAAGCACCTGACTTTCCGTCTGCACCTGGGCGACACGCTGTGGCTGAATGTGCTGATGCAGATCCTGCTGTTGAGCACCGCCATCATCGCCATTTCAGCCGTGTTGTTCGTGCTGACGGAAAAACCGTTCATGGTCAAGGACTGGCCGGCAAATTTTTGGCGCTGGGTGCGCCGTCGTCCGGCAGCCCCACGCCAAGAGCCCTAATTTGCGCAGGTGAACGCGGTAAAGTGCGCACCCGCCGTTCCCACCACCACGCGTACAAACACGGCACGGTGAACAGTGACAGCAGGTCGACGGCCATGCCGCCCAAAGACGGCAGCGCCATCGGCAGCAGTACTTCGGCGCCGCGGCCGTCGCTCCACAGCACTGGCGTCAGCGCCAGCAGGATCGCGATGTTGGTCATCAACGCGGGGCGGATGCGGCGGCCACCGGCGGCCAGGACGCGGGCGCGCACGCCGGCCACGTCGGTCGGCGGGACGCGGAATTGCTCGTCCAGATAGAGCCCGATCAAAATGCCGTCGTTGAACACCACGCCCAACAGCGCGATGAAGCCGACCGTCACCGCGGTGGTGAAGTCGACGCCTGCGGCCCACACCGCCAGCATGCCGCCGGCAACCGCGATCGGCGCCGAGCCCAGGACGATGATCGCGGTGGTAACCAGACTGCGGCTGCCCAGCCAGATCAGCGCGATCATCATCGCCAGCGACGCCAGGATCACGACGCGCAGAATGCGGTCGGCGGCGAGCTTTTGTTCATAGCGTCCAACCCAGCGAAACGTCGCGCCCGACGGCAGCGTTAGCGTTTTGTTGGCCAGCGCCGCGCGCAGTCGGCGGTCGGCGTCTTCGACCACTTCCACTTCGCCGCGGCCACGCGCGTTGAGGAGCACATACGCGCTGCGCTTGCCGTTGTCCGAACGGATGCTCATCGGACCGACGGTGTAGGTGAGCGCATCAGACGAGGCCCGCGTCCACAGCACGCGCACATTTTTATTTTCACTGATGCTGGTCGGCAGCAGCTCGCCAGCGGGCAGCGTCAGCTCCGCACGCTCATTCGATAACGCGGTGAAATTGCGGCGTTGCTCAAGCGGCAGCGTGCGTGCGAAGTCGTCTGGGCTGACGCTGGTGAACGCGAGCGTGAACACCGTCGGAGCCGCCACCACGCTGGCGAGCGGCACCGCGCCATGGCCGGCTTTACCGCCCATGGCGGACATCGCCGGAATCTGCACCAGCGCCAGTTCGTCCGGATCATCGCGGCGCTCGCGCAGATAGCGCAGGCGGATGCCGTAGCGTTGATTGCCTTCCACCGACCACGCCAACGGCATGCCGCCGATGGCGCTGTCGACCGCCATCATCACCTGTTCGGTGCTGAGGCCGAAGCGCGCCATGCGCTCCTGATCCAAACGGATTTCACCGTACGGTTTCGCGCCGTCGCGTTGCGCGCTGACGTCGACCGCGCCGGGTACGTCGCGCAGCAGCGGCTCGGCCGCGGCGGCAAATTGTTCCAGCGCCTGCGCGTCATCGCCCGACAGCTGCAACGCGATCAGGCTGCGAATGCCGGTCGATAACATCACCACGCGCGTCTCGATCGGTTGCAGCCACGACGGTGCGATGCCGGGCAGATCGACGGCCGCCGACAACGCCGCGCGCACTTCCGTCAGCGTCCGCGGTCGATGCACCGTTTTGCCATCCGCCGTCAGCACGTCCTGCGCCGGCCAGTCGTGATAGGGCTTCAAGTTCACGATGGTTTCGACCATGCCGATGGGCGCTGGATCCAGCGCGGTTTCTGCGCGTCCGAGTTTGCCCATGAGGCCCGCGACTTCCGGCACCGCGGCGATCATGCGATTCTGGATCTGCATCACGCGCAGCGATTCGCCCAAGCCGCCGTGCGGCGGAATCGACGGCATGAACAACAGTGCGCCTTCGTCGAGCGGCGGCAGGAAACTTTCGCCCAAGCCTGGAAACGCACGCGCCAGCGCACGGTCCGGTGCGGTGCGCTCCAACTCGCCGCCGAGCGCGCGGACGCCGGCATGCAGCGGCGACGCGACCCGATCCCAGCCCAAGCCCAACAGCGCGCCGGTGGCCACGATCACCACGCAGGTCGCGATGAACCAACGTTTGTGCGCCAGGATCAACGTCAGCACCGCGGCGTAGGCACGGCTCACCGCATGGCTGACTGGATTTTCTTCAATTGAGCGCAGGCGCTCGGCGCCAAAGCGCCACACCAGTAATCCGGCCAGGGCCGCGAGCACCGGCGCGCACAGCCAGCCTGGCACCACCAAGGTCCATTGGCCATGCGCCAGTGGCAGCGGAATGCCGTGGAAAAACCAGGCGAAAGTAGCGCCCGCGGCCAGACCCGCGGCGGACAAGCGTAGCCAGCGCGGCGCCGCCCACGGCGGTAACAACAACCGGCATGCGACCGGCACCACCGCCAACGCAACCAACGCCGCGCCGGCGATGGCCAGGGTTTTGGTCAACGCCAACGGATGAAACAGCCGCCCGGCCTGACCATCGAGCGCGAACACCGGCAGGAAGCCAACCACCGTGGTCAGCGTCGCGGTCAGCAGCGCCGGCGCGACTTCACGCGTGCCCGCGACCACCGCCGCAGCAATCCGCGGATCCAATGGCGATCGCGGCATGGTCTCGCCGCGCGCTTCCAGCTCGCGCTGCACCTGCACCAAGTGCTGATAAATATTTTCCGCGATCACGATGCCCAGATCGACCATCACGCCGATAGCGATCGCGATGCCGGCCAAGCTCATCAGGTTCGCCGACACGCCCAACGCGCTCATCATCAATACCGTCAGCGCCAGCCCCAGCGGCAGCACCAATCCAATCGCCAAGCCAACGCGCGTGTGCAGCAAAAACACCAGCACCACCAGCATCGCCACTGCCAGTTCCTCGCGCAGGGTCGCAGTCAGCGTGTGTTTAGTTTCGCCGATTAATTGGCTGCGGTCATAGAACGGCACGACGGTTAAGCCGGCATTGGCCAAGGTCGGACGTAACGACAACAGTCGCTGTTTTACCGCATCAATCACCGTCTGCGGATCTTCGCCCGCTCGAAGAGCTACGATCGCGCCGGCGTGTTCGCCATCCGCATCGGCCAGGATGCCGGCGCGCACCGCGCCGCCCACAGACACCGTGGCGACATCGCGTAACAGTACGCCTGCGCCCTTTTCGCGGTCGCCGCGGATCACGATGCGCTCGACGTCGCGCAGCTCGCGCACAAAGCCGACGCCACGCAGCATAGATTCGACGCCGCTACGCTCGACCGCCATCAAGCCGACATCGCGGCCAGCATTACGGATCGCGGTCGCCAGCGTGTCGATGGTCAGCGCCTGTTCTTCCAAACGCACCGGATCGACATCGATCTGATATTCGCGCACCACGCCCCCGGCCGCGGCAACTTCGGCCACGCCGGGCACGCCTTGCAGCGCTGGCACGATCACCTGATCGAGCACCCGGCGCTGTTGCTCAGCATCGGTTTTCCCGTGCAGCGCGAACGCGAACACCTGGCCCATCGCGGTCGCGTCCGGGCCGATTTGGGGACTGACTCCGGCCGGCAATTGCGCGTCAAGCGTCGTCAGCCGTTCCAGCACCCGCGTGCGGCAGGCATAGCGCTCGCGCCGCTCGTCGAACACCACGTACACATACGACGCGCCGGTCAGCGATAGCCCGCGCACCGCGGTGACGCCGGCCAAGCCCTGCAAACCGCGCGAGAGCCGCGCGGTCACTTGCGTCTCGACGTCTTCCGGGCTTTGCCCCGGCCACTGCGTCCACACCACCACTTGGTTGTCGGACAGATCGGGCAGCGCATCGACCGGCAGGCGCTGAAACGCCCAGCCGCCGGCGATGGCGAGTGCGAGCGCCGCCAGCAGCGTCAACGGCCACCAACGGCTGCTCCAACTGCCAACAGCTGCGATCACTGCGCGCCTGCAGGAAACATCAGGCTGGGCGAGCCAGCCAACTGCGCCTGCGCGTCGATCAGGAATGCGCCCTGCGTGGCGACCACATCGCCCGCGACCAAGCCCGCGCGCACCACATAGCGATCGTCGCCGCCGGCGTCTTCTAAGCGCGGCCCCAACGCCAGCGCCACCGGCACAAAACGCTGATGGCCGTCGGCATCGGTGCTCGCCAATTTCCACGCGACTTGGCGCACGCCGGTGGCCAGCACTGCGCTTTTTGGGACGAGCGGAAACGTGCCCCAGGTCGCCGCGTCGTCCGGATCGGCCGCGGTCAGCGTTGGCGACAGCGCCGCCTGAATGCGCGCCAGGACCAACGCCCCAGCTAACAACTGCCGTGATGGATCGTGCACGTGCAGATGGATTTCGCGCGCCCGGATTTCGGCATTGAGTTCGGGTGCCATCCAACTGATCCGCGCGTCAATGTGCGGCAGCTCGCCGGCATCGTCGCTGCTAATCTGCACCGGCTGGCCCAGACGCAGGAAGCGCGCCTGCACTTCCGGCACATGCACCACTACCATCAAGGCGGTGTCGTCGACCAGTTCCAACAGCGCCGTGCCTGCCATCAGTTCGGTGCCGACGGCAGGCAGTTCGGCGCTGCCTTCAGCCGCGCCGGCGCGCATCGCAGTTTGTGCCACGCCGCGCGCCGGACTGGTGATGGTGACGGTGTCCTGCGGCGCGCCGCCGGCGGTGATGGCCGCGGCCACTGACGTCAAATTCCAGGCAGTGAAACGCTGACTTAGCGCCGACACCAAAGCGTCGTCGTGCCCGCGCACCGCGGCGGCTAAGTCGGCCTGCGCGGTGAAGGCCTCGGGGCTGTAGAGATCGACCAGCGGCGCGCCGGCCGCAACCACCTCACCATGATGCAGCGCGCCCTGGTGCCGGCGCACCACGCGCCCGCTGATGCGCGGCGTCACCAGAACGCTGGCGCGCGGGTCAAAACGCGCGGCGCCATAGGCCCGGATGGTCACGCGCGCCGGCCCGGCCGCGATCGCCACCGTGGCCACGCCCATGCGCTCGGCCTGCGCCGCGGTGATCACGCCGGCGCTGATCCGCTCCAGGGTCATGCCGCACACTGGGCAACGCCCATCGCCGCGGTGATCGCTCGAATAGTCCAACATCGGGCAGACCCATTTGACCCCGGCCTCGGTGCGCTCGTCACTGCTGTTGGCGGTGACGAACAAGCGCGACGCCGGCACCAACGCAATCGCTACACCGCCAGCGATCAGGCCGACCGCAGCGATGCCAATGAAGCGCAAGGTCGCTCGACGAGTACTGCTGCTGTCGCTCATGGCGCCTTCCGATTTTCCAATGCCGCTTGGCCGTAGCGGTCGGGATTGGCGGCAAATTTTGGCGGACACGCGGCACAGCCAAAACCGATGGTGTGGCCGTGCCACTGCGTGCTTGGCAGCTCAGGATCAACCTTCATGCCGCAGACGCTGCACTTGGTGTTTTCGGCCACGGACATCGCTGCTGTCGCAAACATGGCCTTGGTTGAGGTCGTTGCCGCCGTCGGCGTGGCGCTGGCCGCGACCGGCATAGGGCCAGCCGTCGGCATGGGGCCAGCCACCGGCATCGGGACTGCGGCCGGCGCCATCGCTGCGGGTTCTGCCACTGGCGCGAACGGCTGTGCCCGCGCCGTCCGCGCGCTGAGCACTAGCAGCGCACCGATGACAAAACTGCCGACAAAAATCAGGATATTGCGCATGGTCGCCTCGGGATTCACGGACGTTGAGATACCGCATCGGTCTGCGGCCAGGCCGCAAATGGCCACAACGCGGCGCTGGCGCGCGCCGCCACCAACCGCGCTTCGACCGCCCGATTCTGCGCGTCGCTGAGCGCGTCTAGGCGCGCGAACCACTCCAGCACCGCACCTTCGGCGCCGCTGCTCAGGCGCGCGCGCAGCCGCTCCAGATCCGCCTCCAGCCGTTCGTTGGCGCTGGCCGCGGCGGCGCTGGCTGCGGCCGCCTGCACGACGGCGCGCTGCTGCCGACGCTGCACTACGGCAACCCGCGCGCGCGCGCCGACGGCCAGATGTTCGGCGGCGGTGACCCGGACTCGGGCCGCGGCTTCATCCGCCGCGCGCGCCTCCTGCCAGATCGGCAGCGACACGCCGAGGCTCACATTCCAGGCATCGTCGTCACTACGATTGAGGTCTTCACGTTCCCAACCGAGGCCCACCGACCATGCCGGATAGCGCCGGCTGCGCGCCGCTTGTGCCTCGGCCGCCGCGCTACGGGCCTGCGCCGTCGCCATGCGTACGGCCGGCGTCGTGTCCGTGCTCGCCGTGCCCAGATCCGTCGGCATGCCCACGGAACCGAGCGGTTCAGGCGGCGTCGGCATTGGCATCGATGCCGCTAAGCCAAGCTGCGCGCGCGCGTCGTCCTCGCTGTCGGATGCATCGCGGACCGCCGCGGACTGCGCCAGATCCGCCGCTTCCAAGCGCGTGCGCAGGGCACGCACGCTGCTGGCGTCTGCGCCACCGCCGCCGGCCAAAGCCGCGGTCAGCGCGTCGATCAAGGTTCGCACCCGGGTCGCCTCGGCCGCAGCCAACGTTTGTCGGGCACGTGCGGCCTCGGCCTCGGCCGCAGCTATGGCCACCTGCTCGGCCAATTCACCACGCACCTGATCCAGTTCGGCCTGCGCCATATCGCCGATGGCCGCCGCACCGGCGCGCGCCGCACTGCGTTCGCCCCAGCGCGGTAGCTCCTGATCGAGCGCGAATTCCAGGCCGCGAGCATGTTGATTGGAGCTGCCGTTAACGTCGACCACATGCCGTTTCCCGGTGACGTTCAGCCGCGGATCGGCGAGCGCGCCCGACGCCGTAACACCGAACCGCGCGGCCAGCACCTGCGCCCGCGCCGCGCGCACCGCCGGTGCGTGCTCGATCGCGCACAGGAATGGATCGGTGACAACGACCACCGCTGTCGGGCCGGTGGTCGTTGTCGGTGCGGCGGGCACGGAAGCCGTCGGCTGCGCCGGCCGGGCGTTGCCGGCGCAGCCGCTCACGGCCAGCGCCAGCAACGCTGCGGTTACCCCGCGCTTATGGTTTGACCGGTTCGGCATGCGCGGGCTTGGCTGCTGCTGCAGCTTGGGCGGCTTCGACGTCCTGAAGCTTTTTGGCGTATTTCGCCGGGTCTTTATTGAAATCCTTGATGCAGGCCTTGCAGCAGAATTGATATTCTTGGCCGTCATGCACCAGCTTCACGGCTGGGCCCATTTCGCCGCCGATCTTTTCATCCGAGACGATGCACACCGCCAGCGGATAGGGCTTCACGGCGGCGGCGGCCGCAGGCGCATCGGCGGCGCGAACACTGCCGATGGCGGCAAAACCGAGCGCAACGGCGAACAGGGTGGCAGTGAGCGGGGAACGGGATGAACGCATGGGTTGGCTCCGAAATGGATGTGGGAAGTCGTGGAAGAGTGTCGATGGGGTGACGAGTGTCTCAGACTTTTCCGCGGCGCTGCCACGGCAGGCGGTGGTCGGGCGCATGCACCGGTATCGGAGCACAGCACGGACAGGCGGTGGCCGTCGTGCAGCACGGCAACAGACGCACGGTGGCAGTGGACTCGCTGGCGGCCGACGCGGTGGTCGACACGAACACGAGGACAATCAGGGCAAGGCAGACACGCGTAGACATAGGCCTAGACAGCTCCAGTTCGAGATGGGATGTCGCGATCGCGACCAGTGTCTCAGCAACTTTTTTACGTCCGCGCTTTTGTCCGTCGGCGCGCGCCGAGTCTTGAGCGCATGAGCGTTCCTACCGCGGCCGAGATCGATGCTTACCGCCGCGGTGCGCTGTCGCCGACGCTGTTCGACGCCGTCGATGCGTACCTAGCCGCGCTGCCGGCGGATGAACAAGTGCGGCTGTTGGATGCAGCACCAAGTGCGGCCCACGAAGCAGCGCGGCTCAGCGAGACGCTGGGTGAACTCGGCCCGGGCGTTGGCTTTTCTTCTACCAGCGACGCGGCGCACGGGGGCGCGCGCGTGCGCTATCGCATCGACGCGCCGTTGGGAGCTGGCGGGATGGGCGTGGTCGAACTCGCGTACGATCTCGCGCTCGACCGACCGGTGGCGATCAAGCGCCTACGCCCGCGCGCGCCTGACGAAGCGCTCGAAGGCTATGCGCTGCGCCTGCGTGCTTTTCGCCGCGAGGCCGCGATCACCGCGCAGCTGGAACATCCGGCGATAGTGCCAGTGCATGACGTTGGCTGCGGTCCGATGGGCGAGCCGGCGTATGTGATGAAGCGCTTAGAGGGCGTGGCGTTGGATGCGTGGCTGCGCGCGCGCGGCGGGCGCGTGCCGGCGGCCGCCGCGGTGGCGATGGCGCTGCGCATCGGCGAGGCGATCGCGCACGCGCATGCGCGCGGTTTGGTGCATCGCGATCTGAAGCCGGCGAACGTGATCGTCGGTGCGCACGGCGATATCGCGGTGATCGATTGGGGTTTGGCTGCACGTGTGCAGACGGACGGCGTGCCCGCCGCGGACAGGTCCAGCAGCGCCGGAACGCCGGCGTGGATGGCGCCGGAACAAGCGCACGGCGCGAGCGTCGATCCGCGCCAGGACGTGTTTGCACTTGGCGGCTTGTTGATGCTGCTGCTGACCGGCCGCGCGCCGCGCGGTCTAGATGGTGCCAACATCGATTTGTCGCCGCTGAACGAACGGTTTTTACCGCGTGGATTGGTCGCGGTCGCGCGCCGCTGCTTGGCCACCAATCCCGCCGCGCGCTATGTCGACGGTGCGGCGGTAGTGGCAGACCTAGAGCGCTGGCTGGCCGCCGGACTGACCTTGGCAGAACGGCCGCATGTGCTCAAACGCGCGTGGGTGCGCGTGCGTGCGTCGCGTTTTGCCGCGGCGGCGCTGCTGTTGGTTCTAGGGGCATTCGCGACCGTCACCTGGGGCTGGGTGCGCGCGCGCACGGCCGCGCAGGACACCGTGGCGCGGCTGACGACCACGGCGCTGGATGACGACGCGGCGGTGATGGCAGCGCTGCGCGAACTAGCCGCGCAGGGTGCAGTAGCCACGCAGGGTGCAGTAGCCGCGCTGCCGCAGTTCGGCCAATCGGCCGGCGTGCGCGCGCTGACCCTTCGATTGCAAACCGCGCACGAAGTGCTGACCGCTCGCGTCGCGCAAGAACGCGTGCGTGCGCAGTTACTGGCCCTGTCGGCGCGTTTCCGCCGCAGCGGCCCGTGGCCGGAAGAATCCGCCCACATCGTCGAAGTGCTGCGCACGCTGGGCTTTTTGCTGCACGCGACGCCGGCGGAACTCGCCGCCGACGGAGCCCAGTTACGCACGTTACCGCTGCGCGCCGACGTGCTGCCGGTGCTGGCGCAGTTACAGCGCGCGCTGCTGACTTCAGGGCGAAACGACATTGGCCCGACGCTGGATGCGGCCGGGTTGCGCGCCTGGGCCCCGGCAGTGTTAGAAACCGCCGACGACGCGTGGGCGGCCGTCGGCGCACTGTTGAGCCGGGCGCAACTTGCCGCGCACGACCTGCGCCTGTGCGTGTGTCCAGCGAGCGAAACCGCTTTGGCCGAGCCGCTGACCGCTGACGTGTTGTTGGCGACCTACGGCCCCGAACCGCGCCTAGTCGCCTACGCTGACGCGCGCATCGCCGCCGATCCCGGCGCGTTCTGGGCCCGCGTGGTCGCCGCGCGCGCGGCGTATGCGTCCGGTGATCTTGAGCGCGCCCGTCGTCACGCCCTGGTCGCACTTGGCCAGGAACCGCGCGGTTTGTGGCCGCACTTGTTGCTGGCCTACATCGCGCTGCGCGAATCCGACTCCGCCGAACTGCGCGACCACGCCGAAGCCGCGCACGCAGTTAACCCCGCGCATTTGGAAGCGCGGCTGCTGCTGGCTCTCGCGCACGCGCGCACCGGCGACCCCGCAATGCTGCAAACTCTGGTCAACGAACCCGCGATCGCCGGACACCTGCGCTATCACCTTGAACACCCGTTAGGCCACCCGATGGAGGACGCCGCGCGCGCGGTCATTGCCATCGGCGTCGAGCTGCCGAGCGCGCCGTCAGAGTTGTCGCCGCTGCTAAGCACCCCGGGGCATCAGCACCACTGAGACCGGCCGCCGTCAGAGGGTTTCTGCGCGCCTTATTTTACCGGCGCGACTTCGCGGCTAATCGCATCGATGACCTCAAGTGTTAGGTCGACCACTTTCACCTCGGGCTGCTTCGATATCACTCCCGTCGTATCTGAAATGACCAGAAGATATTTGCTGCCAATCACCGCCTTCACGTATTTGTCCAAGGCCACGTGCTTTTCACATGCGATTGCCGCGTTCGCGGCGCACACTTCGGATAAAAACGGACTACTCGTGACCTTATGTTCCCGGCTGTATTCGCTGTCCTTTCGACTCGCTTCGCTGTGCAGCTGATTCAATTCCATCCCGCGCGCAGTCCGCATCAGCAGCATCTCTGCGTAGTCATCCAGCTTCATATAGTCGACCAACGCGATCTCGATGTCGGCCGCCATCACGGCGGAAGAACACACCAGTAGCAGCGGGATGATTTTCATGTCCCGACAAACGCGTCGCCGGAGCGTTGGTTCAGGACCGCGCTTCAACATCGATCATCATCAATTTCAGCCGGCCTTCGTCATTGAATGGCAGCCGTTAGACAGACTCGGCGCGCACCCGTTCCAACGGCCCCAGCACAAACGGCCCAGCAGGAATGTCATCGATGATCAATTGCATGACCGCAGCGAAGACCAGTTCGACCGGCCACCACGAAAGCAAAGCTGGAGCGATAGTCAGCCAGCCATCGGTGCTGACCGGCGCTAGGCCGCTGGCCTCGTGGCGCGTGCTGCCGTCGGCCCAGCGTATCGCGACGCGCAACGTGATTATCGCGGTCGCGCTTTCGACGCGCAGACGCAGCGCCTGGATTTTGCCATGGTTCCAGCGTGGGTCAGCGAGTTGGCGTAAGATCACGCCACCGGCTGACGTGCGTTCGCTGACGATGCGCACCCGCGTGGAATCGTCAGTCAGCACCGCGACGCGAGTGTCATTGCCGTGCAATTGCGTGCCGCCGAGGTTCCAACGCCAGCCCAGACCGGCGCGCAAATCTGGCCACAAATCTGGCAAAAGGTCGTGCGTCGTCGGCGCGCACGACGTCACCGCAGTCGACAACACCAGACCGCTGGCGTAACGCACCAACGTCAGCCGCCACCGGGCCGCGGCGGGCGCTTCGCCCGGCCACCAACACCGACTGTCATCGGCGCAGGTCGATGGGCTCCACCAGGGCTCAATCGCGCTAATGGGCTGACGCTCATCAACCACCAAACGCTTGCCGTCATAGCGCGGTTCATCCGGCACGGTCGCTCCGCCGCACAGCCATTGCCGCATCCACGCCACCGCCAGCGCGCTTTGCTCCGGCGTCACCGCGTGATCCAAATTAGGCGCATAACTGCGACGCCGCGGCACAGTCAGGGCATCCATCAGCGGGTCGCCATCGCGCAGCCACCCGAAAAAATCATTACTACCATTGAGAAAACTGACCGGTGAAAGCTGCTGCGCGGCCAACGCCGATGGCTCCCAATCGCGTCGCCAGCGCTCACCAACGTCGGCGGGTATTGGCGGCCGACATGGATGATCCGCGAACAGACCGCCGCACCCGTACACCGGCACCGCGGCCCGTAAACGCGGCTCATGCGCGTTGACCACCCAGGTCAAATAGCCGCCCCAACTGATGCCGGTGAGGCCGACCCGAGTGACGTCGATATCTGAGAAAGTCGCAGCCCAATCGATCACCACCCCGACCGTTTCGACGGCGAGCGGAATGATCGCCTGACGCCAATCCCCGAGCGGTTCATGCGCGCACACAACGCCCGACGGCCATACACTTTTGCGCGCGTGGTCATGGTCGAACAGACCGTTCTGCCAATCCAAAGACGCACAGGCGAAACCGCGCGCGGTCCAAAAATGAAGATCCGCCGTGGCAACCGTCTGCCCCCCACCCGGCAGATGAATAATAAGCGCGTGGGGCCCGGGGGCGTCCGGCAGCGCCAACGCTGCATAAATCGCACACCGGCGACCGTCGGAACTGTTGAAGATTAGATGCACTTCGTGCAGGCCCAAAACCACGGGCGCACCCGCCAGCGGCCGAACCTGTTCCAGACGACCGGGCTGATTGAACATGCTGCGACGCTGCCGTGAACTTCACATTTGGCCAGCAGATGAAGAATCCGCAGCAACATCACCAATGACGAAAATAATCTGTGCTAGCTCAACAGGCCTAGCTAAATGCTGATCTCATTCCGAAAAACAAGAAATTAATATAATGTCGTGAGTCTGGGCGGATACATTTCAGTCATCGCCATCATTTACGTTTCGATCTTCACACAATTTCGACATCGCTTGATCATATGTTTCAGCAACTCTACGTGATAAAACATTGCCCGCGAACCACACTTCTGGGCGCCTAGCAATCCCGGGCGCAGCCATCGCGTTGCGTAGTGCCAATTCCATTTGCGGTCATCCGAAGACGCAGAGCCGTGAGCTCCCTTTCAGCGATTGGTTAGCATTTAACGGCAGGTGACGTATCGAAGCCATTAGAAGTCATCTCATAACCCTATTGGCCAATAAGTTGCCTGCCGCTAGCCAGATAAGGCCGGACCAGTTCATTACTTTACGTTCGTAGCGGATGACGACTTTCCGATAATTGTGAAGCCAGGCAAAGCATCGTTCTATGAGCCAGCGTTTTTTATAGCGGCGAAGACGCCGGCCATCTTCTTTGCCGCGAATTCGATTTATTCGATTGGGAGCAATGAGTCGGGTGCCATATTTTGAAATAAATGATGGTCCAGTTGATCGCTGTCGTAGGCTTTATCTCCGACCAAAATAGGTAGGTTTTCAGTCAACGATTTCGTGTCGATAACCGTATCAACCAAACGCGATTCGTGTGGGTTCGCGCTCGTTACTGCCATTGCTATGAGTAGGCCGTTTGCTTCGCAAATGGCCATGATCTTGTTGCCTTTTCCCTTCTTTGTGAGTCCCATGCAGTTCCCCCTTTTTGGCCGGGCTGAAGGATCCATCAATGAAGGCTTCAGCCAAATGAATGTGCCCTCGCTCTCGCGCATAGGCAATCAGATGAGCATATACCCGCTCAAAAAGCCGTGTCTGCACCCATTCCTGAAAACGTCGGTGAGCGGTCTGATAACTGCCATATTCTCGTGGCATATCTTTCCAGCGACAGCCGGCCCGCAAAACCCACATAATTCCAAGAAAAATTCGTAATCATCTCGTCGCGGCCGTCCACCACGGCTCGGCGGCGTATTTACGGCCGGAATAAGCGGGTTAATGAAGCTCCACAATGCATCGTATTCGCTCATGTATCATCATACGACGTAGGCACTAAGGCGTTGAAGTGTTTTGGGATAGCCTCTATTAAGATTGCCCATTTTGCGATCATTACAGAATAATATTTATTGGATTTAGTCATAGTTATATAATTATATCAACGCTAACATGGAGGTAAAGGGGCGCACGGCCGAACCAACGTCGGACACGCGGCCACCGTGGTGGGCGATCGTAGAAAGGATCGAGCAAATGTAATTGGCATCTAGCAGCGCCGGCGAAGCCATTCGCGCTGCGTAGTGCCAATTTCATTTGCGGCCAACTGAAGACGCAGAGCCGTGGGCTCCCTTTCAGCGATTGGTTAGACAACGTCTAATTAGCGCGGTTATAATCCCATATTGCGATTTCCGTGCCGTAAAGCAGCGATTTATTAAACAGCAATTCCAGTTTTTTGTTTCCGTCGTCATACTCCCACGACACCGATTTAAGGAAATTCCCAACATTAGTATAACTAGGCCCAGATATTTTAGCCGGATTGAGCCCCGTTCTAATGCAATACTCATTGGCCTCTCGCCTGCAATCAGTTAGCCAAAGATCGGCTATCGAGCATATTACAAACAAAGCCATAATGCCAAAAACGACGACAATTACGTAAACACATTGACGCATGGTTGTGTTGTCTAACATGGGAGGTAAAGGGGCGCACGGCCGAAAAAACGTCGGACACGATGCCACCGTGGATGGCAATTGGAATGAGAACGAAGCAAATGTAATTGGCACCTAGCAGCGCCGGCGAAGCCATTCGCGCTGCGTAGTGCCAATTTCATTTGCGGCCAACCGAAGACGTACAGCCGTGGGCTCCCTTTCAGCGATTGGTTAGCCGCGCAATGGTTGTAATGTGAATCCATATAAAGAGACGGCAAGAAGAGCCATCGTAATAACACTAATAATTATTCCACACCAACCACGTCTGATTCGATCCATGTATCCACATTCCAACAAAATTCCTAAAGTTGTAGAAAATATTAACAAAGAGCCGAAAGACACCCGCATCCAAAGCGGTGCGGCCACATTAGGCGGGGGCCAAATCTGGCCATCCGAACCACCCCAGATAGAAAAACATATGCCACAAATAATCAGGATAACCCCAAAAATTATCAATACCGACTTCTTCATATAGTTTTGAAGGCTAACATGGTATATGGGCGTTATTCATGTCCTCTATCCAGACACCCAAGATCGGGCGATCTCTGTAAGCTTCTGAATAGACTATGCGTAAGCTATCACTAGCCGCCTGTTTTCAAGAAGTGCATATCGGCTTTGGTAGAAAGTTGTCCGTGCGACGTTTGGCGCATTTTTTTGTTCAGGCAGAGCGACTTAGGTTAGGGAATGTGTTACAAACACTGGTTGAAATGTTTTGCGGATCTTCATTATGGGTTTGTATGAACTACTCCGAATTGCGCTGCGAACATCTGTTGGTGTCGGTTTCGGTGCGGATACTGCGCGAGCCTGGTGGTGAGGGCGGGTATGACAGTGGGCGGCGGGACATTCCGCTGGCGGAATTGGGGACGGCAATTGAGCGGGCGTGTTTGGTGCGGCGGTTTTCGCGGCGGACGGTGCCGGTGTATGTGGGGTGGGCGCGGCGGTTCGTGATGTTTTGCGGGCGGCGTCATCCAGCGGAATTGGGTGCGGGTGAGGTGACTGCGTTTCTGACCGATCTAGCGGTGCGCGGGCAGGTGGCGGCGTCGACGCAGAATCAGGCACTGCAGGCGTTGCTGTTTTTGTATGCGGTGGTGTTGGAGCGACCGTTGCCGGAGGGTGCGGTCCGGGCCGTGCGCGCGAAGCGGCCGGTGCGGTTGCCGACGGTGCTGCCGCGCGAAGACGTGGCGCGGTTTTTTGCGCAGGTGTCGGGGCCGGTGCGGTTGGTGGCGCTGTTGCAGTACGGCGGCGGCCTGCGCTTAATGGAAGCGCTGCGGTTGCGGATGAAGGAAGTGGATCTGGAGCGGCGGATGGTGTTGGTGCGGGAAGGAAAAGGCGGGAAAGACCGGATGGTGCCGTTGCCGGCGTTGGCGGTGGAACCGCTGCGCGAGCATCTGCGCGAGCGTTGGTGGCAGCATCGCGCGGACGTGCAGGCGGGCGCTGGTGCGGTGCATTTGCCGCATGCCTTGGCCAGGCGTGCCGCCGCCCAGGCGTCAAATTGGCGGTGGCAGTATGTGTTTGCGTCCAGTCGGTTGAGTCAGGATCCGGCCGATGGTCTGTGGAAACGGCATCATTTGGACGATCACCATATTCAGCGCTGTTACCGCAGTGCGTTTCGCGCGGCGGGGATCACGTCGGCGGCGAGTTCGCACACGCTGCGGCACTGCTTCGCGACGCATTTGTTGGAGCGTGGTCAGGACCTGCGTTCGATCCAAGAGTTGCTGGGGCACAGCGATATTTCTACCACCATGATTTACACCCATGTGTCGACGCGCGGGCCGGGCGGGGTGGCGAGTCCGGCGGATGATTTGCCGGCGGTGTGACGCTGGTGTCGGCTAGAAAAAATGCTGTAAAGTGCAGTAAAAACGCTGCTTTATTGAGCGTTGGCTAAAGTCTGGGCGCGCTTCGCGCGCGTCGCCTGGGTGGCACCCGCTGCGGTATCGTGGGGGCCTGTAGGTATTCAACGGTAAAGCCTTGCGATGGTTCGCGACGGCGCTTTGCCGCGGCCGTTTGTGCGCGGTTTCGGGAACCGTTTCTGCACCTACGGCTGGCAGTAGAGTGCGGTCCTGCTCAGCCTTCTCGCAGTGATTCCGGCGCGCAACGAAAGTGGGCGTATTGCGCCAGTGATCGACGCGCTGCGGGCCGAGGGCTTAAAGGTTTTGGTGGTCGAGGACGGCTCGACGGATGGCGCCGGCGCAGTGGCGCGCGCGCGCGGGGCGACGGTGCTGCGGCAGGCGGGCGCGGGCAAAGGCACGGCGATTCTTGCCGGTTGCCGGTGGGCAGTGGCGCGCGGGTATCGGCAGGTGCTGTTGTTGGACGGCGATAGGCAGCATGACGCGCGCGAAGCGGTGTTGTTGATCGCGGCGGCGGCGCGCGGCGGGTTGGTGATTGGGGCGCGGTTGCGTGATCTGACGCGGCAGCCGCTGCATCGACGCGCGATCAATCGGCTGAGCAGCTTGTTGGTGACGTTGGCCGCGGGTCGGCGCGTGGTCGACAGTCAAAGCGGTTTTCGGCTGTGCGATCCGCGCTTATTATTGCGGCTGCCGGTGCGCGGGCGGCATCATGATTTGGAAAGTGAAGTGTGCGTGTTGGCCGCGCGCGCCGGGCTGCGCATTGTCGAAGTGCCGATCCGCGTGATCTATCACGACAAGCCCTCGGGCGTGCATTGGCTGATTGATGGCGTGCGTTTTCTGCGCGCGGTGGCGGTGAGCCTGAGCAACAGTCGGCCATGGTTGCGGCGGGTGCCGCGCGTTGCGATTGCGACAGAACTGGCCGCGTTGCCGATGCCGCTGAGTGCTCCGAACGCCGCGCCTTCTTTCGCTTGGTCGGCGGCCTAGCGCTCACGTTTTTCGCGTCGCGTCAGCGCTTCCGGAGTTCGCTCGCGCGTTAGCGTCCGCGCATGCGCGTACCGCCTGACATCCGCCAACTGCCCGAGGCGATCGCCAATCAGATCGCGGCCGGCGAAGTGGTGGAACGGCCGGCGGCGGTGGTGAAGGAACTGGCTGAAAATGCGATCGATGCTGGCGCGACGCGCATCACGGTGCGGTTAGAGGACGGCGGCAGACGCTTAGTCGAAGTCGCCGATGACGGCCACGGCATGCGGCCCGAGCAACTGCGCGCGGCGCTGGCCCGGCACGCGACCAGCAAACTGCGCGAGGTCGATGATCTGTTCCGGATCGCGACGTTGGGCTTTCGCGGCGAGGCGTTGCCGTCGATTGCGGCGGTCAGCGAGTTCGAATTAGCCAGCCGGCCACATGATGCCGAGCGCGGGCAGCAGTTGGTGATGACCGCCGGTACCGAGGCCGCGTTCGCCCCCTGCGCGATGGCCGCCGGCACCCGAGTGAGCGTGCGCAATCTGTTTTGGAATGTGCCGGCGCGGTTGAAGTTTTTGAAGAGCGAAGCGTCGGAAGCCGGGCATGTGGTCGATCAGGTCATGCGCTTGGCGTTAAGCCATTCGGTGATCGCGTTTCGCTGTGAACACAACGGTCAGCCGGTGTTGGCGGTGAACGGCGGGCAGACTTTGGATGCGCGGGTGCGCGAACTGTTCGGCCGCGCCTTGGCCGACAGTTTGCTGCCGGTGGCGGCGCATCGTGAGGGTATGCAAATCGCCGGTTTTGTCGCGCATCCGCGCGAAGCGAAGCCCAGCAGCAAGCGTCAGTATGTATTCCTGAATGGCCGCTATGTGCGCGACAAGCTGCTGATCGCGGCGGTGCGCGAAGGCTTCGCTGGGTTTCTGGAACCACGACTGCACGGCGCGGTGTTTTTGCACCTCGACTGCGATCCGGCATTGGTCGATGTGAATGTGCATCCGACCAAATCCGAAGTGCGCTTTCGGCGCGAAGGCGAGGTGTTCGCGTTGGTGTCGCGCGCGCTGCATGCGGCGCTGGCCGACACGCAGGGCGAGTTCGCGTTGCTGACTGATGCTGATCGCGAGCGCGTGCGGGGCGAGCGCAGCAACGGCATCGTTTCGCGCACGGTCGTGCGCCCGGCGCTGCCGATGATTCCGCCGCCGCCGACGGTGGTCACGCAGGAGCGCTATCTGCCGGTCGCGGCGATGCCGACGGAACGCGCGTTGGATGCGAGTGCGTCTGCGCTCGACGCGCACGATCGCCCGCGCAGTCGCATTAGCGAACCCACACCCGAACGCGGATACGACGCTAGTGCGCCGTACCCACCACCCAGCACCCAGCACGTTCTGCCGCAGGTCCGCCGCATCCTGCAACTGCACGACATGTTTTTGCTGATCGAAACCGAGCACGGCATCCGTTTGGTCGATCAACATGCGCTGCACGAAAAAGCGCTGTTTTTGAGCCTGGATCCCAGCGTCACCGACGTGCAGCGCGACGGCCGGCAGGAATTGGTGGTACCGCGCACGGTGGAATTGTCGGCGGCCGAAATCGCGGCGGTCGAGCCGTTATTGCCGGCGCTGCGCGAGGTCGATATCGAGGCCGAAGTGTTCGGGCCGACCTCGCTGTTGCTGCGCGCACATCCGGCACGATTGCGGCGCTGCGATTGGAGCGGCTTCTTCGCCACGCTGGCCGCCGACGGCGTAGGCAAGGCGATGGGCAACGTGCGCCTACGCATCGCGCACAGCGCCGCGTGTCATGGCGCGGTGAAAGCGGGGCAGGTTTTGACCGCTGAGGAACAACGCGAACTGGTGTCGCTGCTGTATCGGCTTGATGGCATGGAGCACTGTCCGCACGGCCGGCCGACCACGCTGGATTTGAGTTGGGTCGAACTCGGCCGGCGCTTTCAACGTTGAGGCAGCGCGGCAGCAGCCATGCCATATTACAACCACGTAGTCCGCGGTCCGCTGCTTCCGACTAGCCCGCGACGGTAGTAGCTTCGCCAGCCTATGATCACGCGGCCGCGCCGCAGGAGCCACCATGCGCGCCCTCATTCTTGCCCTGCTGATCAGCTTCGCCGCCGCCAGTGAAGCGCTGTATTTTCCGCCGGATATCGGCGTGAACGTGATGACCGCGTACGGCGCGGTGGGCGATGGCGTGACCGATGACACCGCCGCAATCAGCGCTGCAGTGACCGAGAGTCGGGTTGATGGCGGCGATTATTTTGGGCAACCACGCACGGTGTTTTTGCCGCGGGGTACCTATCTGCTGAGCTCAACCATTCAGGAAATCGGCGCGGAAGTCATGCTGATCGGACAAGGTCCCGGGCAGACCGTGTTGAAGCTGAAGGATCATGCGGCCGGCTTCGGCGATGCGACGCAGCCGCGCGCGGTGGTGCAAACCATCGGCGGCAACATGGCGTTCCGGAATCATCTGTGGCACCTGTCGATCGATACCGGCAGCGGCAATCCGGGCGCATACGGCGTGCAGTTCTGCGCCAGCAACAGCGGCTCGATTCGGGACGTAAGCATCCGTTCCGGCGATGGCGCGGGCGTGGCCGGGGTGGCGATGGGGTTGGCTTGGCCAGGGCCGCTGCTGGTGAAAAATCTGCGCGTCGAGGGTTTCGATTTCGGCCTGGATATCGGCTATCCGGAATACGGGATCGTGATGGAAGACCTCACGCTGATCGGCTGTCGCCGCGCGGGCATCCGCACCAGCGACAATCTGTTGGCGATCCGGCATCTGGATACCGCGGTCGCGGGGCCGGCGATTTTGACCACGGGCAATGCCGCGATGGTCACGCTGTTGGGCGGTAATTTGCAACACGGCCCGGCCACCGCGTGTGCGATCGAGCATGAAGGCAGCGGCACCACCTATCTGCGCGGCGTCGGCAGCAGCGGCTATCAAGCGCTGGTGAAACAAGCCGGCGCGGTGGTTGCGGGCGTCAGCGGCAGCGAATTCGTCTCGAGCCCGGCGCAGAGCTTATTCGCGAGTCCGACCAGTTCGTTGGGTCTGCCGATCGCTGAAACGCCGACCTGGCACGATCACGATCCGGCCCAGTGGGCGCGCGTCACGCCGGCGCAATATGGCGATACCGCGTCTCTTCAGCCGGCGCTGAACGCGGGCAAAAACACGGTTTATTTCAGTGCTGGCGCGTATTTGTTTTACGCGCTCACGGTGGTGAATGTGCCAGCCGGAGTGAAGAAGATCTGCGCCTTCAACAGCACCATCAATTCGGATACCGGTACCGGGATCGTCTTCACGGTCAGCGAGCCCAGCAATGACCCCCTGGTGATCGAAGGCTTCACCAACAACACCACCATCGATCATCGCTGCGCGCGCTGCGTGGTGCTGGCCGATGGGTCTTACACCTACACCGCAACCGCGGCGGCGGGCGATCTGTTCATCGAGGACGTAGTCACCGATGTGCTGACGATCCAAGCCGGCAAGAAGGTGTGGGCGCGGCAACTGGACACCGAGGGCGAGCATGACCACACGCTGAATCAGGGCGGTGATCTGTGGTTGTTGGGCGTGAAGACCGAAGGCCACGGCACCGTGGTGACGACCAGCGCCAGTGGGCGCAGCGAAGTTTTGGGCACATTGCTGTACCCTTCCTCGAGTTTTCCCACGAATCCGCGCCCGGCGTTTGTCAGTACCGACGGCAGCGTGTCGCTGCTGTACGGAACCAGCAGTTCGATCAGCAACGGTGCCTACGCGACCCAGGTGCGCGAAACCCGCGGCACCGATACGCGCTCGCTGACCACCGATCCCAATGCGGTCGGGCGCTATGCGATGCCACTGTTCACAGGCTATCGCGCCGCGGCAGCAGTGGCCCTGGCGGTCAGCGGCATCAGCGCCGCTGCGGGCACGCAGAGCGCTATGACGCTGACCACCGACGTGGCCGGCGGCTCGGCGTTTTGGACCGCTACCGCCGGGCCGGGCACGGTGACGTTCAACCGCAATGCCAGTCGCGAGGCCGCCACCGTCAGCGCCGGCTTCAGTGCGCCGGGCACCTACACGCTGACGGTGCAGAAGCTCCTGAACGGTGTGAGTCTGGGCACCGATTCCGTGGTCGTGACGGTGGCCGCGGATGGCAGCGTCAGCATTCCGTCTGGCGACACCGGCGGCGCGCCGGCACCGGCACCAGCGCCGGCAGGAAATAGCGGCGGCGGCGGTGGCTGCGGCGTGGGCGGCCTCGCGGGAATGTTGCTGCTGGTGTTCAGTGGCTTGGCGCTCAAGCGGCGGCGCTGAACTAGCCGTCCTGCGCGAACGCCGCCAAGGTCGTCACCATCACGCCGGTCGCGCCGGCGGGGCCCAAATCGTGCGGCTTGGTC
>JBBROQ010000010.1:0-33533 GCA_038229115.1 Planctomycetota bacterium | reverse complement strand
TGGTTTCCGAGCCAGATTCGCGGTTGCCGAACATGATCAAGTCGGCGCGGTTACGGTTGCGTTCCGAGGCCGCAAACGTGGCACCGTCCTCAAGATACACGATGCGTTCGCCCTGCACGCCGACGCCGGCCTGGGTGCGGTTTCCGAAATACACGCCTTCGCCGTAGCCGTTGAAATGGTCTTTTTTCACCGCGCGCCCAGTTTCGATCAGCGGATCGTCGCCACGTTCCCAGCCACCGCTGACATACCATTTTGCGGTTGTGGTCTGATGTCGGACGCGGAGGTCGACCAGGCCGCCGACGATGTCCCGGGAATCGGCTTGGGCGTAATTGCGGCCGAAGATGTCAAACTCGGCTTCAATTCGATCGGCCGGGGTCAGGCGCAGCCGAGATTCCAGGCCCAGCTGCCAAAGTTGGAACCAATCCTTTTTCGCGCCCGAGGATTTTTGCAGCGGATTACTGTCATAACCCACACTCAGCAGCGCCTTCGGATGCAGCTCCAGTCGATCATCCAGATAGGTCAGATTGCCCCCGGGCTGGACCTTGAAATCGCGCACCGTCACCGGCGTGGGTGCATCGCCAGCGCAGAGTGTCGACGCGATCGTCAGCACGGCAGCAACAGGCGCGAAGAGCATCAAGGACCTGCGCATCGATACCGCCTTCATCCGCACGTTTTGTCGCGCTTTATAAATGCCATTAAGGTTCCGCATTGAAGAAGCCTTTGAACACCGTTTTGATCAGGATCTTCAGATCCAGCCACAATGACCATTTCTGGATGTATTCGAGGTCGAAAGCCACGCGCCGGCGCATGTCGGCGACGGTACGCGTTTCGCCGCGCGCGCCACTGACCTGGGCCAGGCCGGTGATGCCGGGCTTCACATAATGGCGGCGCATGAGGTCGGGCGTCGAGGCCTGGAACTGGCGGTTGTGCTTAATCGCCTGCGGGCGCGGGCCGACCAAGCTCATGCTACCGTCGAGCACGTTGAACAACTGCGGCAGTTCATCGAGGCTGCTTTTGCGCAGGAAGCTGCCGATCGGCGTGATGCGTGGATCGCCTTTGCTGGCCTGTACGAAATCGTCGGGCTTGGCGTCGCTAAACTGCGGCGCCGCGGCGGCCATCACGCTGTCGCCAGTGACCGGTGTCAGTGGGTGTCGCGGCTCAATCGCGGGCAGCGGCAGCGGGGTGCGGGTGACCGTGGCCACGTAGGCGCTGTGCGGCAGCGTCGTGCCGGTGCCGCGGCGATAGGCGTGGGTGGTGACGCGGCGTTTGCGGATCGCGGTCGCCGGTTCCGGCGCGGTGAGGACGTCAGCGGGCAGATCATCGGTAGCGAGTTGCGGCTGTGGATCGAGATCCTCGTCGGCTTTTGCCGCGACTGCCACTCGCAGTCGCGACGATTCATCGCGCTGCGCCTGGCGCGCAGCGATCGCCGCCGGATCGGCCTTTTCCAGCGCCGGGCCGACGTTCGGACCGCCCGCGGGATTGGCGTACATCGAACGAAATTTGTACACGCGGATGTGCTTGCCGCCCAGCCCGTGGCGTTCCTGCACGAACAGCACCGGGCCGCGGCTGGTCAGCTTGATCGCGATCGCCACCAGCAGCATCACCGGTGTGAAGATTACCAGCGCGACCAGCGACAGCACTTTGTCCTCGACCCATTTGATCACCAAATCGCGCTCGCTCAGTGGACTGGCAGACAGATCCAAAACCGGCCGCCCGGCGAAGGTGCCGGCGCGGAAGGTGAACACCGGCAGCGTGCTCAGATCCGGCGCGTACTGCACCGTCACCGGCAGATTGTAGAGCTGCCGCACTGCGGTCTCGATCGCATCCTGATCGCCCTGCTGCGCGCAGATCAGCACCCGCTGCACCCCGGTGTCCTCGACGAGGCGCGCGAGCTCGTCCAAGGGGACGATCTTCAGCGTCTTGAGATCATCCGCGGACAGCGCCAGCTGCTCGGTTTGACGGCAGGCGATGCCGACGGTGCGGATGCCCATATCGGGATTCGAGGCCAGATGCTGATGGAAAGCCTGGCACAACTGCGGACTGCCGGAGAGCACCAAGTTCTGTACCGAATGCCCCTGGCGGCGCATGTGATCCTGCATGAACGCCGACAGCCCGCGCGCCAGCACCATGAGAATCAAGGCCACCGACCACCACTGGCCAAGATGGCGCAAGTTGAACAGCAGTTTCGAATCGCCGACCCAACCGACCAGCGCCAGGACGCCGAACAGCAGCAGCATGCCCAAGAGCAGGGAACCGAACCAGTCGAGTTGACGACGGCTTTGCAGCGCACGGTACGCGCCAACCAAGGACAGCAGCAACATGCCCATCGGCATCGCCACCAGCATCGGCATCAGGCTCGCCTGATTGGTTGGCCAGCCACCGATGCGCAGGAAACCGAAACCCAGCATCGCCACCGCGATCAGCAATGGATCCAGGACCTGGAACAACAAAGCGCGGAAATAAAGTTGGCTCTCTGCGCTTTTCATCGCGTCAACGTGGACGCAGTGCGGCGATGCGGACCGCGGGTGATAAAGACTTGATCACAGGCACATCTCCGACTCGTGGTGCAAAGCTGACACGAGACGCAAAAACACGCAAGGTTTCGCGAGGACCTGCACTGCAGAAAAAGAACGGCGTTCGCCACTGCGCAGCAGCCCTGGTATCACCGCGACAACAGAATTCGTGCCAGAACGCCCCGATGATCGCTGCCAATTACCGCGAATGCCGCTGTCCCGTCTACGCCCAGTCCGCGGCCCAGCACATGGTCGATACCGATCCCTGCATCGCCTAGGCCTGCCGGCCAAGTCGCTGGCTCGCCGTCCGCGCTGCGGGCCAAATGTGCGGCGTGAAGGAAATCATCCCATCGTAAGCTGCCCACGGCCAGATTGAAATCGCCGAGCACGACCACTGGTCCGGGCAACGCCGCGGTCAGCTTGGCCAAACGCTGCAATTGCCGGGTTTGTAGGGCGGCATTGGCCGCGCCTTTGGGCGAGAACGTATGCACCACCACGGCGGTGAAACGCGAGCCGTTCGCAGCGGTCACGGTGGCTACCAGCGAGTACAAGTCAGGCTCATTTAACACCTGAGTATCGCACAGCGGCAAGCGGCTTAGCAGCGCCAGGTCGTTGCCGTCGTTCGGTGTGCTCCAGAGCTGATGCGGCCAACGGGCGTCGGTGGCCCGGGCATAATCGTTGATCAATGCTCGGTCGCTGGTGTGCGCTTCGATGAGCGCGACCACATCTGCGTCGTGGTTGAGCACCTCGGCCACGGCTGCGGCACGGCTCGGATTAGCGCGACAAAGGTTGCAGGTGGCGGCACGAATACTGATCGCGTCAGGCCCAGCGATCGGCAGGCGCGGCTGCGTCAGCGTCAGCAGCCACGGCCACGCGCCGATGCCAATGGTAAGCACCAGAACGATTGCCCACCACGGCCGTCGCCAACAGCACGCCAGCGGCAGCAACAACCACAGCGCGCCATGCAGCGACAGGCTACGCGAGACTTCGCCCAGCCACCACCACGGCGCGCATAGGCTCAGCCAGCACAGCGCTGCGCCCGGCGTAGCGAGCACGGCGAGGCCAAGCCCCACGCGCCAGCGTCGGCGTGTGGGCGTCGTCCTTCGGGACGTTACGAGCGGCGATGGCGCGATGATCACGACCGTCGCGATGGCGGAGCCGTGCTCAGAGGCAGTTGCGCGGCAGGCGCCGGCGTGCCGCTGGCGACGTGATGATGTCCACCGCGCTCGCCGCCACGACCGCCGGACCAACCGGTGAAGCCTTCGAAATGCACCCCGATCGGCACCGCTTTGGCCGGAAAGCCGAACCACTCGATCGCCTCCAACGGCAACACCACGATGCCCGACTCTAAGTCTTCATCGCCGTGGATTTCCAACGTCACTTGGCAGGTATCAAGGTCGATGCCGGTGACGCGTTTCACCGCGAAGGTCTGCGCGCCGACCACGCTGGCATGCAGAAAGCACGAGCCTTCCGGAAACGCGTCGTCGTCAAGCTGCTCCTGAATCTCGACCAGTTTGCTGACGCGCTGTGATTGCAGCCACAACTGCGGCCGTTCACTTTGGAAGCGTTCCAGGGCCAATTCACGACGGAATTCCGCCAAATAGCGATCGCGCGCAGCGGCTTTGCGGCGTGGCGATTTTGGCGTTTCGGCGATTTTACGGTTCGGTTTTTTGCTCTGCGTCATGGCGGAATGTGGAAGACGTCATGCGTTTTCGCAATGGGTCGACCAAGGATTCTGCCTGCCGGCGTGCATGAATGACGGTTGGCGATGGTGGCCGCGACCGCCGCGCCACGCTGCGCCGCCTACCCCGTCGAGGGTAATCACCATCCGCATAGGAATCCCGCCATGAGCGATCGCGTTTTCAACTTCAGCGCCGGCCCGGCGATGCTGCCCCTGGAAGTGCTGGAGGCCTCGGCCAAGGCGCTGATCGATTATCAGGGCCGCGGTTTCGGCATCGCTGAATGCAGCCATCGCGGCAAGGAATTCGACGGCGTGATGGACGAAGCCATCGCGCTCGCCAAACAGCTGCTGAATGTCGGCGAGACCCACGACGTGCTGTTTCTACAGGGCGGCGCGACGCAGTTGTTCACCACCATCCCAATGAATTTCTGCCCGGCCGGCACGAAGGCCGACTATCTGGTCAGCGGCGAATGGAGCAGCAAAGCGGCCAAAGCTGCCGGCGCGCAAGCGAACGTGGTCGCCACCAGCGAAGCCACCAACTTCGACCGCAGTGCGACTGTTGACGAGTGGCAGCTGTCGCCCGACGCCAGTTACTTGCACGTCTGCTCGAACGAAACCGTGCACGGTCATCGCCTGCCGGTGTGGCCGACGCATCCGCATTGGTGGTCGACGCGTCGAGCGAATTCATGGCCCGGCCGCATCCGGTGAAAGACGCGGCGCTGGTCTATGCCGGCGCGCAAAAAAATCTGGGCCCGGCCGGCGTGGTGGTGGTGATCGTGCGCAAAGACTGGTACCCGCGCATCGCCAAGTCGGTGCCGGCGATCTTCAATTTTCAGAAGCTGGCCGAGAACAAAAGCATGCTGAATACGCCGCCAACGTTCGGCATCTATATCCTGCTGGAAACGTTCCGCTGGCTGGTGCGCCAGGGCGGCCTGCAGGCGATTGAGCAAGTGAACGAAGCCAAAGCCAAGGCGATCTATGACGCCATCGACAGCTCGAACGGCTATTACACCGGCACCGTCGCGGTCACCGCGCAGCGCTCGCGCATGAACGTGACGTTCCGTCTGCCCAGCGAAGAAAAGACCGAGCTATTCATCAAAGAAGCCGCGAAAAACCGCATGGTCGCGCTCAAGGGCTACCGCACTGTCGGTGGCATCCGCGCGTCGATCTACAACGCGATGCCGTTGGCCGGGGCGCAAGCACTCGCTCAGTTCATGCGGGAATTTGCTGCTCGGTAAGCGAGCCTTGCGCTGCCGTAAGCGGGCTTTGCGCCCCGGTCCTATCCGCGCTGCGCGCGGTCGCGCCGTTGGCGCTCTCCGGACCGGGTCGTACGCGGCTGCGCCGCTAGCGTCGCTGCGCGCCGCCAAAGCCCGTCCCCGCTCGCGCGCGCAGGCGCGCTCGGGGGATTGCTGTTCGCGGACTCTGTCCGCTACGCCTGCCAGGGCCTCGCCGGCCCTGGACCCGCACTGCATCAGGTTTTCGTGCGCTGTGTGGGGGCAGCGCCGCAGGCGCGTTCCTGGGGGCCGTAGCCCCCAGGTAACAAGCGAGGTATGCTGGCGCATGGCAAAAAGCAGCAGCGCGAGTCGTCTCGCCACGTTTGTGCTAATCATTCCGCTGCTCATCGGCGCGTATTTGATCGCGCCGTTGTTCTTGCCGGTGTGGCGTTGGCAGAACTTGGATTTCGCGGCGATCGCGCTGCGCACGGGAAAGCCGGAGGCGAAGTTGCGGCAGGAGTTCACCGCGACGGTGCGGTTGAAGGCACGCGCGGACGGCGATCCGGCCAGTTATCAGATCATCCGCATGGAACCGGAATGGGGTTCGCTCGACGGCAATCGCGATGAGGAAAAGTTGTTGGTCCGCTGCGTGTTTATGAGCGATCGCACCGGGCGGCCGCCGAGTTCGCTCTACATCGCGGGCAGCAGCTGGAAGGACACCTACTTCACCTGCCGCGTCTGGCGGTTGCCGGCGAAGGCGGTCGGCGTCGTGCCGAATCGGCCGGTGGTGATCTTTCAGAGCGCGAGTCTGGACAAGCTCGAGATCGGCGCGGCGCAGGTGCTCAACGATGAGGTCAGCAACCGCGGTTGGGACAACGATGACAACGATGTCGACGACGGATTTAGGCGCGCGCCGTAGTTAGAGCACGCGTCAGCGCGCGCCGTTCCTGGCGAAATCGCACGCCTTCTGCGCCATCGGCGTAATAGCCGGGCAGCGTCGACAGCACGGTAAAACCAAGCGTTTCGTATAGGCCGCGCGCGGCGCGGTTGTCAGCGCGCACTTCCAGGCTGATGACGTCGCAGCGTTTCGGCAGTCGCGTCAGCCACGCGCGCAGCAGCTGTCGAGCAAGTCCGCGTCCACGTAGTTCGGGATGCACGGCGAGCGAATAGATGCGCGCGACGCGGCTGTTTTTTCGCAGCAGACCAACGATCGCAGCGGAAACGGCCGACGGAAAGCGCTCGACCGGCAGGGACGCGGATGGCGCCAGCACCAGG
This sequence comes from Planctomycetota bacterium, assembly GCA_038229115.1. Lineage (GTDB taxonomy): Bacteria > Planctomycetota > UBA11346 > UBA11346 > UBA11346 > JBBROQ01. The sequence goes on along the minus strand of JBBROQ010000010.1, from coordinate 26,850 downwards.
AGTATCTGCGCGCTGCCGTGACGCGCGCCGGGGCCCAATAGGTGTTGCCAGACGCGGCGCGGGAAACAGTCGACGTTTGCAAAGCACGCCTGCTCCAACGCGATCAGCGCGTCGAGATCGCGGGCGCGCGCGACGCGCACGCTCATTTCGCTTCGACCCAGGCCTCCCACGGTTCGCCGGCCAATTGGCGCACGACATTGCGGTAAACCTCGGGGTTATTGATGTCTTCGACGCCGGCGTCGATGTTCGGGTTGTCGTTGACCTCGATAACTAAGAAGCCGTTGTCGATCTCTTTCAGATCGACGCCGTAGAGGCTGCGACCGATGGCGCTGCCGGCTTGCAACGCGACGCGGATCAGGCGTGGATCGATGTCGGCCTTGTCGACGCCTTGCACGTCGCAGATGTTCGGGCGGCCTTCGTGGTCGCGGTCGTGCGCTTTCCACGCGCCCACGGCCATCACATATTTGACCGCGAACAGCACTTTGCCGTCCAGGATGGTGACGCGCCAATCGAACGAGCTGGGCAGATATTGCTGCACCACCAAACGCTCGGCGCGGCGCAGGAAACGTTTGCCGACTTTGACGAAGGTCAGCTCGTCATGGACTTTTTCAACGTAGGCGCTGAACGAAGAATTGGGCGCCTTCAACACCAACGGCGACCCGAATTCTTCGAACAGTTCGCGCGCCTGTTCGACCGTGACTTCGTCTTCGGTCAGGAAGCAGGTTTCCGGCATCGGCACGCCGGCGCGCATCAGGTGCTGATACATGTTCACCTTGTCGCAGCAGACCAGGATCGAATCCGGCGCGTCGATCACGCGCAAGCCGTGGACTTCGCCCATGCGCGCGGCGACATAGCTGGTGTTCAGCGGATCGGTGAGCGCGCGGATCAGCAGACCGTCATAGCGCGGAATGCTCATGAGTTCGGAGCGAAACAGGAAATCGCAGTCGTGGCCGAGCTTCGCTGCGGCGATGCGGAAGTTGGTCAGCGCGGTCAGTTCGACCGCGCGGCGGATGGTGTAGCGCTCGGTGAAGATCGCGATGCGGGCCACGGTGATCGGTGTCCTTCTGCGTTACGCGGCGACGGGCACGGTGGCGAGCAAATCCATCATGACCGCCAGAGCCCCGCATCCTTGAGAATGCTCTTTTCGTTCTGCGTCAGCTCTTCTTTTTTCAGCGGTTCGATGGCGCTGAATTTGTACTGCGTTTCGGTGACGATGATTTTCACCCGCGCGATCGGGATCCGGAACGTGTGCCAGATTTTCAGCGCCAATTCCTTGTATTCGGGCTTCAGGCATTCGCCCAACACTAGGCGCAAGGTGTCGACGCGGCTGTTGGGTTCCATGTCCTGGAACACCACCGCGTATTTGCCGCTCATGGTCAGGGACTTGATCGCTTCGCTGATGGCGGCGTTGTCGGCGACCACTTGGCCGGTGCTCTGAAATGGGTTAATCGGATAGGCCAAAAATGGCGGCGGAAAGCTGGCGCTGCTGTCGTTGCTGATTTCCCAGGTTGGCACCGCAATGCCGGCGGCGGCGGCCTTCTGCAGGGCCAGTGGTACTACATACGCATCGAGCGCTTCGGCCGGACTGGGGATCGCCAGCAGGCCTTCGTGCTCGGCTTCCATGCTGCGGTAATAGCCGTCGGTGAGGTACGAGTAGTCACCCTCAAGATTGACGAACACGCCCTGCGCGTGCAGATCATTTGGAAGCGGCGGCGTGGGGAAAATCGGGGGGTTCATCGGGGGCGGGAATGCCGCGGGAATTGAATGAGGGAAGAACAGCAGCTGCGGTCTTGGAATGCTGGCCGCAGACTAATAGCCCGGCGTGGCGGCAAAGATGTTTGTCGCCGCCAGCAGCGGTTCGCCCAGCCAGTGCGCGGCGAGCGCGGCGGCCTCCTGCGCTTGCAGACGGCGCAGGCGCGGATCGTCACGTTTGGGCGCAGCGGCGCAGGCAGTAATGAAGGCGTCGCCGAAGTTAGATGCCCCATCCGGCCACGTGGCAATCTGCGTCCGCGCCATCGGCTCCAACACCGCATACAACGGATGCGCACCGACGCGCGCGACCCAATAGCGCGCATTGTCATCGTCGGGTTCGCGCCGGTGCATCAGGCCGTGGATGTAGGCGCCGTCGGCATCGTTCAGGTCTTGGCTGATGGTGTGCGAGGCGTCGAGGTGATCGTGCCACCACAGCGCCAGAGCGCGCAGATGCGCACCGTGTTCGAGAGGCTGCGGTTGCGTGGCGAACCACGCGTCGAGCGCGGTGTTTACCGCGGTTTCGCTCAGTGCGCGCGCACGGCATGCGGGGCCGAGCGCGGCCAGGCCGCTGCGCATGAACTGAATGGTGTGCAAGAAATCAGCGAGCGGCATGCGTGTACGCTCGGCGCGGAACGCGAGCGTGCTAGCGCGCTGCCTGTTCGCCGCGGTCCCAGCTCAGACCAATGCTGGCGAGGTCGGTCAGGGTGGTGCGCACTACCACCGTTGCGCCGGCACCGGCGGTGAGCCCGGCGGCGCTCCATTCGACCGTCTGCGTGCCGTGCGCGGCGTCGCCCAAAGTGAAGGTCAGGCGTAAGGGCGTGAGATCTTTGGCGCCGTCGTTGACCACCGTGCCGGTCAGCACGATCGCGCCGTCGACGCGCACCAGTTTGCTGGGCGTGAAGGTCAGCGGCTTGGCTATTACCGCGTCGGGTAGGCCGTCGACCGTCGGTTTTTCAACGGGTTTTTCCGAAGTTTTATCCGCCTTTTTCTCGGCGGACTTTTCCGCGGGCTGATCAGTTGCCGGCTCGGCCGAAGCCGCTTTCGCGACTGGCGGAACCTTCGCCGTCGGCGCGGGGCGCGCAGCGGTCCAGGAACTTTCGTAGCCGAGCCACGCGAACTTCGCCCCAAGATCGGCGCTGAAAGGACGCTCGGCGCCCGCGGCCAGATCGCCGATTGGCACCGTGGCGGTGGTCAGCGCCTTGCCGTTCTTATCCATTAAGGTCAACGTCAGCGTCACGCCGGGTTGATCGGTACTCAGGCCGTTGCGGATCTTGCCAGATAGCGTGGTGCCCTTGTTGCTCAGGAAGCCGACCTCGACGTCGGCCACACCGCTGAAGCCACCGGTGTCGGCGCTGGTGACCGTGCCGTCGGGCGTTTTCAAAGCCACGCTCATGGTTGCAAATTTCGGCAGATTCGCGGGTAGCTGTTTCTGCTGGGCGACCACGCCGTTCCCGGGGACCGTCAACGGTTCTTTTTTCAGCTCGATCGCTTTGACAATCTTGCCGTTTTCATCGTGCAGATTGACCGTGGCAATGGCGCCTACGACTTCCGCACCGCCGAGGTTCCACACCCGCCACGACACCGTGGTCGATTTGTCTTTCGCGATTTCGCTCAGCGCATTCACTGCCACCAGCCAGCCATCGTTGGCCAGCGGCGACAGCGCGATCGGCAATGCGGCCTTGTCGAGCGCGAGGTAGGTTTCAGTCGTCTCGTTCCCTGCATCGGTCCACGCCAGCTCAAGCCGGTACGCCGGCATGGTTGGGCAGTTCAGGCGGTAATCGCCCAGCAGTGCTTTGCCGGCGTTGACGCTGCCGATCGGTTTCCATTCGCCCTGCACCAAGACCTGCCGATCAGGTCCGAGCGTCGCCAGTCGCAGGCGTACGTCGGTAAGCGCCGCGGTGCCTGCCTGCAGCTTGAACTCCCATTGGAAGAACGGCCGGTAGGTGATGTCGGCGCGGCCGCCCCACAGATAGATGCCGGTGAAGGCCGGAGTCGTGCCGGTGGGCTGTGGCGCAGTGGCGGCTTGTTTCACAAACACTGCGGCAGCGTCAGCCTTGTCGGCGTCGGCACCGCTGGCGGCGGGCTTTGGTTTACCGCCGTCGGCGGCGTGGACGGCTAGGCCGCAATATAACAGCAACGCCAATATCGAGCGCAGACGAGCCGATGACGCAGCCGATGACGCAGCCGAGAATAGGGAAGGAAGCGGCATGGTCGACTCGCAGCCGTTAAAAGAGGAGCTTGAAGAATGACGAGCGTGCAGCATGGGCAGAACGGCTGAGGTCAACGCGCCAAAGGTTGCACAGTTCATTGACCATCACCGGTGCGACTGTCTGCGTCATGCACAGCCAAGGCTGCCGGCTTCTCGGTGCCCTTGGTCGTCAGGGGCCGACCCCATACTCCGTGCCCCCCGCGGAGTTCGGTAGCCATGGCGCGCAAGTTCATCGGCGAGATCCTGGTCGAGATGGAGTCGGTGATGCCGCAGGCGGTGCAGGCCGCGCTCGCCAAACAAATGGATGGCGATAAGCGACCGCTGGGCGAGATCCTGGTCGAGGCGCAAGCGTGCTCGCCGGAAGACGTCGCGCGCGCGCTGGCAGAACAGTTTGACATGCGCTTCTACGATCTGGAAAGCATCGTGATTCCGCCGCAGGTCCTTGATCTGGTGCCGCAAAGCACCGCGCGCGATAAGAAAGTCGTGCCGGTGATGTTGCACGGCAAGACCTTGGTGGTCGCAATGGCCAACCCGAATGACCTGGAAGTGGTCGATACCCTGCGCTTTACCACCTCGTTGCAGATCGAACCGGCGCTGGCCAGTTTGCGCCAGATCAACGAGCAGATTGAAAAGCACTGGGGTCTCTCCGAAGGCCGGATCGACAAAATGCTGGGCGAGATGACCCAGGACATCGACGTGCGCGTCGATGCCGAAACCGACGAGCGCGGCGACGATGCGCTGATCATCAAGTTCGTGCAGCAAATCATCCAAAACGCCGACACGAATCGCGCGAGCGATATCCACATCGAGCCGATGGCCGACCACCTGCGCATCCGCTACCGCGTCGACGGCGTCTGTTTCACCATGGATCCGGCGCCGAAGCGTCTGCAAGGCCCGGTGCTGCAACGCCTGAAAATCATGGCCGACATGCAAATCGAAGAAAAACGCAAGCCGCAGGACGGTCGCATCAAGGTCAAGGTCAACGGCAAGAAGATCGACCTGCGCGTGTCCGCATTGCCCTCGGTGCACGGCGAATCGATCGTGATGCGTATCCTCGATAGCGAGAGTCTGAAGCTGAACCTCGAAGACATGGGCTTCGACCCTTCCGACCTCAAACTGTACCAGGGCATGATTAAGCGGCCGAACGGCATCATCTTGGTTACCGGGCCGACCGGTTCCGGTAAGACCACCACGCTGTACGCGACGCTGCATTCGTTGAACACCATTGACCGCAAAATCATCACCGCCGAAGACCCGGTCGAATATCACCTGGAAGGCATCAACCAATGCCAGGTGCAAAGCAAAATCGGCCTGAACTTCCCGCGTATTCTGCGCTCGATGTTGCGTCAGGCGCCGAACGTGATCTTGGTCGGCGAGATTCGTGACGCGGAAACCGCGCAGATCGCCATTCAGGCCTCGCTCACCGGCCACTTGGTGTTTTCCACGCTGCACACCAACGACGCGCCCAGCGCCATTACCCGCTTGATCGACATGGGGGTGCAGCCGTTCTTGGTCGCGACCTCGATCCAGGCGATTTTGGCGCAGCGCCTGATTCGCATGAACTGCCCCAAATGCATCGAGCCCTATGATCCGCCGGTAAAGGAACTGATCGCGCTCGGCCTGAAGCCCGAGCAGTACGCCGGCCGGCGCTTCATGCGCGGCAAAGGTTGTGACCACTGCAAGGGTTCGGGTTATCGCGGCCGGCGCGGCATTTTTGAGATGATGGCAATGAGCCGGCAGATCCGCGACCTTGCCTTCAATAAGGCAAGCGCCGCCGAGGTGCGCCGCGCCGCGGTGGCTAACGGCATGAACACGCTGGCGATGGACGGCGCGCGCAAAGTCCTGCAAGGCATGACCACCGCCGACGAAATCCTGCGCTTGGCCAAGTCCGACGGTTGAGCACCTTTTCGCCGCACCCGTACGAGCGCCTTCCGGCCAACATTTTAGTCGGCGTTTGGTGCGGCGCACAGGCGGTTGGTATTCGCGTGCCATGACCAGCATCCGCGCATGGATTTAAGCCGAGAAATTGCGGTCGCGATCGCGGCCGCGCGTGAAGCCGGCGCGCTCGCGGCGCAGATGCAGGCGGGCATTACCTCGACCCCGAAAGCTGATGGCTCGCCAGTGACGGCGGCGGATCTGGCTGCCGACGCCATCGTGCGCCAACACCTTACGCTGCATTTTCCCGACGATGCGCTGCTATCGGAGGAGACCGCGGATGACGCCGTGCGCTTATCATCGTCGCGTTTGTGGATCGTCGACCCGATCGACGGCACCAAGGAATATGCCAAAGGGCGCGTAGATTGGGCGGTGCAGCTGGCCTTGGTGATCGACGGCCGGGTGGTGTTAGGCGTGCTGGATTTGGGCGCGCAGAACCTGTGCGTGGTTGGGGTGCCAGGACTGGGCGCATGGCTGATTGATCGCGATGGACAGCGGCCGCTGCGGGCACGCACTGACGTGCGCGACGTGCTGATAACCTCAACCGGAACGCGCAATCGCGCCGCCCTGGAACGCGTGCATGCGGCGTTGCCCGAGTTCGCGTGGACGACCTGCACTTCGGTTGGCGTAAAGGTCTGGAAGATGCTGTGCGGCGAGGCCGATCTGTACGTGCATCCCAATACCATTGCCGAATGGGACGTGGCCGCGCCAGCGGCAGTACTGGCCGCGGCCGGCGGGATCGCCACTGACCTCGCGGGCGCGCCGCTGGTCTACAACACCGCTGCGGGCCGGCACCCGGGCCTGGTCTTTTCCGTGCGCTCTGACCACGCCGCGTTGGTCGAGCGCTTGGCCGCGGCCAGCATTACGGTGCCGTGATGCGCGCGCTGCTGCTGATGTTTGCGCTGGCGCTGTTATTGTCGGCCTGCGCCGCTGCGCGCGTCAGTTGGCGTCCGGACGAGGCCGAGATCGTGGCGTGGTGGTGCGAGGACGTTGCCCACGGTCAGCCACGTCGCGCCGAAGAACTACAATTGATCGACGGTAGCGACCGCATGGAGAAAGTTGCGGCATGGGCGATGGGCGATGACATTCGCGGTGAACGCCGGCCACCGCGCATGCTGGCGGCACGCATCCAACGGCTGCCAATGCTGAAAAACTTTTTCGCCGATGGTCTGGTGTTGTTGTTCGATGGCGGATTGGTGGCGCCGCGGCCGGGCTTGGATGCGATCGAACGCGCGCTGGTCGAGCCGCTCGTCGATGCGGAAAACCAGGATCGCCGCGCGCTGGACGCGGTGCTGTTGGCGCTGACCGACGCGCCGGGGCGTATGCAGGACGTCTATCTGGCCGCGGCGGTGAAGGCGCGTACGGAACTTGATCAGCAGCAGGGCGGCGTGCGTTGGCAGTCGCCTGCGAAAAGCGCACCGGCGACAGAGCCAGAGCGCGTTGCTCCGGCGGCGCCCTGATTAACTTCGCGTGTCCCTGGAAATCGTCATGACCACCACCTCCTTACGCACGCTTCCCGCCCTGGAAGCGTCCCTGCTCGAACTCATTCGCGTCACCTCCACGGTGCTGCCGCAGGATGTAGTTACTGCGGTTAAACGCGCAAAAGGCGAAGAAGATATCGGCACTAACGCCGCATACGCGTTGAACGTGATCGACTGCAACATCGACCTCGCGCAGCAGAAAAGCCAACCGCTGTGCCAGGACACTGGCTCGATCCTGTTCTACATCCATGTGCCAGTTGGATTCGATCAGATCGCATTCGAAGACACCGCCATCGCTGCGGTGCGCACTGCGACTGCGAAAGGTTTTCTGCGGCAAAATTCGGTCGATTCACTCACCGGAAAAAACTCCGGTGACAATGTCGGCGGCGGCACGCCGGATTTGCATTTCCACCAATGGCGGCGCGACACGGTGGAAGTGAAGTTGATGCTCAAGGGCGGCGGCTGCGAAAATGTTGGTGCTACCTACACGCTGCCGCATCCATCCTTCGGCGGACGTGATCTGAAAGGCGTGGAAAACGCCATCCTCGACTGCGTGCTACAAGCGCAGGGTCAGGGCTGCGGCCCGGGCATTTTGGGCGTCGGCATCGGCGGCGATCGCGTCAGCGGCATGGCCTGGGCCAAACAACAGCTTCTGCGCCGACTTGATGACCGCAGTCCTGATCCGGCGTTGGCCGAATTGGAAGCGCGCATCGTCACCAAAGCTAATCAAAGCGGTATCGGCCCGATGGGTTTCGGCGGCAAGACCACGCTGCTCGGGTGCAAAATCGGCGCTCGAAATCGCGTCCCGGCGAGTTTTTTCGTCGCCATCAGTTACATGTGCTGGGCGTTTCGCCGACAGGGCGTCGAACTGTCGCCCACCGGCGACATTGCGCGCTGGCTTTACTGAAAGGGAATCCTCATGGCCGTCATCCCGCTCACCACGCCGCTTGATGAAGCCGCCGTCCGCCGCCTGAAAGTCGGCGACACGGTTGAGCTCAGCGGCCGCCTCTACACCGGCCGCGACGCCGTGCATCACCGCCTCCATAACGGCACGCCGCCGCCGGTCGATTTGCATGGCCAGGTCATCTATCACTGCGGCCCAGTAATGGTCGGCGAGGCGCAGGCCGACGGCACCAAAAAGTGGCTCTGCAAAGGTGCCGGCCCGACCACTTCATCGCGCGAAGAGCCCTATCAATGGGAAGTGATGCGCGACCACGGCATCCGCGGCGTGATCGGCAAAGGCGGCATGGGGCCGAAGACACTCGACGGCTGCGCCAAATACGGCTGTGTCTACCTGCACGCGATCGGCGGCGCCGCGCAGGTCTGCGCCGAACGCATCGTGCGCGTGGACGGCGTCGACTGGTTTGACCTCGGCAGTCCCGAGGCCATCTGGCATCTGTGGGTCGAGCGCTTTCCCGTCATCGTGACCATGGACAGCCACGGCAATTCGCTCCACCGGCAGGTGTTCGAGCACGCGCAGCAAGCGTTGAGTGACCTGCGCGCTTAAGCGTTTCCCTGCGGGTTTCACCGGTTTATTTCCACGAATATCCAAGTGGATTTCTCAGAAAATTGTGCGTCAGACACCCCTGATTCCGTCGGTCTTTGCTTCGTGGTCTCGTCTTGTGGCCTCAGGTGGCCGACCTAGCGTTCGCGTCCCCTGGCTCCTCAACGGAGAAGAGATGCCCTCTATTTGCAGCCCTCACCTGTCTTTGCTGTTTGCGCTGCCACTCGTGTTGCTTGCCCTGCTGATGGCATCGCCCAGCGCGCAAGGTGCGCAAGATAACCAGAGCAGCACGCTGATCGATGCTGCGGTTCCAAATCAGACACGGCAAGCGGTGGTTTTGAGCGCTGTTTCCAGCGCACCGTCGGTCAGCATCGCCCCCGTCGTCAATCCGGCGGAGCCCAGCGGTATTGGTTCCTTTGTAGTGTCGCTGAGTGCAATGAGCGCCACCGATACGGTGGTTTCACTGGGGATCGCCGGTACGGCGCAGAATGGGGTCGATTATAATGGTGTGGATGGCCAGCCGCTTCCCGCCACGGTCACTATTCCAGCGTTGACCCTCGAGCGCTCGGTAGCGATCGTGCCGGTAGCCGACACTTTAGTCGAAGGTGACGAGACTATTGTCATTAACATTCAGCTTAATTCCGGCTATCAGCTAGGCGCGCACTATCAGGCACAGATGTTGTTGCTCGATGTCGTCCTGCCGTCGGTCAGCATCGCTGCGGTCCTTAATCCGGCGGAACCCAACCGTATCGGTTCCTTTATGGTGACCATGAGTGCAACGAGCACCACGGATACGGTAGTTGCGCTGGGAATCGCCGGCACGGCACAGAATGGGTTCGACTACACTGGTGTAGATGGGCAGCCGTTGCCCGCTACGGTCACCATTCCTGCGCTGACCCTGCAGCGCTCGGTGGCGATCGTGCCGATAGCCGACACCCTGACCGAAACCGACGAGACCATTAACGTCAGCATATTGCTCAATTCCGGCTATCAGCTCGGTGCGACGTATCAGGCGCAGCTGTTGTTGTTTGATGTGGATCGTGTTTCTCCTGGCTCCACCACCTCCGGCACATCAGGCACGGCAGCCGTGCAGACCGAAAGTAAGGGTGGCTGTGGTCTTAGTTCCGGAATTGGTTCGTTGCTGTTGCTCAGTGTGCTGCTTGTTCTGCGTGTCCGTTTCGCCAAGCCCTGATGATTGAGGTTGGTCCATGCTCGGTTCCCATTTTTTCGCCCTCTCTCGTTTCACCGCGCCGGTCTCAGTCGGGCTCATCGCCCTGCTGCTGGCCAGCTGTGAAAACAGTACTCAACCCCTGAACGCGGGCGGAAGTGACATTACGCCAAAGCCCAAAGAAAGCGTCGAGCGCGAACAGGCGCCGGTCGATCGGGCGCAAGCACTGACCGCAAAACTTAATCTTTATCGCCAGCAAACTTTTGGTTCGGCGCAGGATGTCAGCCATGTCAATGTGCTGTTCACCGCGGCGAAGCGCCACGCAGCATATTTAAACACCATAAACTCGAAGAATTATAATCGTCAGCAGGGCTCTAGCGGCGCCGAAGATACACAGATCACTCCGTCGACAAATTTAAACATCCTGCGTAACGAAGCATTGGTCCCGACTGCCGCGGGGAACTTTCCGGCGTTCTATACCGACACGTTGCTCTATAATCGTGTGGCAGCGGTAGTCGGCAGTACGGATCTGCTTAATGGCAATGGTTCATCGGGCGTACGTCTGCTCGAAAACTATGTGTTCAATGGAAACATCGCAAACCCGGCTGATGCCCGCAATGTGTCGGCGTTCCGCGGCTTCAATCTGGATCTGCGCACCGATGCCGATCCGACTAAGTATGTGTTCGATGAGTCGGATAATCTCTGGTATTCCCGCAACGGTCGGTTGCTGGCCATGCGCGCGGCGACGCGCGCGGTCGGATATGCCAGTCGTTATGATGCGTCCAGCACCGACACCATTTATCCGCTGCTTGGCGGCCGGTTCCGCGGGGTGTGGATTTCGCTCGAGACCGCGGACCTAGTTGCGCAGCGTGGCTTTTGGCCAAACGAATTTAACAGCAACGTCAATCCGTATGGGCTGGACACCGACATCGATGGTCGTGTCACCTATTGCGGGCCACCCATCCATGTAACGTTGCCAGTGGCCGAACCGATCTTGGGCACGTCAGCAGCGGCAATTGCCGGAAGTGTCCCCGCTCAGGCTGCGGCCGGTGTGGTGGTAAGTTTGCGCAAGTTAGTGACTACCCCAACAGGTGTTGCTCAATCCGACCCACAAAACACAACCAGCATCGTTCGCACCTTCAAGGTTCTTTGGTCTTCGGGCAGCGGTACCACGACTTTCTACAGTCCAGCGCTTGGCACCAATGCAAATTATGAGTACTCCGGTGCGATCACTCGTTTGCCAATCATTCAGGGATTTGAACTGCGCGATGGCGAGTTCTTCCTCATCCCGACGGAACCGCTTGAACCTAATTCCTGGTACGAAGTCGGTATCCGGTTGCGCACTACTTCATATTCTTTTGAAGATGTTCGCAATTCCAACAGTCAGGTCATTTGGCAGTTCAAGACTAATGGAAACACGCCGCCGGTTAATTACTGACGCGGTGTAGTTCGATCAATCGAATTGAGCTGAGCCATGATGGTGCAGATGCGTAGGCGCGTGCGGCTCTTGACGGTGATCGCGTTACTGTTGTTGGCGGTCACATTGGTAATGCAGATGGTCGCTGCGCGTCGGCATATGTTTGGTCAAACTGGGTCGCGCGCGGCGGTTGGGATGACCGCGGTTGAGGCCGCGCATGCGCGCCGGGTTTTGGATTCGGTCGCTGATATTCCGTCGTCGGCAAGAACAGACGGCTTACAGTCGACAGTGTGCCCAAGCTCAGAATTATCTGGCGATCAGTATGTTGAACGCGGTGACACCGACATGGCTGCGTTGAGATCCGCCGCATCAGCACCAGCGTTAGATGTCGCCACGGAAGCTGCTGACGTGGATATGGCGAGCGATACGGCCGTTAAGGGCGCGCGGCGGGTGGCAAATGTTGAGCGTGAAAAAACCGAGATTGAAAAAAATTCACATGACGCCGCCGCGCGGCGTCTGCCGACGCGCGCGGTCGAGCCGACTGCGCCGGATCAGGTGCTGCTGAGCGAGCCCGACACCGAGCTTGGATTCCGCTTCGATCCGTTCGAGCGCGGCAGCAGTGATCTGCATTTCAGTGTCGCGCCGGATGCAGCGGGCAAGCCATGCTGGATCTCGGTGCATGGCCCGAATGCGGATAAATGCACCTTGAACGGGCTGCCGATGCAGGCCGGTCAGCAGTACGAAGTGCGCCCCGGAATGGTGTTGAACGCGCCGGGGCCGGTAGGCGTGCACTTACGACCGACCGCCATTACGCCAGCGGCTGACGACGCGACCGGCTAAAGCGCGCGCGGTCGTGGCTCGCGCTTAGTGCGCCAAAAAAGCATCGAAAATCCTAGAAGGAAAGCGCATGGGCAGCGCGGTGCAGCGGCGTGGTCGCCGCACTGCGCCATAAGATTACGCGTTTAGAGCCAAGTCGACTTCAACTGGGGCGGTGTAATCGATGCCGGGCAGCTCGAAGCCGAATAGACCGCGGAATTCGCTACGGAAGCCGGCGAAATCGCTGATCGCGGCGAGGTTGGCGGTGTCGACTTTATCCCACGCGGCTTGGACGCTGGCTTGGATGTCGGCGGCCATCTCAAAGTCGTCGATGCGGATGCGGCCGTTGGCGTCCAGCGCCGGCTGTTTGCCGGGGCCGATATGGTCGCGGAACAGGCGCAGGATTTGTTCGATGGTGCCTTCGTGCGTACCTTTGGCTTTCATCGCTTTGTAGAGCAGGCCGATGTACAGCGGCACCACGGGAATGGCGGATGAGGCCTGGCTGACCAGGGCTTTGTTGACGCTGACCCAGGCGTGCCCGCCGATCGCGGCAAGGCTATTCGAGAGCGTTTTGGCGGTGGCTTCGAGGTGATCTTTGGCCGCGCCGATGGTGCCGGCGCGATAGATGGCGTGGGTTAGCTGCGGCCCGATGTAGCTGTAGGCGACGGTGCGAAATCCGGGCGCGAGTAGGTCGGCCGCGCGCAGGGCGTCGATCCAGAGCTGCCAGTCTTCGCCGCCCATGACCTTTACAGTGTTGGCGACGTCGGCGTCAGTGGCGGGCGCGATGGTGATCGGGCCAACCGAACTGTCGTCGAGGTTCACAGTTTTCGCGGTGAACGATGGTCCGATCGGTTTGAGCGTGCTGGCGTGGGTGATGCCAGTGACGGGGTCGGTGCGTTTGGGGCTGGCGAGGCTGTACACGAGGTAGTCGAGCTTGACCCCGCTGGCCTTCAGCGCGGCGATCACCTGCTCTTTGATCGCAGTGGTGTAGGCGTCGCCGTTGATGGTGTCGATGCTGCGGCCGTGGATTTTTGCCAGGCGATGCGCCTCGACCAGATTGTACCAGCCGGCGCTCGCGGTGCGGTCGCCTTGGGCTGGGCGCTCGAAGGCGACGCCCAGGCATTTGGCGCCGTGAGCGAATGCGAGAGTCAGCAGTGACGACAGTCCAAAACCGGCTGAGCTACCGACCACCAGTGCGTTGCCGATACCGCGGCCGGGGCCGTCTTTCAGCGCCAATTCCACCTGTTTGCGCACATTCGCGGCGCAGCCAGCTGGATGAGCCGCGGTGCAGATGAAGCCGCGGATGCGCGGGTTGATGACGGTCTGGGTCATGACGGCGGAACTTTCCGTGAGAGGTGCATTAAGCAGCGAGGCGCGTTTTTAGCGGTAGTGGTCAGGTGCGCCACCGCCGGCAACAGTCGTGCTCAGACGCGGATCTGTCCGGTTCCGCGCAGCACATATTTGTACGTGCACAGCTCGGCCAAGCCCATTGGTCCGCGCGCGTGGATGCGGTTGGTGCTGATGCCGACCTCGGCGCCGAAACCGAACTGGTTGCCGTCGGTGAAGCGCGTGCTGGCGTTGTGATAGACGCAGGCGGCGTCGACTTCGCGCAGATACCGTTCGGCCGCAGCGTGATCGGCGGTGACGATGCCGTCGCTGTGCTGGCTGCCGAAAGTGTTGGTGAAAAGAATCGCGGCGTCCAGGCCGTCGACGATTTTCACCGCTAAAATCAGCGCCAGATATTCAGTGCGCCAATCGTCGTCCTGCGCCGGTAGCGCGCCGGGCAGCAGCGGCAGCGCTTCGGCGTCGGCGCGCAGTTCGACGCCGCGCGGAGTCAGTTCGGCGGCTAACAGGGGCAGGAAGTTCGCAGCGATGGCGCGATCGACCAACAGATTTTCGATCGCATTGCACACGCCCGGACGCTGGCATTTCGCGTTCACGACGAGGCGCAGCGCCATCGCCGGATCGGCGGCGGCGTGCACGTACAAACTGCACACGCCCTTGTCGTGCTTGATGACCGGCACTTTGCTGCACGCGATCACGGCGTTGATCAGGGCCTCGCCGCCGCGCGGCACCACCACGTCGATGGCGTCGGCGCGCGCCAGCAGGACTTCAATCAGACGACGATCCTGTTCTTGAACCAACTGCACCACGTCGGCGTCGATACCGGCGTGCACCAAACCACGGCGAAATGCGGCTGCGAGCGCACGGTTGCTGTGCAGCGCCTCTTTGCCGCCGCGCAAAATGCAGGCGTTGCCGGAGCGCAGGCACAGACTCGCGGCGTCGACGGTGACGTTCGGCCGGCTTTCAAAAATGATCGCGACCACGCCTATCGGGACGCTGATTTTTTCGCAGGCGACGCCTTGGGCGATGGTGCGTTGTTCCAACATGCGGCCGACGGGATCGGGCAGCGTTGCGACCGCGCGCAGGTCGGCGATCACGCCGGCCAAGCGTTTCGCGTCCAACGTCAGCCGCTCAATCGAGGCCGCAGCGAGATCATCGTGGCGCGCCTGCGCCACGTCGCGCGCGTTGGCGGCCAAGATCACTTCCGCATCGGCGGCAATGGCGTCGGCGGCGGCCAGCAGCGCTGCGGTTTTTTGCGCGTCGTTTAACCGTGCGGCCACGCGCGCGGCTGGGCGGGTGCGTGCGCAGAGGTCGGCTACATGGGTGGCGATGGCGTCAGCAGCAGGCGCGTTCATGGGCGCAGCTTCGGCCACGCGGGCTTAACGCAAACGCGTGCGCTCGGCCGCCGGCAGCAACGCGGCGAGCTCTTCGCGCGTGCGCAGCAATTCGCCGTTGCCGTCACGCGTTAGCGCGACCCAGCACGATTCACGCTCACCCAGGATCGACCAACGTTGCAGTGCCACCGGCGTGTACGCGACGATGCGGCTGGCGGGATCGGCGACCTCGTTAAAGGCCAGCGCCGCGCGGCCGGTGTCATAGGTGGGCATCGGCAATGCCGGCGTGTCGGCGCGATGCTGCCACCAGAACGCCAGATCGCGTTTTGCCGCCTGCGCGCGCAGCAGCACCTCCCAGCGCGGCAGCAGTTCAAGATTGATCAGGCACGCGCCATGCAGGCCCAACACGCACAGCGTGGTCGCCGGCGCCAGGCGCAGCCATTGCCAGCCGGTAAGCGCGGTCCACGCCAGCGCTAGGCCACAGCCGATGGTCAGCGACGCGATCAGCGCCGGCACATACCAACGCACGCCGCCGCCGATGCACAGCAGCGGCAACAGCAGGGCGACGATGCCCAAGAGCGCTTGGCGCAGACCCGGCCGATCCGGCAGCAGCCAGCGTTGCCACGAAGACCCAGTGCTGAGTTCGGCGGTCGCCATGCGATGACGTTAATGGGCGCGGCGGGGAAGTCGGTGGCTGCGCGGCGACGCCCGCGGTGGTGTGCGGTGCGCCGGTTTTTCGCAGCCGCGGCGCGCGCGGGGCTTGTCCAGGTCACTCGTCCATCAAGGTGCGTGCGAACACCGCGTAAACGCCGCCGGAGGCCGCATGGTCAGACTCGATCGCATCACCACGCGCAGCGGCGACGGCGGCGATACTGGATTGGGCGATGGCTCGCGGGTGCCCAAAGATCATCCGCTGATCAACGCCATCGGCGCGGTTGATGAGGCGAACAGTTTGCTTGGCCTAGTGTTGTGCGAGACGCGCGGCACGGGATTAGATGCGGGAATCGCGCAAGAAATCGAGCGCATTCAGAACGACCTATTCGACCTGGGCGCGGACTTGGCGGTGCCGCCGGGCGGGCCGTACGAAGCAAAAATGTGCCGCATTACCGAAGCGCACATCGCGCGCTTAGACACGGTGTTGGCCGCGGCGAATGCGGGCTTGCCGCCACTAACGAGTTTTGTGCTGCCGGGTGGCAGTCGTGGTGCGTCATGGCTGCATCTGGCGCGCACCGTGGTGAGGCGCGCGGAACGCGACGTGGTCGCGGCCGGACACGCGTTGGTGGAGCGCGATTTTGCGCCGCCGCTGCGCTATCTAAATCGGCTGTCGGATCTGTGTTTTGTGTGGGCGCGGTTGGCCAATGACGGCGGTCGCGGCGAGGTGCTGTGGACGCCGGGCGCGAATCGCTGAGCGCCAAAAGAGAGAGAGAGAGAGAAAAACAGAGATGTTTGTGCCGATTTCTGATCCGCGGCTGAATTTTTATGCGCCGCAGCCGGTCTCGCGCGACCTGCCCGAAGTGCGATTAGAGCGCTTCCCGCGCGCCTGCATCGAGCTGCTGTACGGACGCATGGGGCCGCTGGCGAATCTGCGTTCGGCCAGTGGCTGCGCGCTGTTGTTTGCCACCGACAGTCCGTGGGTGGATCTGCACCTGGAACGGCTGCGGCATCATCAGGTGGTGCCGTGCGGCGTCGCGGCCGAGATCCGCCATGATGATAGTTGGTTGGTGTCCGACAGCGTCGATCTGCGCGAGCGCGAGGGCACGGTGCGCGTGCGTCTTGCCACCGGTTCCGAACGCGGCGGCCCGCTGCGCGAGACGTGGCTGTGGCAGCCGCTGATTAGCACCGCGGCGATCGCCGGCATCACGTTGGCGGACGGCGCGCAGATCGCCGCGGTAACGCCACCGGCGCCGCGTTGGCTGGCCATTGGCGATTCGCTGACGCAGGGTTTCAGTGTGCAGTCGCCGGTGCAGACCTGGGTGCATCGGTTGTGGCGCGCGTGGGAATTGCCGGCGTGGAATCTGGGCGTTGGTGGACTGATGATCGAGCCAGAAATTTTTCGCTGGGCGTTGGAGCAGCAGCGCTGGCCGTTGGTCACCATCGCCCTTGGCAGCAATCACAGTTGGAGCGACGCCGATGCGGCGATTGCCGGTGCGCGCGCGACGCAGATGGCCGAACTGGTGGTCAGTGGCGGGCATCAGCGCGTGCTGTGGTGCCTGCCGCCGTGGAAGCCGTGCGAGGACGGCAAAGGGCCGCCGGAGTTCGCCGGCGTACCGTTGGACCGTGCCACCGGCGCGCGGGTGGCGCGGGTGCGCGCGGATATTCGCGCGGCGTTAAGCGCATTTCCCTCGATCAGCATTTTGGAGGATCCGCTGCCGCACGATCAGCGTTGGTATCCCGATGGACTGCATCCGTTCGCGCCGGGATTCGCGCGCTATGCAGACGCGGTTGCGCGGGTGCTCGATCCGCCGAGTTCCTGAACGTCAAGGTTCTAACGCGGCCCAATCGTCAGGCGTGTTGACGTTGGTAAGCGTCGCCGCGATGTCCGGCGGCATCGGCATCAGCACCGCGTCGAGCGCACGTAATAGCCGGTGCAACGCATGCTCGCCACGCGCGAGATGCGCGTTCGCCATCGGCAACGCCGCGGCGCGATAGCAGGCGAACAGGGGTTCGGCGCGGCCGTCGCGCGTACCCGCGACGGCCGCGGCCTGCGGCTGCGCGCGTGCGGCTGCGAGCAGCCAAGCGAGAGCGTGCGCGTCCAAACGCGGCAGATCGACGGCGACGGCCAGTACTGCGGGAAATTGCGAAAGCGCCACGATCAGTCCGCCCAACGGTCCCGCACCGAGCGCGGAATCCGGAACGAATCCGACTGCGGGCAGCGACCAGTCTGCTGGAGCAGCGCGACCGCAGACCAGCACCGGCAGATCGAGCGCCAGGCCAAGCCGCGCGGTGCGCTCGAGCAGCGTCTGCCCGCCGTAACGCAGCAGCGCCTTGTCGCGGCCCATGCGCGTCGACGCGCCGCCGGCGATGATCGCGAGCGCAAGCTGCCGGTTCGGCAAGGTTCGCTCGTTCACGGCTGCGGAATCAGTGCCAGCCGAATGATCGCGTCGGTGCCGTCTTTGCGCAGCACGTCCAGCACCAGCACGTCGCCGATTTCCAACCCGATCAGCGCGCGCAGCCAATCGCCGCGCGTGTTCACGTCGCGTTCGTTGGCGCGGCGCACGCGTTCGCCTCGCACTAAGCCGGCTTTGGCCGCGGGGCTGTCGTCATTGACTGAATCGATCAGCACGCCGACATCGGCCTCGCGTACAAATAGGCCGTGGTAAACGCGGCCGGGAACTGGCGTGCGCCCAGCGGGTGCGCTCAGCGTTAGCGTTTGCCCGCCACGAATCAGCGTCACCGGCACGGTCGCGTCCGGTGTCCACGGCAGCGACGCGAACAAGCCGCGAGCGGTGTCGGCGCTGACGGCGTTACGGTGGGCGATCGTGACGAGGCGGTCGCCTAGCATGAACGGCGCGACCGCTTTGCTGACCTCAACCAACTCGGTGCCATCTTTGAGTTCCAGGCCGATCGGTTCCGCAGTGTGTCGGACATACCCGCCATCGGCCGTGCGCAGCAGCGGCATGAAGGCTTGCAGCTGCACCGAACTAATCGCCAGGCCGATGCCACTGTTGATGCGAAAACCCGAACGTGAGCGGATCTGGCCGTTGATGCCCAACAGCAAGCCCGCTGCGTCGAACAGCGGGCCGCCGGAATTGCCGGGATTTACCGGCGCATCGCCCATCAGCGCGTCAGTGTAGTCCTCGCGCACGATGCGACCGGTGGACAGCACGCCGGCGGTGACGGTGGGCTGATCGTCCAAGTCACCGAGACCGAACGGATTGCCAATCGCGAACACCGTCGCGCCCGCGCGCGCATTGGCGGCGTCGGCGAACCGCGCATACGGCACCGGGCCGGGGAAGGTCGCCTGCAATAGCGCGATGTCGCCCACTGGATCAGTACCCAGAAGTTTCGCGGGGACGCTGAGCCCATCGCGGCGGCGCACGCGCAGCTTGGCTTCGCCGGCGATGACATGGTTGTTGGTCAGCACCAAGCCATCGGCGCTGATAAGCACGCCGCTGCCGCCGCCGATAAACACATACGTGTCGAGCGCGGATGGCACCGCCGCGCGCCACGTGGGCTCGGCCGCGACGGCGACGGAAAGCCACAGCGCCAAAAACGCCACGATCAGCGCGTGCGCGCGGATCATGGGGGGTCGTCGCCGTTCGGCTGTGCAGACGGTTTTGGAGTTTTTCGCACAGGTGATTTCGGCGTTGATTTTACCGATGGTTTTGGCGTTATCGTGGACGAGGTGTCCACGTCGCTGCCGTTGCCATTGGGCGGAACGCGGACTTCAAGCGTCAGGGTCAGTGGCCGTTCACCACGAAGCAGGCCCAACTGCACCCGATCGCCGGGTACGCGCCGGAACATCGCCCGCGCCAGCACGCCGCGCTCGCTCACCGGTTGGCCATCAATCGTTTCCAGCACATCGCCGATCTTCACGCCCGCGTCAGCGGCGCCGGTACCGGGGAAGACTTTGGCCACCACCAGCGCTTGGCCGTTGCCGCGCAGTTCGATGCCAAGCTTCGGCCGCGCCGGTGGCTCGACGTCTTTGCCGGCGGCCAACAATGGCAGCAGGCGACGAATAGTTGCGGCATCGACGGCGAAGCCGACCCCGGAATTGATGAACCACGGCCAGTCGCTGCGCGGGCCCATCATCACCACCAAACCCAAGCAGTCGCCGGCGGCGTCGATCACCGCACCGCCCAAACTGGCGAGATCGACGGTGGCATCGATCTGTAGCAGCGGCACGTCGCGATCGCGTTGCCGGGCAATGGTCGAGGCGATGCCGGCGGTGACGGTCAGGCCGCGTTCGGCGCCGGGATAACCAGCAACCACGCGCACCGGCGCGGGGACTTCAGCGCCTTCAGCGGCGAACACGACATCGGCCAGCGGCAGCGGCTGTGCAGCTTTTATGAGAGCCACGTCGAAGGCGGCGCTGGTGCCGACCACGGTGCAGGCGACGCCACCACCGGGCAGTAGGACTCGGCCTTCG
Organism: Planctomycetota bacterium; assembly: GCA_038229115.1. Taxonomy (GTDB): domain Bacteria; phylum Planctomycetota; class UBA11346; order UBA11346; family UBA11346; genus JBBROQ01. The sequence goes on along the minus strand of JBBROQ010000010.1, from coordinate 6,801 downwards.
GTCGCGCCGCCGTGCAAGTTGCCGAGCGCGGTCAACAGCAGGCCATTGCGGGCATCGACCACCAACGCCGGCACTGGCGCATCGGTGTAGTACAGCTGCTGTTGGTGGTAATAGGCGTCCCACCATTTTTGCAGGCGCTCGCGATCGTAGGTGGGCGCTTCGTCAACGGTGCGCGGCGGGCGTTCGATCACGCCCTCGCCGCCGGGATTGCCGAGGCCGTTGGGCCGTGCGAAGGCGATCAGCGCCAAGCTGGCGCGGGCGTGATCAAGCACCGCATCGACCGTAGCGAGCGCCGGAGCGGACGCGGTCGGCTGCGTCGGCACCGGCACGCCAAGGTCAGCCAGCACGCGCGTGATCGGCACCGCGGTGCCTAAGCGCCGCGAACGGCTTTCGCCCAGGCTGACCAAACCAACCAGCGCACCGTGCGCGTCCAACAGCGCACCGCCTTGATTGCCGTCATTCACGCCGGCATCGACTTCAAGGACTGGGCCGCGATAGGTGCTCAGCACGCGTCCACCGCGCCCGCGCACCGGCGGCTCGTCCGCGGACAGCTCGTACCGCGCGCTGAGCGTGCCGCACGACAGGGCGGCGGCACCGTCGTCCTCAAGCGCGCCGACGGTGTTGCCGGCGGTCCAGATCTCGGCGCCGAGGTTCAGCGTGCGCTCGTCGCCCAATGGCAGGGGCTGCACATTTGCTGGCAGATTGGCGATGTGCAGCAGCACCGCGGTAGTGGTGGTGCCGCGGCGCACGATGGTCGCTTGGCGGCGAATACCGCCGGGACAGACGACGGTGATGGTGGTCGCGTCACCGGTGGGTAGCGCCTCGGCCAAGGTCAGCGCGCTGCCATCGGCATTGATGACCACCGCTGCGCCGCCGCACGACAGACGCTCATGGTCACCCGCCGCCAACGGCAGCGCGACCACGCCGCTGGGGACGTCCAATGCCGACAGCTTGAGATGGAGAGCGAACAGGCTCAGCAGCGCCACAGCGATAAAGCGCGGTGAGGGCATGAGAGAGGTTAAACCCGGCAGAGGGGGTGGCGCAAGGCAGGCGACTGCTGCTTGATACGGCCCTGCTTGGTCCGGGGATTCAGAAGCCGCGGCCCAGAAATCCTAAATCGAGCTGGAACAGCCGGCACAGCAGCACCAGTGCTACGTCCTGTTCCAACACTGGTTTCACAAACAGCACCAACACTGGGCCGTCGAGTTGGAGATGCACCAGTTCGGGCAGCTTCACCGCGGCGAGTTCTTTCGGCAGGCCGGATTTCAGATGCAGGCGCAAGGTGCGCTCGCCGACATCGATGCGGCTGATGCCGAGTTCGCGGCAGCGCAGGCGGATCGCGCGGGCCTGGAATAACCGGACCACCGGCGCCGGCATTAAGCCGCAGCGGTCGCGTACGCCGCGTGCAATCGCGGCCAGATCGCTGAAACGCCGGGCGCGATCAAGCTGCTGATGAATCTCGAATTTCAGCGTCGGCGTTTCCAGGTAGGTGTCGGGGATGTACGCGTCGAGTCTCAGGCCAAGGACCGCGTCGACGGTGCCGCCGCCCATCGCCGCCGACAGCATGGCCGCGGCTTCGTCGGCGTTGGCGGTCGCTTTGATTGAACGCGGCGCGGGCTTCGTGGTGGACGCTGGCGCGGTCGTTCCGGCGGCGTCGTGTTCGGCCGTCGCCTTCGCGCGGCGCACGGTTTCGCCCAGGAGTTTGGTGTACAGCTCGTAGCCGATCGCGTCGATCTGGCCGCTCTGTTCGCCGCCCAGCAGATTGCCCGCGCCGCGCAGTTCGAGATCGCGCATCGCGAGTTTGAAGCCTGCGCCCAGTTCGGCGTATTCCTGAATCGCGCTGAGTCGTTCGCGCGCGTCTTCGCCCAAATCGCGATTGCGCGGGGTCAGGAAATAGGCGTAGGCCTGGCGCGTAAAACGCCCGATGCGGCCACGAATCTGATGCAGTTCGGCCAAGCCAAAGCAGTGCGCGTTGTTGACGAACAGCGTGTTCGCATTCGGGATGTCAATGCCGCTTTCGATGATCGAGGTCGACACCAAGCAGTCGAGTTTGCGGTGCCGGAAATCATCCATGACTTGCGCTAGGCGGGTTTCATCCATCTGCCCGTGTACCACGTCGACTTTCAAGGTCGGGGCCAAACGCGCGAATTTATAGGCGATTTGGTCAAGATCCTTCACTTGGTTGTGGACCACGAAGATCTGGCCTTGGCGTTCGAGTTCGCGCGCCAACGCGTGTTCGATCATCTGATCGTCCCACGGCGCGACCCGCGATTCGACCGCCAAACGTTCAGCCGGAGCTTCGGCCAACACGCTGATGTCGCGCAGGCCGAGCATGGAAAAATGCAGCGTGCGTGGGATCGGCGTGGCCGAGAGCGTGAGCACATCCGGCGGCATGCGGGTTACGCCGGCGGTACGGAACGCGCGCAGTTTTTCTTTCTGCTTCACGCCAAAGCGATGTTCTTCGTCGATGATCAGCAGGCCCAAACGCGCGAACGTCAGCTTCTCGGTCAGGATCGCGTGCGTGCCGATCAGAATGTGCAGCGCGCCACTGGCAGCAGTAGCGAACAACTGCGCGCGTTCTTTGCCGTCGCGAAAACGCGTGATGCCGCCGATGTTCACGCCGAAGCCGGCGAAGCGCTCGGTAAAGGTTTCGACATGCTGCTCGGCCAGCAGCGTAGTCGGAACCAGCACGGCTACCTGATAGCCGCTGGAAACCGCCTTGAACGCGGCGCGCATCGCGACTTCGGTTTTGCCGAAACCGACATCGCCGCACAGCAGGCGGTCCATCGCGACGCCACGTTCGAGGTCGCCTTTGATCTCGCGCGTGGCCGACAATTGGTCTTCGGTTTCTTCGTACGGAAACGCAGCTTCAAAGCGGCGCACGTCTGGGCTGTCGCTGGCCATGGCGATGCCGCCGGCGGCGATGCGAGCGGCCTGGGCGGCGAGTAGTTCGGCCGACATGTCTTCGATCGCTTTTTCGGCGCGCGCGCGTTTTTTCGCCCACAACGCGCCGCCGATTTTCGACAGTTCCGGCGCGCGCCCGCTGGCGCCGACATACTTCTGCACCAGATCGATAGCGTCGACCGGCACATACAGCTTCGAGCCTTCGGCGAATTCCAGCAGCAGGAAATCCTCTAAAAACCCACGTTTTTCCAGCGTCGCCATGCCGCGGAAAATGCCGATGCCGTGGCGCAGATGAACGACGTGATCGTTACGTTTGAGGTCGGTCAGCGACGACAACGGCGTGCCGCCGGCGACCCGCGCGGTGCGCCGTTTTACCGGTTCGCGTTCGGCCAGTTCGTAATCGTGCACCGCGATCAGCGCGCGTTCGAGATCGCGGAAACCGGCCGACAGTCGGCCCACCGCGACCGTCGTATTGCTCAGGCCAGCGTCGAGCGCATGCGCTTCCAGATCGCGTTTGGCTTCTTCGTTACGCGCGAACAGATGCACCGTCGTAGCGTGGTCAGCGCTCGCCATTTCCGCGCTCATCGAAACCAAGTCGCTTAGCCCGCGCCGCAGATCGCCGCGCAGGCGTTCGATGGTGGTGCTGGCACCGTCGACGGCGTCCTGTTCCAGCTGCCGCGCCAGTCGCACTTCGCGCCGGCCGTGATCTTTCTTCAACCGCGAGCGCAGCGTGACGTCGCCGAGCACCAGCACCGGGCCGGGCGGCAGCTGTTCCCATAGGCCTTTGGTCGCGAGGCCGCCGGCGCTGGACGCCAGCACCGCTTCGTCGGCTTTGCTGATCGATTCCTGCGTGAACGCATCGAAGCGCCGAATCGCTTCGATGGTGTCGCCGAAAAATTCGATCCGCAGCGGATCCTGCCCGATCCACGGGAACACGTCCAAAATCCCGCCGCGGGTCGCCAGATCGCCGCGACCTTCGACGCTGGTGACGACGCGATAGCCGGTTTCGACCAAGCGTTCGATCAACTGGTGCAGGTCCTGATCCATGCCGGGACGCAGGACGATCGAGCCGGCTTTCACCTGCTGGATGTCGGGCACCGGCTGTTCGGCCGCGAACGGCGAAGCCACCAACACTGCACCGCCGGCGAAAGCTTCCAACGCGGCCAAGCGGCGATTGTGCCCGGCGCGATCCAGACCGCTGGCATCGTCGGCCGCGCGCTGGTCGTCTTCGGCTCCGGCGAATCGATCCAGTTCCGGCAGATGCGCCGCGACCACGCCCAGTTCATCCAGGTCGTCGACCAACTGCCCGGGGTCGGTGCTGACGATCAGGCGCGGCCGTTCGCGCGCGTCCGTGCGCACACACAACGCCGCGATCAGCACCGCGAATAAACCGCCGTGCACCGCGCCGACGGTCAATTCGCGATCGTCGCGCAGCGCCGCGGCCAACGCGGTAACGCGCGCGTCTTCCCGATAACGATCTCGCAGCGCGCGCATGGGCGGCGGACGCTATCGGCGGACCCGCACGAGCAATCCGGCGCGAGCGCACGACGTCGAGAGTCCGAAGCAGCGCACGGTAGCGAAAACGTCAAAGCAACGCCCCTGGCACACTACGTAGTCCCATCACGATGGCGCAACATGATCAACAACCCCGTCATTCCCGGCTTTCATCCCGACCCCAGCGTCTGTCGACGTGGGGACGATTTCTATCTCGTGACCAGCACCTTCGAGTTCTTCCCGGGCGTGCCGATTTTTCATAGCCGGGATCTGGTCAACTGGCGGCAGATCGGCCATTGCCTGACGCGAAAGTCGCAGCTCGACCTGACCGGTATTGGCTCCTCGAGCGGAATCTTCGCGCCGACCATTCGCTACCATGCCGGCCGCTTCTACATGATCACCACGGTGATGGGTGGCTGCGGCAATTTCTATGTCAGCGCCGAGCAGCCCGAGGGTCCGTGGTCGGACCCCATCCTGGTTGACGCGAGTGACTTCGATCCCTCGCTGTTCTTTGATGACGACGGCACCGTTTATTACACGCGCCGCGGCCAAGGTTTAGTGCAGGCGACCATCGATATCGCGACCGGCAAGCTGACCAGCGAGCTCAAGATCATCTGCTCCGGCTTTCTTTCGCGCGACATCGAAGGCCCGCACCTCTACAAGATTCGCGGCTGGTACTATCTCATGGCGGCCGAGGGCGGGACCCGTTTCGGCCACAGCGCGACCATCGGTCGCAGCCGCAGCCCCTGGGGCCCCTTCGAGTCCTGCCCCACCAATCCGATCCTCACCCATCGGCACCGGAGCCACCGCCTGATCCGCGATACCGGGCACGTCGAACTGATTGAGGACGCGCGCGGAAACTGGTGGGCGTTGTGCCTCGCCACCCGGCAGCTGCGTTATGATTCTGCCAGCATCCTGGGTCGTGAGACCTTCCTGGCCCCGGTCACCTGGAGCAGTGACGGCTGGCCGCAAATCGGCACAGACGGCCAGATCGATGAGCAGATCGAGGTGCCCGGCGTGCAGCAGCAGGACCTGTTCTCGGCCGAGCGGGATGACTTCGATCAGCCGACCCTGACGCCGACTTGGCAGCATCTGCGCAATCCGCACGCCGAGGATTATTCGCTGAGCGCACGCCCCGGACACCTGCGCCTGCACGGCTCGGCGGTGACGCTCGATGACCGCGATTCCCCGGCGTTCGTGTGTCGGCGTCAGCAGCATTTCAATGCTCTCGTCAGCTGCCGTCTGGACTTTCAGCCGCAGCGCGACCACGAGGAAGCCGGGCTGAGCATCTTTGCCAACGAGCGCTTCCACTACGACGTGCTGATCACCCGCCGCGCTGGCCGGCGACTGCTGCTGACCAGGAAGCACATCGATGATTTGGTCAAGGAGACCGTGCACGAATTACCCGGCTTCGGTGGCGAGACCCTGGCCATCCGCGCCCAGGGAGACGTCTATCAGCTTGGTCACATCCCCGCCCAGGGCGCCTTTACGATGCTCGATAGCGGTTTGTCCAGGCTGCTCGGTCCGGAAATCGCGGGCAACGGCTTCGGCTCGTGGACCGGCAACATGTTTGGCATTTTTGCCAGCGGCAATGGCGCGGTCAGTACGGCACCGGCCGACTTTGATTTCTTCGACTACCGCGCCGAAAAATGATTTCGGTGGCAGGGGGCGGTGCGCGACAGCGCATACGGCACCGCACCCCGCCCCGCACGTCTTGCGAGGGCTGCGATCCGGGGCGATGCTGTGTGCGTACCGTCCAGCGCCTTCCGCCCACATTTCCGCCCTCAGGACTACCATCGTGCCGAGCCGAATCCGCGCCGTTCTTTCGCAGTTAGAAGCCGTGATCCTGGGTAAGCCCGAGGCGCTGCGCTTGGCCTGTTGCTGCCTGCTGGCGCGCGGGCATCTGCTGATCGAAGACCAACCGGGCGTGGGCAAGACCACGCTCTCCAACACCCTGGCGCGCACTTTGGGCCTGGGCCTGCGCCGGATTCAATTTACCAGCGACTTGCTGCCGGCCGACATCGTCGGCAATGCGATCTTCGACCGCGATAAAAATGCCTTTGTGTTTCACCCCGGGCCGGTGTTCGCGCCGATGGTGTTGGCCGACGAAATCAACCGCGCCACGCCGAAAACCCAGAGCGCGCTGTTGGAAGCAATGGAGGAACGTCAGGTGTCGGTCGACGGCGAAACGCATCCGCTGCCCGAACCGTTCTTCGTCATCGCGACGCAGAACCCGTCGTTTCAGATCGGTACATACCCATTGCCGGAATCACAGCTCGACCGTTTTCTGATGCGCTTCGTTGGGGGCTCTCGGGCGCGCGCGGCCGCCCGCGCGATGCTGTCCGGTCCCAGCCGCCGGCAGTTGGTCAGCGCCTTGCCGGCGGTGCTGGACGGGCCTGGATT
>JBBROQ010000009.1:0-36459 GCA_038229115.1 Planctomycetota bacterium | reverse complement strand
GTCGTTCAAATTGGGCCTGCGACATGATCGCGACCGCCATGCGAGCAAAAAAAACGCAGCTCAGATCGAGGACGGATCCGCAATCACGGGCGCTTCCGGGCCGCTGAACGCTTCGGCATACGCAGCGCCGGCCTGAAAGCCCCAGGTGCGGCCGCGGGCTTCGATCCAGCTCAGAAATTGTGGCGTGGCGATCGAGGTCGCCGGGCCGTCCACGCCGGTTTGAAATAATTGGCTGCGATAGCAGACGATCGCCGCGCGCTTGCGCTCCCAATCGGCTTCGGTGGCGGGCACCAGGAAAGCGGGCGCACCGATCGGCAGCTCGGCTTCATAACACCACAGCCGCACGCCAGCCAACGCGGGCGCGTCGGTTTTCAGGCCGTGCAGCGCCGCGGCCTTCACCGCACCAGAGAGCAACCGCGCCAGGTTCTGATGATCGGGATGGCGCGCGTGGTTGCTGATGCACAGCACCGTGCGCGGCCGGTGGCGGCGGATCGCGGCGACGATCAGCCGGCGCGCGTCCGAATCGTCTCCGGGAATCGCGCCATCGGGCAGGCCAAGATTTTCGCGCACCAAAACGCCCAGCGTGGTGCTGGCCGCGGCGGCTTCGCGCGCGCGTTCTTCCGGCGTGCCGCGGCTGGCAAGTTCGCCGCGGGTGGCATCGATCACCGCCACGCGCCGGCCTTGGCGCACCAGTGCGGCGATGGTCGCGCCGCAATGGATCTCGGCATCGTCGGGATGCGGCGCGAACACCAGGACGTCGATCGACATCAGTCAGTGATCCGAGCCAGCAGCGGCGCAAGATAGTCGCGCTTGGTCATTTCATGCAGATCGGCGGCCATCAGTTGTTCCAACGACCATTGCTGATCCGGCGGCGTTTGGGCGCGATAGAAGCGGTCGGCGACATTCCACAGCAGGAACAGCTTTTCCGGTTTCGCGGCCAAGCCCAAGCCCAGCACGCGTGCGACCGCGGCGCGCAGATCGGCCACGCTACTGAGCCCGCAGGTGACGGCGGCGCGGCGTTGTTCCTCAAAGCCCAATGCTTCCCAAGTCACGCCGCCCGACCCGGTGAACAACGACGCCCAATAAAATGTCTGCGTAGCTTCCATCAGATACGAGTCGTCGTGGCTGCCGTCGAGCACCCCGCACAGCTCGGCCATCTCTTCGCCCCAGCGCGCCAGCAGTTTCGCGCGATCACCGGACAGCAGCAGGGTCACCGTGCCGGAAAGCGGCTTGCCGCGCGCTTGCTCGAACTCGGCGATCTCGGCCGCGGACTGCGCCAACGCGTGATAGATGCGGTACAGACGACGCGGCGTGGTCATGGACGGGCATGGTGGATCGGACGGCATCGACACAAGGCGAGGGCGCTGGCCGGCGCTGATTCAGGGTGCCGGTTTGCCGACGATTTTGCCTTGAGTGGGTGTGGGCAGCGTGGCTTCGCCGCGGGTGACGGGCAGGGGCGTGCCAGTCATGGAGGCGAACGCACCGCCGGCGGCAGGGGTGGTTGGAAGCGCTGGGGGGCTGATGTCTCCATCCTGTTGGAGGTCGAGCACCTTGCCGTTGGTGGGGGATTCCGTTGACGAGACCGGCTGCTTAGGCGCTTTGCTTTTTCCGATGGATTGCGGCGCATACACATCGCCGATGACTGCGCGGATACCACCAGGCACCGCGGTGGTGCCGACCGGCGCAGCGGTCGCGGTGGTGATCGACGTTGGCGGAGCGACCACCGCGCCCATCGGCGTTGGGCTGACCGGAACGGTTTGCGGATTGGTGGTGGTCGGCGCGACGGTGGTAGTCGTGGTGCTGTGGTCTTCGCATCCAGCGACGGTCATGGCCAACACCGCGGCTAGGCCATTAGTCAGCAACCGGCGTGTGATGCCGGGCAGCAGAATACGGCCACCGCGATCAGTGTCGGCGCGCAGGCACACGCGCGTGGTCGCGCTCTCTGCATGCACCTGCTGGACCTGCGCCAGCACTGCGCGTGCTGCGGGAGCGCTCATCACGGTTAGATCGGTGACCGTCAACGCACAGCGCTCGCACTGGCGGCCGGCGCCAGTGGGCGTCATCTGATCCCAGTCTTCCTGGCAGGGGGTGGGGATGTGCATCGCCATGATCGTCGTCTCCATGGCAGGTTCGACGGGCGGCGGCGGGAAAAGTTCCGTGTATTTTTTTGACGAAGCGCTCAGCCGTTGGCGTTGGTGTTGGCGGGCGCGACGGGCTCAGCGGGCGGCTTGTGATCTTCGGCCGGACGTGGCGCCGACATGTATCCCAGGCTGCGATAGATGTGCTGTTCTTCTGGAACCACGACCGGCACTTCTACCGGCGGTGTTGGCCGATCGGGAGCGATATCGCCCATGGTGATCGCGGTAGAACCATCCACATGAGCGCTGTTTTCAGGCGTTATCTCCGCGTTTTCAGCAGGAGGTTCGGGCAAGATCAGTCGCTCGGTAGCAGTCGAGGTAGTCGTGTTGGTAGTCGTCGGTGCGCTGGCGTTGGCGGCCGAAACAGCGTGGTCCTCGCAGCCCGCCACCGCCATCGCCAACACCGCGGCCAGTCCATTGGTCAACAACCGCCGCGTGATTCCCGGCAGCAAAATGCGCCCACGGCGATCGGTGTCGGCGCGTACGCACAGGTGCGTGGTCGCGGTCGCCGCGCGCGCCAACACCGCGCGTGCGGCGGGTGCGCTCATCGTGGTCAAATCGGTAACGGTCAACGCGCATTGCTCGCAATGGCGGCCGGCGGCGTTGGGCGTCATGCGCGACCAGTCTTCGTGGCAGGGCGTCGAAATCTGTAGGGGCGCGGCCATGGGGTGGTCTCCAGGCCAGATAGACGGACGCGGACGCAGAAGGTTCGTTGCAGCTTAAAATTCATTGAATCCGCTTGTGAGGCCCATCCGCAGAACATATCGTTCCATCACGATAGACCGATATCTGTTTCCGTTCCTTTACGTTATTCCTTCCAGCCGTTCCCCCTCAGCCGCCTCCGTCATTCGGAGAGGAGCTCGCCATGGCCAAAGCCGCCACCAAGACCCAGGACTTCATCGTAGCCGACCTGTCACTTGCCGACTGGGGCCGCAAAGAAATTGCGATCGCCGAGCATGAGATGCCCGGCTTGATGGCGATTCGGCGCAAATTTGCGAAGAGCCAGCCGCTCAAAGGCGCGCGCATCATCGGCTCGTTGCACATGACCATTCAGACCGCGGTGTTGATCGAAACCCTGCAAGCGCTGGGCGCGCAGGTGCGTTGGGTGTCGTGCAACATTTACAGCACCCAGGATCACGCCGCCGCCGCGATCGCCGCGGTCGGCACGCCGGTGTTCGCGAAAAAGGGCGAAACACTGCAAGAATATTGGGACTACACCCACCGCTTGTTCAGCTTTGGCGTGGACGCTGCGGGCAAATCGGTCGGCCCGAATCTGATTTTGGACGACGGCGGCGATGCGACGCTGCTGGTGCATTTGGGCGCCGAGGCCGAGACCAATCCTATGCTGCTCGATCGCGCGCCGGAAAGCGAAGAGGAAGGCATCTTGCTGGCCTCGATCAAGCGCACCTTGGCCAAGGACAAAACCTTCTACAGCCGCATCGTCAACGGCATCGTCGGGGTCAGCGAAGAGACCACCACCGGCGTGCATCGTCTCTATGAAATGGTGAAGCAGGGCCGCCTGAAATTCCCGGCGATCAACGTCAACGACTGCGTGACCAAATCCAAATTCGACAATCTGTACGGCTGCCGCGAATCGCTGATCGACGGCATTAAGCGCGCCACCGACGTGATGATCTCTGGCAAAAAGGCCGTGGTTTGCGGTTACGGCGATGTTGGCAAAGGCTGCGCACAGGCGTTCCGCGGTCAGGGCGCGACGGTGTTCATCACCGAGATCGATCCGATCTGCGCGCTCCAAGCGTGCATGGAAGGTTTCCAAGTCGTGACCATGGATGACGCGGCCAAATTTGGTGACCTGTTCGTCACCACCACCGGCAACGTCGACGTTATCACGCGCAAGCACATGGATGCGATGAAGCACAACGCGATCGTGTGCAACATCGGCCACTTCGATTCCGAGATCCAAGTCGCCAACCTCAGCGACCTGACCTGGGAAGAGATCAAGCCGCAGGTCGATCACGTGATCTGGCCGGCAAAGGCCGGCAAACCGGCGAAGCGCATTATCCTGTTGGCGAAGGGCCGCTTAGTGAATCTGGGCTGCGGCACCGGCCATCCGTCGTTCGTGATGTCGGCGAGTTTCGCCAATCAGACTTTGGCGCAGATCGAGTTGTTCACCAAACACGCCAAGCTTGAGAACAAGGTCTACCTGTTGCCGAAGCACCTCGACGAAGAAGTCGCGCGCCTGCACCTGGATCAGCTCGGCGCCAAGCTGACCAAGCTGACCCCGAAGCAGTCGTCCTACATCAGCGTCAAAGTGCAGGGTCCGTTTAAGACCGATACCTACCGCTATTGAGCAGACGGCTGAAAAAACGCGGTGAAAACCGCAGCGAACCCGAGGAGCGTCAACCGCTCCTCGGGTTTTTTCTTACTGCCTGCTCAACGCGTCCACACCTGCCCGCTATCAACCACCAATACTTGGCCGGTGACGCAGCGCGCGGCGTCGCTCGATAAGAACACCGCGGCGTTGGCGATGTCATCGGGTTTGATGTCGCGGTTCAGGGCGGTCAGGCCGATGTAATAGGGAATCACTTCGTCCGGGGCGATGCCCTTTTTCTTTGCGGCTTCGGCGATGTAGGCCGGGTTCCAAATCTTCGAACCTTCGAACACATTGCCCGGCGCGATGCAATTCACGCGGATGCCGTCGCGGCCGAGTTCCAGCGCCCAGCCGCGCGCCAAGTGCAGTTCGCCGGCCTTGGTCGCGTTGTAGGCGGTGTTGTTTTTCGACGGTTCCAGACCGCTTTTGGACGACAGCAACACCATGCTGCCGCCGTGGCCCTGCGCCTGCATGATGCGCGCGGCTTCGCGGCCATACAGGAAGTAACCGGTGAGATTGATCGACAGCGACAAGTTCCATTTATCGAGCGGAAAATCTGCCAACGCGAATGCCGGCGCGACGCCGGCGCAGCAGGCGATCGCGTCGACGCGACCGAAACGCGTGAGCGCAGCGTCGAATCCGGCGGCGACTGAATCCTCTTTCGTTACGTCGACGATCGCGGTGTGGACGCGCGCGGGATCGTTCAGCGCTGCCGCGACCGTCGCGAGTCCAGCGGCATCGACATCGGTGAACACCACGGCTGCGCCCGCGGCGTAAAAACCCTTGGCCACACCCAGGCCCAAGCCTGACGCCGCGCCGCTGACGATCGCAACGCGGCCACTGAGCGGCCCGGTGGCCGGCGGCGCGGAGCTGATCGACACCGTCAGGTCGCCGACGCGTACGCTTGACGGCGGCGTGGCTTTTCCGCTGAGCGCAGTCGTGAGTTCCGCCACCGTCGCGACCGCCAACACCGGCGCGGCGACGGCTTCGACGCGCGCGAAAACGCTGGGAAAAGCGCGTTGAATGGCAGCAAGCACAGGACGAATGGCGTTCATGGCGGTGGTTTCAGTGGCGGTGAATGCGAGCGGCGTCGGACGATGGCGGACGCCGTGCGGGCGCAATCAGCGTGCGCGGTTATCGACATGGTGCCGGTCGGCCGCAGCCGCGATTGCGGCGCTACGCGCGCGAGGTTGAATCCGCCGCATGCGAAGTGCGCTGATGCTTTTGATGGTGCTGTTGCTGGCGGTCATCGTTGGCTGCGAACAGCGCGAGCTGGGTCGCGCTGATGTCGTCGGCGCGGCTGACGATCTGCAGCGTCGTCAGGGCTGGGAATGGGGCTCGCCCGTGGATGTGCTGCCGCCCGACGCGGCGACCGCGCACGGCGAGCACTGGTGGCAGGTGCGCTATGCCAATGACGCCAATGGCGCGGCGCGCGTGATCCTGGTCGCTGCCGACAATGCCTGGGCGCGCCTGCCGCCGCCGGGCTATGTGCAGCGCGTCAGCGTGCCGGCGCAGGTGCTGGGCACCACGCCGGCGCAGTTGCCTGAAGGTCCGTGGATCGTGCTGGTGACTGCACCGGCGAAATTGGCGGCGGATGCTGACGCGGCGCTCGAACGCGACGCCGCGCGGCTGAACGCGCTCGCCGGGCAGACTGGGCTGTATCCGCTGTTTTCGGTGCGCCACGATCACGGCGGCCGCGCCGCGTTGGTGTACGGCTGGCAGGGCGACCGTGGTGTGCAGCGCGAACAGCACGTCATCGAATGGTTGGCGCTACGCACCACGTATCGCGCTGCGACGTGGGTGGATTTGCTCGCTGGCGGCTGAGCCGGGCGCGCATCGCTGGCGCGCTTGCTTCGCCCGCGTTCGCCAGACCCTGCCGCCGATGTCGAACGTACCTGAGACTTCTGCTGTGCTTTCCTCCGGGCCTTCCGCTGAGCTAAAAGCTGCGCCGGCGTCGGTGTTTTTCACCGTCGTGATTCCGGTCAAAAATGAGGAAGCAAACGTCGTCGCGCTCGCCGATGAAATCAGTCGCGTCTTCGCCGATGCCGACATCGCCTGGGAAGCCCTGTGGATCGATGACGGTTCAACCGACCGCACTTTGGCGCTGTTGAAGACGCTGCCGGCACCACATCGCTGGTTGTCGTTCGAGCGCAATTTCGGTCAGTCGGCAGCGTTCGCAGCCGGCTTCCGCCACGCCCGCGGCGTGTGGGTCGGCACGGTCGACGGCGACGGCCAGAACGATCCGGCTGATCTGCGCCGGCAGTTAACCTACGGCCTGGCCCATCACGTCGACATGGTCAACGGCATCCGCGCCCGCCGCCAAGACAACCTGATCCGCAAACTGTCGTCGAAGATCGGCAACGGCGCGCGCAACCTGATCACCGGGCGCAGCGTCACCGACGTTGGTTGCTCGACCCGCGTCATGCGTCGCGCCGCCGTCACCGACCTGCCGTTTTTCCACGGCAATCACCGCTTTTTGCCAAGCCTAGTGCTGATGCGCGGCCACACCCTGGCCGAGATCCCGGTGAACCACCGCCCGCGCTCAGGCGGCGTCAGCAAATACGGCATCGGCAACCGCATGCTCTCGGGCCTGCGCGATTGCTTCGGCGTCCGTTGGTTAGTCGGCAGGTACCGCGGGTGGATAGTTCGCGAAGAAGGCTGATTTCAGGTTGGGGCACCACTCCCAACTACGTGCCTCCGGCACTGCCCACACGCGGCAGGGAAAATGACTGGGCGGGACACAGAAACAGCCGCGGCAAATAAGCGCTGATTTCCTGCCGCATCCGTTCTGCACGGTAAGTTAATGGTGCGCCGTCGGTACTTCCCCCATTCGATAACCATAAACCGCAGCTACATGCCGTCAGATGCGCGTGCGCTGCGACGTGATGTAGCGTTGCTGGAAGTCAATTAGACCTGGATTGACACGATATGATTAAATCTATGACGTGTCCCCCCATCACGCCGGATCGATCAGTCGGCAACCCTGGAATCATTATGCGCGCAGCCATTTCTCTCGCCCTCATCATCACGCTGTGGTTAGGCGTTAGTGTCCTTCAGGCTGGTGATGCGATTCCATCGCCGTGGCAGGGAGAAGATATTGGCGCGCCGGTCTTGGCGGGAACTGCGTCCGGGAATGGCGCTGCCTTTGAGATCCAAGGTGCCGGCAAAGATATTTGGGGAACTCACGACGAGTTCCATTTCGTGCACCAAGCTTTGAACAGCGACGGCAGCATCGTGGCGCGTGTCGATGCCGAAGACTCTACGGACGAGTGGGCCAAGGCCGGCGTCATGATGCGGGCATCGCTGGATCCCAGCGCGCCCTTCGTCATGTCGATCATGGCGCCGAAATGGGGTTCGCATCTGCAGTGGCGCAGCAGCCCGGGCGACGAGGCGGCATACACGTTGGGGCGCAATTGGATCACTTGCCCCTACTGGGTGCGGCTGGTGCGTCAGGGCGGTCTGGTGACGGCCTTCAGCGCGCCCGATAATTATGGGATGCCTGGCGCTTGGCAGCAGATCGCCGAGCCCAAGCCGCTCGCCGGTGGAACGGTAGAGGCGGGACTGGTGGTAACTTCCCATAATGCGGGCGCCCTTTGCACCGCCCGCTTCAGCCACGTCCGCATTATGACTCCGGCTGGCAACCAGGATCCCATCGTGGCACAGCCCGCTTCGGCGCCGCTGGTGCTGGGACGGTTGGCGACGCTCTCGGTGCTGGGTGCCGACGACGACGGCGAGGCGAATCTGACTTATACGTGGTCCGCAGTTTGGAGCTCGGCTGGCGACGTGACGCCGGCGGTCGTATTCACCCGCAATGCCAACCACGCCGCCCGCACCACGCTGGCGCGCTTTGCTCAGCCAGGCGCCTACATCCTGCGCGCCGCGATTGCCGATGCCCAAGGCAGCACCGCGTACAGCGACGTGGCAGTGACCGTGCTGCCAGAGTCCTCGCCCGTCTCGCCGGCCTGCGTTGAAGGGGTGGTCGCCGCCGATCCTGGCACTGGCTCGGCCCATGTCGGTGTCGATGGCCACAACTTGCCCATCCAAGTCATCAATGAGACCCGCCTGTACTTCGACGTGCCGCTGGCCGAGCGTCGGCCGGTGTTGGCCACCCTGGGCAGCGCGTCGTCCACTTCGATCAATGCCATCGCCTGGGCGCCGACCGTGGTGCAGGGGAATACCAGCATCGCCATTCGTGCCCATGACGCCCTGTTGTTGCGCCTGCAGCAGGGGGGCCGCCTGCATTTCGGTCAAGGCTGCGGCGCTTGGCTGCCTGATCTGCCACTATCCGCCGTCGACCGACTGCCGCAGCGTTTCGACGAGGCCGGCGTTTACACGGTCAGCGGTTTCGACGCCCATGATGAGCCGGTGGGCACCCTCACGGTGAGCGTGACCGGCGTCAACTTCGACGGTCCAGTGGCGTGCGAAGTGGGCTTCCGCCGCGACAAAGGCGTTGAGATCGCCGGCCCCGGCAATCCGGTGGTGTTCCAGTCCTCGGACGCGGCGCTGATGCCGGTTTCAGTGAAAGAGAGCACCGACTACGGCGTACGGCTGTACCTGCAGCCGATGTTCCGCGGCGCGCACCGACTATTGGCCCGTTTGGGCAACCACGGTGCCATCCTCGCCACTCAGGAAGTGGATGAGTTTACCGTGCTCGCCTCTGGCTTGGACAACACCGTGGTCAATGCCGAGACCGGTATGGGAATGAATAGCGTCACCATTAAGCCGTTGATCCGCGATCTGACTCTCAACCAAAGCATGTTCGCCCACCGCTCCACCTTTGCCGGCGGGGTCACCAGTCAGAGCAGCAGCACTAACGACTGGTCAGCGGAGATTGATGCCGATGGCGAGACGATTGGGGTGTACCGCTATGCCCTCGAAATTCCTGCGACCGAGGATTCGTACTGCTACCACTACGGCTTCGACCAGCACAGCCACCACGGCACTCCGGCCAGCGAGACCAAATCGGTAAATGGCGGCCAGTGCAAATTCACCGTGACCAGACTCTGCCTGTACGAGGGCGACGCCTCCGGCGTGCTGACCATTACGGAAGCGCCGGAAAATAAGAAAAATCATGTCCACCTGCACACCGCCTCGGTGCTCCAATCCAAGGCGACCCTCGCCCCGGATACGCACGACTGTAAGGCTGCATCATCCGCAGATTGGAACCCGACGTGCACTCTCAACGGCACCCCGGCCGGATGCTATACGGTGGACATCGACGGCACGCCGTTTGAGGAAAAACTGTGTATCTCAAGGGTGGACTCGGTGACCGTGAAAGTGAACGGCTATGACGTGCATGCCTATGGATTTAGTTTTGGCGTGAACATCACGGTCGCTGGAAAGGGTCTCGGCTGTCTGCAAATCACGCAGCTCATCAAAGCCAACACGACCATGAGCGATCTTAATGGTGTAGCGCAGACTCAGGCGCAAATCCTTGAGCGCTACCGGGGCTCCGATCCGGTGAGTCTGTTCTCTAGCGATTTCGTTACGGATACCGGCTGGGCGTGGAGCGATCTGCTCGAAACTTTCGACTGCACCACAGTCAGCGCGCTGAAGACCGACAGGCAGGTCTTTAATTTGGAGAATCGACGCGTGGATATCGACGCGACGCACTATGGTTACGAGGGGCGTTTGGCGGCCATTACCAGGAATTTCAAGATTCAGCTGCGCTTGAAGGATCAGGAAACGGTGCGTTTCGAAAAACTGTGGGGCTATACCTGGGACAATAAGAACGCGGAATGGCAGGGTCATAACACCACCCGTTCGGACATTGGTAGCGGCACGTTCTCCAACGTGGTCGGCATCGAAGGTCTGCCATGAAATCGGTCAGCTTGCTGGTTATTGCTGCAGTGATTGGCGTGACGGGTTTGCGCGCCGCCGAGGTGCCGACGGTAGCGCTCGATGTTCTGCTCGACCGTTACAGCGTGCGCGCTCAGGCGCAGCAGTTGCCCAGCAAGAGCGCCGTGGTGCAGCTCGCGATTACCAATCGCGGCGCTGTGGCCCTGACGGTGGACGGCACCGCGCCATCTGGTCAACGTCGTCCACGTCCGGTCGTGGGCGATACCGCGCTGCGTGTGGCGGATAACAGCGCGACCTCGGTCACAACGGATCCGCACGTGTTGACGCTGGTCATCGACGCCGCGGTTGATGGCGAACAGCAGCTTAGCTTTGCCGCCGACCGCGGGCCGCATGACGTCCATCCGATGACGCTGCTGCCTGGCACCACGGTTCTGGTTCCGGTTCACATCCCAGAGGCATTGGTTCGCCCCGGCGAAAACGCCACGTTGACCATCACCGTCCGAACTGCGGACGGGGCCGTTGCCGCACCGTCCTTTGCCGTGCATCGCGACGAGCAGTAATCATGGCGTCGTCAGCCGGATCGACGCGCCGTTTATGAAGTGGGCCGTGGCGTTCCTGGTCGTAGTGGTGCTGGCTGGTCTCACCTATCGTTGTTGGCCGCGTCCAGACCCGGCGGCGGCAGTGCGGGTGGACCCGCCGTTGGCCGTCACGGTGGCTCCGTCGTCACCGCCGTATCAGCCGCCAACAGTGACCAATGCCCAGCTAGCGGTGTTCGTCGATCGCCGGCGCAGTTCGGACGAGCGCGTGACGCCGGACTTGGTTCAGCGGCTGCGCACCGTCGTCCTCCCGAGTGATCTTGCGGCAGTGGCCGCGGTGCTCGCTGATCCCCAGGACGACGACACCGTCCGCCATGAAGCGGCAGAGTTGCTGCGTCGCTCGGGCTATGCGGGACTCACCGATGCGCTGTTAAGCATCCTTGCCAGCCCGGCCGAGGGCCCGCGCTTTCGCTCGTGGAGCGTTCAACACCTGGGCACCAATCTTGAGCACCCCAGGTTGGGCGAGCGCGGCCGTATCCGCGATGCTCTGCGCGGCGCCCTGAACCATGTTGAGGTAGAAACCCGCCGTGAAGCGCTGCTCGCCCTGGCGCGCGCCGGCGATCCGGCGGGCGCGCAAACTGCGGTGACGTGGTTGGCCGACACAGGTCCAGCCGCGACGGCGACTCACGCCATCGCCATCCGCTGCGTGCAAGAAGTGCTCGACCGTCGCGATCAACTGCCGGTCGTGCGCGGCTATGCCAGTGACACCGATGAGGAAGTCCGCATCGCCGCGCTGGTCGCGTTGTCGCAGTGGGGCGATCAGACCAGCCGCCCCGCCTGCGTCACCGCCGCGGCGGCCGCCAGTCCCCGCTTGCGCCGCTGCGGCGCGGCCGCTGTGGCGCGTCTCGATGCGGCACCGCGATAATGTGCACTAACCCTGGTCTCGACTCGCGTCGGTAAGCGTTGCCAGACGGCTCTCGTTGACGGGCAGGCGAAAAATGCGTGATCACAGCGGATCCCGCACGCGGCTGAAAAAACGACATGGAGGACCGGAGAAACGGAGGCGACAAAGAGCCCTGTTTTCTTGCCTCCTCCTTTCCTCCGGTCCTCCCTGTGAATCCCTCGCTGCCGCGATTACAGCTGCCAGCGCAGCCACCACCGCAGCGCCGGAATCACCGCAAGCACGGTGCCGATCAGCGCCATCGCCGTGACCGGCAGCGCGGTGCTGTCGGCGACCGCGGCGGTGCCGATCAGCAGCACGGTCGGCACCGCCGCTGCGGCCAGTGCTTTGATCGCGCCAGTAACCAAAGTGGTGCGGTGGGCGAAGCGCACGAACACCGGCAGCGCCGCCATTATCGCCAGGGCCGGCAGCACGGTGCGCAGCAGACGCCCGAGAATCACGGAAAAATCAGCCTTTTCGCCACGCGTCAGCAGTTCGTCGCTGGCCAGGGTGAAGCGCGGTAGCAGCTGGCGATAGAGTTCGGTGGGCGAATACGGCAGGTCCAGCGAGCCGCTCAGGCCCAGCACCGTCGGCCGCGTCAGCGCCATGCTGCCGCGTGCGTCAGGGCCGAACCGCAGCAGCGCGCCGTCCACATGCCACAGCTCACCGCGCCACACCACACGTTCGGCAGTAATTAACTGATCGGCGTTGGCGATCACCACTCCCTCCAAATGCGGATCCTGGCCGGGCAGCAGGTGTACCGCGCCGGCGAACCAACTGGTGCCGGTTGCGGGCACCGACCACACCCGGCCCTGACGGTGCTGGCGCTGCAATTGATCTTCGATCGCGGTGGAACGCGCGATGGCGTGCGGGCTCAAACGATCGGCGATCAGCGCGTCGACCGCGCCCACGATCAGCGCCAGCACCAGCAACACGCGCGTCGCGCGACGCAGGCTCACGCCGCTGGCCGACAGCGCGATGAACTCATTGCGGGTCAGCATCGGCGCGCACAGCACCAACGCGCTGACGATCATGCCCACCGGCAGCGCAATGTTCGCCAGCTGCGGCAGGCGCTGCGCGTACAGCGACAAAATAG
The DNA here is from genome assembly GCA_038229115.1 of Planctomycetota bacterium. Classification (GTDB taxonomy): domain Bacteria; phylum Planctomycetota; class UBA11346; order UBA11346; family UBA11346; genus JBBROQ01. Next base: position 23,618 of record JBBROQ010000009.1, on the reverse strand, counting down.
TGCCGAGGGTCGCGTTGCCTTTGTTCATCGCCGCCGCGTAGGTGCCGATGTTGATCAGCAGATCGAACGCGAACGCGACCACGATCATCAACGTCGCGGTCGCCAGCAGCACCACCGTGCCGCGCTTAAGCAGATAGCGGTCGAGCGTGTTCAGAAGCTTTCCAGTCATGCCGCGCTCATCGCTGTTTCCACAGCATCCAACAGCCGCTCAGACTGGTCACCAACACCGGCGGCCACAGCAACCATCCCGCGTTAATGGTCAGCGACCCTTCCAAACTTTTCGCGATGCCGAAGCCCGGCACCAAGGTCGCGATCACCGTCACCAGACCCAGAAACACCGATAAAAGCCGGCTACCGCGCCCCAATGCCAAGGCCAGCCCGCATGCGAACGCCCAATAGCCCATCACCGCTACCGGCACCAACCAACGGATGTGCCACGAGCGTTCAAGGTCGCGCAGGCGCTCGCGGTGCGCGGCGTCATCCGGCGTTTCGCCCAGCGCATGCCACAGCGCCAACGTGCTCATCGCGTCCGAACTGGTGCTGTAATCAGTCGCGCGTCCAGGAATCGCGACGGTGTACGACGGCAGAATGCCGGTGGTGCAGCGTGGCGGCTGCCCGGGCGTGATCGCCTCATGATGCAGCAGCAGCGCATTGCGCAGCTCCAAACTGAGCGCGGCGCTGCGGCCGGGATCCGTGGATCCGTCGACCAATTTCGGCTCGGCGGTCCAGCGCGCTTCTGGTGCATAACAGACCAACAACTGCCCGTCTTTGAACGTCTGGATCGCGAACAGCTGCTTCAGGCGATCGTCCTCGACCCCGATCGCGGCGACCACCGCACCGTCGTCCTGCAAGATGGGCGCGCGCCGCCGCACCTGCGTGATCAATGCCTGACGCAGCAATTCTGAGCGCCCTTCCATCAAGCGCCGCGACGCGTCCGGCAACAACACATGGCAGGCAAATCCCAACCACATCGCCAACACCACCGCCAAGGGCAGGAACGTCCGGCAAATTGCCCAGGTGCTCACGCCGGCCGCCATCAACGCGGTGATCTCGCCGTCTTCGCGCATCCGGCCGATGGTGGTCAACAGCCCGGTCACAAATGCCAGCGGCAGCGCCAACAAGCTCAGCAGTAAAAGTTGATCGCCCAAAAACACCGCCACCGCTTCCGGCGGCGCGCCCTGTTTCAACAGCGGCGTTGCCACCACCGCCGCGATCATGCCCAAATAACACGCGGCGTAGAACAACACGTGCGCGCCGGCTTCCTTCAAACACGACCGAGGCAGCACGCGCATCACCGCGTTGTAGTGCGCCTGGTTTTTGCACCAGCGCGTCCCGCGTTTTTAGCCCAGCGCGCGGCATAAAAAAACGCTGCGCATTTGCATGCGCAGCGTGTGGCGGAACCGCCTATAAGCCGGATTCTGTCGAGAACGGCCATTTCTCTCGACCACGGCGTTGCCGCCGTGATTCCAGCGCCCGGTCACGGATCAAAAGCGCGGGCCGCGCCTCCCCATGGTTGGGCTTGCTCCAGGTGGGGTTTGCATTGCAGGTCATCTCTCGACTCCCCCGGTGGGCTCTTACCCCACCATTTCAACCTTACCTCGCCTTGCGGCGGTCGGCGGTGTTCTTTCTGTTGTACTGTCCCTATCCCCCCGCCACGGGAGACGGCTGGATTTGCCAGCCACCTTACCCTGCAGAGCCCGGACTTTCCTCGGCTGCCCCGACGCTTGCGCGAGGAAGCAGACGCGGCCGTCCAGCGGTGCTGCGGCGTTTGTAGCGGCGGCCCCGCGCCAGGCACGCAGTTCGCTCGCGCGCGTCACGACGAACTCTAGCGTGCCGCGCATGCCCAAACTGCTCGGCATCGATTACGGCCGTGTGCGCGTCGGCCTCGCGGTCTGCGATGAGCTGGGGATCAGCACCCGCGCGCTTGGATTTGTCCGGCGCGAAAGCGACGCGCAGGTCGCGGCCATCGTCGCCGAGGTGGCCAAACGCGAAGGCGTCGGCGGCTTCGTCATCGGCCTACCGCTGCACGCCAACGGCGACGCCGGCGGCAACGTGCGCTGGGTACGGGATTTTTCTAAACTGCTGCTCGCGCGCTTAGCGTTGCCCCTAAACGAAGTCGACGAGCGCTATTCGTCCAGCGAAGCCGAACAGGCGCTACGCGACGAAGGCCGCTGGCCGCCAAAAGAAAAAGGCGATGTCGATGCGCGCTGCGCGGCGATTTTGCTGCGGCGATTTCTGGACGGCGAGAAGTAGCTTTCGGCAGTCGCTGTGCTCAGGGCGTCACTCGGCCTTGGGCGCTGCTTTGCCCAACAGCGTGGACCCCAATCTAACCTGGTAGAGATTGGGCCGCCATGAACTCGAGCATTGGGCGCATTTCATCCGCCATCATCCATCGCCATCGCCATCGCCGCGCTCTGGCATGGCCGCGCTGGACGACGGTCGTGCTGTTGGCGCTGGGCCTGTCGGCGACCGGCGTGGCCGCTGAGGCCGAACTGGTCCTACCGAAAAAGCCGGCGCACATCGTGGTGGTAATCGAAGAAAACCACGGCTTTGACAACATCATCGGCAGTATCGAGGCGCCCTATCTGAATCAGCTCGCCACCGCCGGCGCAGTGTTCACTCAGTCGTATGCGCTGGCCCATCCCAGTCAGCCAAACTACCTGTGGTTGTTCGCCGGCGACGACTGCGGCGTGGTTTCGAACGGGGTGCCAGAAAAGCTGCCGTTCATCCAACCGAATCTGGGCGCCGCGCTGCGCGCACACGATATGAGTTTCATCGGCTATTCAGAGGGCCTGCCTGGCGCCGGTTCCACGGTGGCGACCGCCGGAAACTATGCGCGCAAACATAACCCGTGGGTCAATTGGCAGGGCAACGGCGTGAATGGTTTGCCCGTCACCTGCAATCTGCCCCTGACGATTTGGCCGACCAATCTTGATGATCTGCCCACGGTCGCGTTTGTGGTCCCGGACGCCCAGAACGACATGCACGACGGCTCGATCCGCAAAGCCGATGACTGGGCAGCAAAGCACCTTGGCCCCTACGTCGATTGGGCCGCCACCCACAACAGCCTGTTGATCGTCACCTTTGACGAGGACGACCATCACTGCAACCAGCGCATCCCCACCTTTTTCGTCGGCCCGATGGTCAAACCCGGCGCCTACGATCAGAAAATCGACCATCGCATGGTGCTGCGCACTATTACCGCGTTGTGCGGCCTACCGCCGTTCGGCCACGCCGCCGAAGTGCAGGCGATTGCCAACTGCTGGAAACCCTAAGCCCGCGTTTTAGCGCCCGATTCCTAAACAAATCCCATTACACAGGCGAACGATATGAGCATGAACCTTCCCGCTGTCGGCTTGCTGGCGCTGATGTTGATGACGCTTTCGAATGTTGCCTATGGGCAATCAATCGATGATTATGCCCGAGATGCAGAAGGAAATCTAATGTGGGAAGCGGGATGGTGGTGTTTCGAAAAGCCTGTGAAAAACACGGATGACAACAAAGAGATATTTGACCACGCCTTTGAGGGTATGTCGATGATAGGAGCAATCCAATATTCGCGGATGTGACCATAGCGGAGCGAAAGACCGTCGTCATCCATTCCAAGCAGTATTTCATAATCCGATATGCCTGGAAGAATGTCGAAAGGATGTTGATCATCGATCAGGCACTGATCACAGAAGGTAAGGGGAAAGGCAAGTGGAGCGTACGTTGAAAATAATAATGGTATTTTATTTTATGCATATAAAATCTTATTGCGTAGTGGTTATATGAGCCAACGCATTTCTGGTATCCTCGCAGTCATGTTCATCCTGTCCTGCTTTAAATAAATCAGCCCTTCCGGCCTTTCCATCAAGGCGCACACATGGATGAAAAAAATGTCGCACCTAGCGCGCTTTTCTACACGACAGGAGCGGCGTTCAAATTATTAATACTTCTCAGGAATTACGTCCATGACAACCCGGACGGTAAAATCGATAGATTAGATCATGTTCTTTCTGATATAATTTACATAATTAATGTATATAGGGCGCCTGACGGTATCGCGGAACGAATCGCGAAAATCAATAAATTATGTGCCAGTTATCCGGAAATATTTTCCAGTGAAATTCTAAGTGGGGACATCCAAAGACTCGAAAAGATAAAGTAATAATTACTGATTGTTTCTTAATTACCCATTACGAGCGAACAGACTTACCGAATTTTTCGTTACGTACTTCCTTCAGTCTTCATTAATCTAGGTGCACGTTACCATTACATGGAAGCACCATATCGGGCCTTACGCACATGTCAGCAAGCAAAAGACGAAACTTAACAAGGTCATTATGGTTAATTGCTATCTGCATCTATGTCCTTTCCTACGTTGCGATGTCATCAAATGGCGTTTATAAAGCAAATGGATTCGTAGGTTGTTCGGGCTTTGAGGTGGAATGGGATCCGTTCAATGCTACGGGCGATGACGTCGCAAGAAATCGCGTGGCTATTTATTATTTTTATTATCCATGCTGCATATTTGATGGCGAATTCATACATAGACGGCATAAAATATTCTATAAACCGCCACTCCAATCAATGCGCTAGTTAGATAAATCCTGGTCACTTTTTTAATTTCTATAAGCTCGGGCTTTGCTTGTTTTGTTCGGCTTAATGTCTCTGCATCGGCCCATCGCTTTGCCGGTTATATATGCATGAGGCGACGCCTAAGGCGTCGTTGGTGCGGTGGTCAAATCTACGAACATATTTTCCAACGTCCGCCGTCCCTCTGAGTTCGTGCACCCCGCCATGCTGTTCGGCGAGCGCCACCAGTGCATCGCGTTGCGCGGGTTCGGCGTCCATGGTGACGCTGTCGGTGTCGCTGGCGATCACGATGCTCCAAGTGCAGGTGGTGAAGGCTGCTTAGGGCCGCGCTGTCGCCGCTCAAAAATCAGGATATCAGTTGGCAACAGGGCTTGCTGTTGTAGGTCCTACACCCATCCGGCAGCCCTATTCGGATCTGAGCGCAAGGCACCAATATGATTCTTATTATAGCGCTGATTGTGATGGCTGGATTCGGCGCGATCTCCGGCGCCGTCGCGCAGTCCAACGGACATAATTTCTGGCCGTTCTTCATCCTGGGTGCCATCATCAGTCCCGTCTTGGCGATCATACTGTGCTTTGTTATTCCCGCGCCGAAAAGGAAAATGAAAAGGCGCGGCCGTCGATTCGTGAAAGGCGTCGGAAGGACATCCGCAAGTAGGAACGGCCGCGCTATCGTCGACAAGAACCCCTATGCTTCCCCACGATCCGACTATTCGTATCGACGGTAAATCTGCCTATGGGGCCATCGGAAAGGGACCAGGCCGGCATGGTTCATTAGCTTGCGAGCACGGATTTTCTGGGCATTTGCTAGGGTTAAACTGCTGCCGGTGCTGATTGCTTCAGCCCGATAAAAGAAAGAAAAGGTCAAGTGCATCTACATAATTTCGACATCGATACGCCATCTCGTCTATTCCATGCGGTGCACTGCCGATATTCGATTGCCTTGATTCTTCTAACGGCATTTTTCGCCGGTGGCTGTCATGAACGGCGGCCGGTTATTACCGTGAATAGCCTTTCGATAAGAATCGAAGTCAATGGAACGGCAACATTTGTCGATCCTGAATTGCATGGGAAATACATCGAAGAACTCAAGGCTTATGAAAAAATGTCGCTACTTGACCGATTGATATTTGGTGGCTCACCGCAACCACCGCCGAGTGTGTCGGTCCCATCTGAGAGGCTTCGAATCGCTCTCTACGACGGCGAGAAAATTCTGGATGAAAAACCATTTATGCTTGGGATAAATGAAATAATATTATCGGGATCTGGAATGGATCTTTCTATTAAAATGAAAGACGACGTAGCTTATTATGGCTTGAAAATCCCAGTCGAACCGCATTCAAGGTACGTAATGACTCTTGTCCCTGGTGTTACCGTAGTGAAATATACAGAGCTAATAAATCAGTGAATGATGACTAAATGATTTAGCGATTTTTTGCATTGGTGGGATCTGAGCCGACTCTTCACTGTTGATCCCTCGATTACATGAGTTCGTCGTTTAGTCGCGTCGTCTAACCCTTCGCCGGCGCACTGGTCAAATCGCGGAAGACTTCTTCGAGTGTGCGCCGTTCTTCGCTGAGTTCGCGGATGCCGCCGTGCTGTTCGGCGAGGGCGACCTGGGCGCCGCGAGGTTCGAGTTCCGCGACTGGAATGAAGATTGGAGGCCCGTCGTTCTGTAGTTGATTTCGATGGTGAATCGACCGTGAACGCTTTCCGCAAAGGCATGGTCCCCGCCATTTGCATGGCGACTCATGCTGGCGGTCTGTCCATGGGCGGCGAAGTATCCCGGGTAATTTCTGCTGGGGCACGGCCTGCCGCGGTCGCTGTGGTGCATGCGACCAACGGCGGGTAGACTGAGAACGCTTAATCTAGCGAGGCCTGCAGAACAGAAACGATCGGATCACATGCTTTCAGGTTCTGCTCAGCGCCGCATCGCCGCTATCGGCGAAACCATGGTGATTGCGGCACTCTATTTTGCGACCGCTCGCCTGGCGCTGCTGCTGGCGTTTCAGAACACCAATGCCAGTCCGGTTTGGCCGCCGTCTGGTCTTGCCCTGGCCTTAGTCCTGTTGCGCGGTCGCGGCGTCTGGCCGGGTCTGCTGATCGGCGCGTGGCTTGCCAATGTAGTCACCTTTGCGAACGCCGGCACGCTGGGTGGCGTATCGGCGTGCATAACTGCCGCGGCGATTGCTGCGGGGAACGTGGCTGAGGCTTTGGTCGGGGCCTGGCTTTTGAACCGAATCATTGGTCGGGATCAACCGCTGTGGGCACGGCCCCGCAACGTGGTGGTGTTTGCCGCCTGCGTCGCATTCGCATGCCTGATCGCGAGTGCGAATGGCGCCAGCGCCCTGATGGTCAGCGGGGTCATCCCACGGCCGTTGTGGGGGGTGGTGTGCAGCACGTGGTGGATCGGCGATGTGGTCGGAACTCTGGTAGTGTGCCCGATGCTGTTGTCCTGGTTCTGGCCGCATGAACGTGCACCGGGACGTTGGCGCTCGACCACGTGGATCCTGTATGTCGGTGCCGCGATTGCTGGATACCTCGCCTTCGTTGATACCGCCTCGCTGCGGTCGAGCTTGATCGCGCCGCTGCCGGCGCTGGCGATGTTGTTCTGGGCGGTGCTGAGTTTCGGCGTGAGCGAAGCGGTGACGGTCACCGCGATAATGTCCGGCATCGCGATTTGGAGGACGGTGCACGGCAGCGGTCCGTTCGTCCGGGTCCAGCTCAACGACGCGCTGTTGCTGCTGCAAGTCACCGTCGGCGTTGGGATCGTCACCATCTTGCTGATGGTGTCAGCGCTGCGCTCGGCTCGTCGATCCGTCCCCAGCGATGCGGTCGCCCGGCCGACTACACCGAAAACCTGGTCGCCGGCGGCGATCGTGGTCGGCGTCATCGGGCTGGCCGTGACCATCGGATTGTGGCGATCCCTCCAAGACGAACAGGAACGTCGCATCGATGCGTCGGTACGGGCCGAAGCCACCCACATCGGAGAACGTCTGCAGTCAGCGATGACCGCCAGCGCCAACAGCGTTCGGCGGATGTCCGAACGGTGGCATCAGCGCGGAGGCACGCCGTATCAAGAATGGGTTCACGACACGGCAGCTTACATTCGCGACGATAGTTGGCTCAGCGCGATCGCCTGGGTCGACGCGACGCGCACCATCCGATGGATCGCGCCAGTCGAAGAAAATAAAGCCGCGATCGGCATGGACCTCGATGCCGACCCAGAGCGTCGGCGAGCCATGGACCGGGCGCGGACCGCGGTCTATGCGATGACTGAAATGGTGGATTTGCGCCAGGGCGGGGTCGGCAGTTTGGTCTATTTTGCGATCGGATCTGAGGACCGTCCTGAATACATTTCAGGTCTTTTCCGAGTCGATGTCCTGCTGTCGCACCTGCGCGCGACGAGCAATGCGAGGTTCGCTGTTTCCATCCGCGATGGTTCGGGGCGAGTCGCAGGCGACGACGCGACGAAAGCTCGGCGCTGGAGCTGCGCGATCACGCAGCCGATACTTGACCGTCAATGGCAGATTGAAGTCGCGGCGCTGCCATTGTTGCTGCAATCGCTCCATTCGCCGTTGCCCACCGTCGCCCTGTGCCTGGGCAGCGCGCTGACGGCGCTGCTGTCGATCGCAATTCACCTGGCGCAGGTTTCCAGGCAACAAAATCGCGACGTGCGCGCGGCGAACCGACTGCTGGAAGAACGCACTGAAGACTTGGTCAAGGCCAATCAGGCCGCGAAGTGGTCCGAGGAACGCTTCCGTGCGGTGGTGCAGTCGGCGAACGCGGCGATCATAACTGCCGGCCCGGATGGACTCATCCGCAGCTGGAATGCTGGTGCAGCGCGCATTTTCGGCTTTTCCGATGACGAAATGCTTGGCCAGCCATTGATGAAAATCATGCCCGAGCGCTTTCGCGAGGCCCACGCACAGGGATTGCGCCGTGTGTCCACCGGCACCCCTTCACGGCTGGTCGGAACCACCGTCGCGCTTGAAGGTTTGCGCAAGGACGGCAGCGAATTCCCGATCGAATTATCGTTGGGAAATTGGCGGGACGAGGACGGGCTGAATTTCAGTGGTGTAATTATGGATATTACCGAGCGAAAGCGCGCTCAAGACCTGATCGGTATGAATTTTGCCAAAGCCGCAGAATTCGAACGCATGGTCGAACTATCGCTGACCCCGATGTGCATTGCTAACACGCAGGGATATTTCATCCGCGTCAATCAGGCGTGCGTCGACATTCTGGGCTGGTCGGCCGACGAGCTAACGACCACTCCTTACCGTGAGTTCCTGCATCCGGACGATCTCGAAAGAACCACTCGCGAAGCCTCCTCACTCGCGGCCGGGACCAACACCGAGGCATTCGAGAATCGGTATCGCTGTCGCGACGGTTCGTATCGAAACCTGTTATGGACCGCATCGGTCGACCTCGCGGCACAGCGCATCTACTGCGTCGCTCACGACCTGACCAAGTTCAAACAAATGGAAGTTGCCCTGATCGCGGCGAGGAATGCTGCTGAATCCGCTGCGCAGGCGAAGTCGGCGTTTCTCGCCAGCATGAGTCATGAGATTCGAACCCCGATGAATGGCATCATTGGCATGATAAGTATTTTGCTCGAGTCCGAGCTGTCATCCGACCAACGCTTGCAGGCGCAAACCGTCGGAAACTCGGCCGATGCCTTGCTGACGATCGTCAATGATCTGCTCGACTTTTCGAAGATCGAAGCCGGGGCGATGCGCATCGAATCCACGCCATTCGATCTTCCTCGGATCGTCGCAGATGTCGTCGACCTCATCGGTATTAAGGCCCGTGAAAAGAATCTTCAGCTGAAAGTATCAATCGAGTCTGGGCTGCCCGAGCGCTTGCTTGGTGATTCCGGCCGGATCCGGCAAATCCTGATCAATCTGCTGGGGAATTCGATTAAGTTTACTCCGTCCGGCAGCGTGGTGCTGTCGATCGCGCAGCTTGCCGGGTCAGGATCAACCATTCGCTTTTCGATCAAAGATACCGGCATTGGCATTGCCGCAGACAAGATGCCGCTCCTGTTTCAACGCTTCATGCAGGCGGATTCCTCGACCACCCGGAAGTTCGGTGGCACTGGATTAGGGCTGGCGATCAGCAAGCGCCTTGCGGAATTAATGCAGGGTGCGCTGACCGTCGAAAGCGAAGAGGGGATCGGCTCGACGTTTCACCTGGACCTGCCGTTGTCAGCAGCCCCGCAGAAGATCGGCGCGGCAGCGGAACCAGTGCAGATCCATACACCCTTGTCCCCATGGAGAGTCATGGTCGCCGAGGACAACCCCGTGAATCAACGGGTAGCGGCGATGCATTTGCGCAAGTTGGGTTGCACCGTCGACCTCGCCGCCAATGGGCTTGAAGCGTTGGCGTTGGAGGCGCAGTTCGCTTTTGACCTGATTCTGATGGACTGCCAGATGCCCGAAATGGACGGCTTCGAAGCCACCAAACTTCTGCGCGAGCGTCGACCGGCCGGTTCGCGTCGGGTGCCGATCGTCGCGCTAACTGCCAACGCCATGCCGGAGGACATCGATCGCTGCCTAGCCGTGGGGATGGATGCTCACCTCGCCAAGCCGCTCTACATCGACAACTTGCGGCAGCTGCTGCGTCGGCTTCAGGCGGCATCGACTTCATCCACGACGTAATGTAGCCTCTCTGATGGGAGAACGATTATGCAGGCATTGGTGGTCGACGACGATGTGACCTGTCGCAGTTTCGCCCGGCTCTTGCTGGAGAAACGCGGGTTTACGGTCCATGAGGCGAAAGACGGCACCGAAGCATTCGATGTGCTGCGCCGCGTCGGCGAGGTCAATCTGCTGATCGTCGATTGGCATATGGAGCCGATGAACGGCTATTCGTTTATTCGCTGCTACCGTGATTCTCATCCGGGATCACAGGCTCCGATCATTCTTTTAACCGCCGAGACCGGACCGGTGCACCACCGCATCGCGGCGCAGGCGGGTGCCGCTGCGTGTATGACCAAACCGATCAGCCCCACGTCATTCATGGATGCCGTCGCCCAATGCTTACCCGTGTTTATCTCCAATGCTGCGCAGCCTCCGCCGATGGTGGCCAATCGATTGATGGACGAGGTTGGCGCCGAAGCTTGGAAAGAATTGGCCGAGGAATTTCTTCAGCAGGCCGAAACATTTGTCGGACAGATTGAAGGCGCTATCGGTCGCTCCGAATTTCAACTCGCGGCGCGCATCGCCCATAAACTCGCCGGAAGCTCGGCGATGTTTGAGCTGGAAGATCTCAATGTGGTTTGCCGAACGCTTGAAAAGTGCGCGCTCGCCAACGATGTCGAAAAGACCGCAGTCACGTTTCGGGAACTGGTTTCGACCGCTGTGATTGCGAAACAGTCGGTGACCGACCAAATCAGAAAAGTTGTCCTTTAACCAGACCATTAGACTGAACGATCGCGATGGTTGAGGCCTTGGCCCAATCTTTCACCGTGAGGTTCTCGACGCGGGCATATGCGCCGCCTCATTCCCTCTGATCTTGGATATGATTCTTCCTGAGACTTCCGCCAGACGGGATGTTTAAGCCGCCGGCGTGCTGGTTAAATCGCGGAAGACTTCTTCGAGCGTGCGCCGTTCTTCGCTGAGTTCGCGGATGCCGCCGTGCTGCTCGGCGAGTGCGACCAGAGTGCCGCGTTGTTCGGGTTCGGCGTCGATGGTGACGCTGTCGGCGTCGCTCTCGATCAGGGTGCTCCAGACGCAGGGTTTCAGCGCAGTGATGAGAGCGAAGCTGTCGCCGCTGCGCAGGCGGACGCGCACGCGCGCGACGCGGGCGGCGCGGGCGCGCAGCGCGGCCACTGGCTCGTCGGCGATCGAGCGGCCGCGGTCGACCACCACCACGCGTGAGCACACGGCTTCAACTTCGCCCAGGATGTGGGTCGACAGCAGAATGGTGTGTTTGAGCGCGAGATTGCGGATCAGGTCACGGAAATTCGCGACCTGGGTTGGATCCAAACCAGAGGTCGGCTCGTCCAAAATCAGCAGCGGCGGTTTGCCTAAGAGCGCCTGCGCTAAGCCGACGCGCTGACGATTGCCCTTCGACAGTTTACGGATGTGGCGCGCGGCGTTCTCGCCCAACCACGCGGCGTCGATCGCCTCGACCACTTCGCGGCGACGTTGGCTGGGCTCGACGCTTTTCAGGCGCGCGACGTGATCCAAGTAGGCGGTGACCGTCATGTCCAAATACAGCGGCAGTTCTTCCGGCAGATAGCCGATCGCTTTGCGGCAGGCGAGCGGCGCGGTGGCCAAGTCGTGCCCGGCAATGGTCGCGCTGCCGCCGGACGGCGCGAGATAGCCGGTTAGCAATTTCATGGTGGTCGATTTGCCGGCGCCGTTGGGGCCAAGGAAACCGACTACTTCGCCCGCTTCCAAATGCAGATCGACATGCCGGAGCGCGGTGAAGGCACCGAAGGTTTTTTGCAAGCCGGTGGCGGTCAAAACCGGGGCGGCGTTCATGCTAGAAAATCCCGCACCAGCATTTTCAGTGCGTACGACTGCTCGCGGTGAATGGCATGGCCGCAATCGGCGACCACGGCGACTTTCGCGCAGGGAATGCGGCTGGCCATGTCGCCCAGGACTTTCACATATTTGGTGTCGTGGTCGCCGGCGATCAGCAGCGTCGGCAGCCGCAGCGTCGGCAGCTCGGCCCAGCGGCTGGACATCGCGCCAAGGCCCAGACAGCGCATCGCGGCGGCGAGGCCGAGCGGATCGTGACTGAAACGTTGACTGCGCAGCGCTTCCTCGACCCGCAGTGGCAGCGGCTTCGCTGGTCTGATCGCGGGGCTGGATTCCCACAGCGAAACAAACGGCCCCAGGCCGTCTTCTTCGAGCACTTGCGCTAGATGTTCGTCTTTGAGCGCGCGCGCGGCGCGTTCGGTGTTGTCAGCAATGCCGGGACTGGAACTGACCAGGATCAGCCGGCGCAATCGTCCGGGATGACGCAGCGCCAAGGACAGCGCCAGGCGTCCGCCCATGCTGTAGCCCAGCAGGTCGATCGGTTCGGCCGGGAAAGTCGCGACCAGCGTGTCGACATAGCGGTCGATAGTGAGGTCCGGCGCGCAGGGGTTGAAACCGTGGCCGGGCAGCAGTTCGCAGCGCGCGCCGAACTCTGGCCCTAGGCCTTCGCGCCAGGTCAGATCGAGTTCGGTGAAGCCGTGGAGGATAACCAGCATGGCGTGACTGTCTGTGGGCCGGCGGGTCGGCAAGGTTAGCGTCCGGCATGCGCTGGCTGTTGATGAGTGCGGTGATCCTGGTCGCGTTACTTGGCTGTGCGAATGCGCCGGCACAGGCGGAACGTGCTTCGCCCGCGCCGCCAACCGCAACCGGCGTGTTGCTCGACACCATGCCCGGCGGACTGCGGCCGGATCATTTTGCGACCCTGGATTTTCCGGCGCGCGCGCTGCGGTGGTCCATCGACAACGACTTGCTGCTGATCACTGGCGACAGCGTTGGCGTGGGCCTTGATCGTGCCGGACGTGAAGTCCGAAAACTGCGCGCAGAGCGGGGATTGGTCACACCCGTCATCACCGCCACGCCGGTGGCGTTGGTGCAACGCGCAGACGCTTGGGCGATCGTCGATCAGAATGCGCACGAAACCGCGGTGTTTCATGCTGAAAGTGCGCTGCCGCTGATGGTGCGCCGACAAGGCCGAGCGCTGATGATCGCGGCCGACGCGGACGACGTGCGCGGTTTGGACGTGGACGGCCGCGAACGGTGGCGCCGGCGCGATGTGCGGGCGCACGCGTTATCGCCGACGCGTGACGGCGTGTTGGCGTGGTGCGAGCGCGATGGCGGTTGGGCGGTCGAATTGCTGCGCGACGATGGCGCGACCGTTTGGCGCACGGTGCTGCCCGGGCTTAGCGCGCCGGTCGGGTTTCATTCCGTCAGCTTTCAAAATGCGGACCTCGCAGTGTGCAGCGAAGGTCGGTCATTGCTCGCCTTCGATGCCAATGGCCGCGTGGTGTTCAGCGTCACGGTGCCGGGGCCGTGTCAGGCGGCGGCATTGGCAATCGCATGCGCTGAGCGCGCGGACGCGACCTATTGGACCGTGCTGTTTTCCGGCGATTCGCCCGGTCGCACGCTGTTGTTGATCGTCGATGCCAGTGGCCGCGAACGCTATCGCGCGTGGTTGGATGACGCGCGCGGCATGGCGTGGTGGCCGAGCGTCGGGGCATTGGCGCTGTCGCTCGGCGATGACGTGTGGTTGTACCGCCTACCGGAATAACGCGTCAGTACAGGCGGACCGGGACGCCCGCGCACTGCATGAGCGCTCAGACGATCGGCGCGGCGACCACTAACGTTTCGTTTTCGTCGTCGGCGGTGTCGTCATCGGGCGCTGCCCCCGGCACCAGCGCCGGCACCACGCCTTTGCCGCGCTTCACGTGGATGACATATTCCTCAAGCTTGCGATCCAGCGTGACGCGATTGATGCCGAGGATTTTGGCGGCGCGCAACTTCACGCCCTTTTCGTGGTTCAGTGCGTAGATAATCAGGATGCGTTCGGCGTGCTGATACAGTTTGTTCACGTCCGGACCGACGCGGTCGGCGTAGCGCGCCAAGGCCGCGGCGAGGTCATCCGTGGGCGATACTGACATCGCGACGGGGCGTGCCGACGGCGGCAGATTGTCGCTGTAGCCCTTGATCGTCGGCGGCACCAGTTCTTCCAGAAACACCGTGCCCGGCGCCAGGACCACGGCTTTGTGCACGCAGTTTTCCAGCTCGCGGATATTGCCGGGCCAAGGGTAATTGACCAACATCTCGATCACTTGCCGCGGCACTTCGTCAATGTTTTTGTAATTCTCGCGGTTGAACTTTTGCAGGAAATGATTGATCAGCAGCGGGATGTCTTCGCGTCGTTCACGCAGCGCCGGCACATGCAGATTTACCACGTTTAAGCGGTAAAACAGGTCTTCGCGGAAACGCCCGACCTGCACGTCTTTGGCCAGATCGCGATGGGTCGCGGCGATGATGCGCACATCGACCGGGATCGGCTGATGATCGCCGACCCGGGTGATGGTGCGTTCCTGCAACACGCGTAGCAAGCGCACCTGCGCCTCGGCGCCGATCTCGCCGACCTCGTCCAAAAACAACGTGCCGCCATTGGCGACTTCAAAGAGGCCTTTGCGATCGTGGTCCGCGCCAGTGAACGCGCCGCGCACATGGCCAAACAGTTCGCCCTCCAACAGCGTCGGGCTGAGCGCGCCGGCGTTGATCGACACTAATGGCTTATGTGCGCGCGGGCTGTGGGTGTGGATCAGCTTCGCCATCAGCTCTTTGCCGGTGCCGGTTTCACCCTGGATCAGCACAGTGGCGGTGCTGGCTGCGGCGCGCACCGCAGACTGGATCAGCGTCTGCATGGTGCCGCTGTTGGACAAGATGTCGTGCTGGCGCACATCGAATGACAGCGCGCCGCGCAGCACTTGGTTTTCTTCGGCCAATTCGCTGACTTCCAACTGCACGCGCAGGCGATCCATGCAGTAGCGCGACAGCACATCGACCAGGAACGCGGCCGCGTCTTCGGAATTGCGATGACTGACCATCAGGATTGCGATCGGCACGTTGCCGTCGCGCAGTTGGCGCGCGACTACGGGCAGACCGTCGGTGGCGATCGGCGCGGTCACGGTGCCGGCCAGAGCGGCGATCTCTTCGGCGCTGTCGGGCGGTTCGCCGACGATGAACGTGCCGGACGGCGTTAGGTGGCCAGGCCGGCATTGCAGCCAGATGCCACCGATGCTTTTCCACGACATCACCTCCAGCCACAGCCGTTCGAGGATCAGCCGCGTGCCAACGGCCGGATCCAACAGCTGCAAAACGGTTCCGACACGCGTGGGCCAAGTTTGCATTCTGTGCCGGTATGCACATGCCGCGCCAGTCGGTCGGTGCTTATCGCCGCATCATTTCTGTCCGGAGTACGGTAGTTACGTGCAGCGAGTTGACCAATTTGCGAGCAATCGATCGCCGCACTGCCGTCAGACGTTCCTTAAACGAGGCTTCGCTCGGTGGTGGCCGTCGACTGCAGCGGCCCCGAACCGCCGCGTGCAGGTCGGCGATCCAACCACGCACCGATCAGATCGGCAGCGGCGCGCAGGCAGCGCACGTCATCGCGGGTCCATCCGCGGTGCAGACTGACGGTGTCGTCCAGGCGCAGGAAACCGCACCAGTCACCGTCGCGATACAGCGCGACCGCCAGCACCGACGTGACGCCCTGTGCTTCCAACCACGGCCGTTCATCGGCGGGCAGCAGCCGAACCTCGCCGCTGATCGGCGCGCCATTTTCCAGATCGTTGCGCCAGCGACGTAGTCCCGCCCGATATGACAACGCGGATGACGGCCGAGCCGATGGCATCGACGCATGCAGACTGCGCTCGACCCGCGCCACCGCAGCGAATAGCCCGTCGTTGGCGTCATCATTAAGGAATAGCGTCAGACGCTGCTGCGTGAACGCGTCCAAAACCGGGCGCAAAGCGGCTTCGACCGCGGCGAACGCCATCGGTTCGCGCGCCAACAGCAGCGCCCGCGCACACGCCATTAAGCCGTGTTCATGGCGCAGAGTGACCGCCAACGATTGTTCGGCCGCAAGTCGTGCAAGTTCAGCCGCGGCGCGCGCTGCGAACAACCGCAGCATGCCGGCGCGATGTTCAGCCAAGTCCGAGCCACCAGAAAGCACCAAGCCCAACAACCCGACTACGCGATCGGCACCGGCACCGGCATCGCGCAGCGGCTGCAATTCCAGCCAGCCATCGACGTCGGTCATACCCAACGCTTCCAACACCGGCTGCGCCGCCGCCGAGCGCGTGTCTTCGACCGCGCCGCCATCGCTGAGCGCTTGGCGTGCAAGGCTGCTGCCCAATGGCAGCCAGGCCGAGCTATGCGACGACCCGCCTGGCGCGCGCGCGATGACGCGTCCACGGGTGCCGGTGCCGGCTTCGCTAATGAACACCAGGCGCGCGCCGAAGGCCTCGGCCACGCGTTCACACAACGCGGTCAGGAAGCGTGCGCCGACGCGGTCGGCGGTGCCTTCGGTGAGCAACGTCAGCACGCGTTCGGCGCGTTGCGCCCGTAGCCGCGCGCGTTCGGCCGCCACTGCATTGGTGACGGTGGTCACCAAGCGCTCGGCGGTCAGTCCGTTTTTGCCGAGATAATCCGCCGCGCCGGCCTTCAGCAGATCGATCGCGGTCTGGCGGTCGTCCTGCCCGGTCAGCATTATCACCGGCGTGGTGCAGCCCTGCGCGCGCGCATCGCGCAGCACTTGCAGGCCATCGCCATTGGGCAGTCGGAAGTCCATCAGCGCGCCATCGAAGCCACCGTGGATCAGCGCGCGCAATCCGCCGAGCGCGTCGACTTCTTCGTGGATGGTCACCGCCATTTCGGCCTTGGCGAAATAGCGGCGGATGGCCAGACGATCGACCTCGTCGTCTTCGATCACCAACAGGTTCATAGCGAGGCCATCACGGTACTTCGCTCGCGTGCCAGTACCGTTCGATGGCGCTGAAAATGTCGCGAAATCGGCCGTCATTGAGCGGTTTTACAAAGTAGCCGGCAACATGGTGGCCGAAGGCCGCGCGCACATCGCGTTCATCGGTGCTGGTGGTCATCACCACCACCGGCAGATGGCGGAGGGCCGGATCGGCGCGCAAGGTGCGCAGGAATTCCAGGCCGCTCATGCGCGGCATGTTCAGGTCCAATAGGATCAGCCACGGCAGGCGCGGATTTTCGCGCAGCGCCTCGAACGCCTGGGCGCCTGAAGACACTTCTTTCAGCGTCACCGCGGCACCGATGTCGTGTAGACAGCGACGCACGCTGATGACGTCGATCTCGTCGTCTTCGATCAGCAGCAGATGCAGCAGGCGGTCCTTGGTGGTACCGGTAGCCATTAGGTGTTCTCCGCAAGGTGAGCCGGCCAGGTAAACGTGAAGGTCGCGCCGGCGCCGGGTGCCGAGCGCACCTCGACCACGCCGCCGTGATCGCCGACGATTTTGCGCACCAACGCCAAGCCCAGGCCCAGGCCCAGCCCGGCCTCGTTGCTGCCGGCGGCGCGTTCGGCCGAGCGCTCAGACAGCGTCTGAAAGATCACGAAGATTTTAGCGTGGTGTTCCGGCGCGATGCCGGGGCCGTCGTCGCTGACGCTAAAACGCCACCACGCGGTAGTGCCGTCGCGCAGCACCGGTTCGGCCGCGACCGCAAGATTGCCGCTTGGGCGATGATGATGCTTGATGGCGTTGGCGATCAGATTCGCGAACACCTGCCATAGGCGCGTGCGGTCGGTGATCAGTGTCGGCAGCACGCCGATGGTCACGCTGAAGCGGACGCCGTGGTTGTGCTCATCGACGATGTCCTGCACCAGGGCGCGCACATCGACGCGTTCATCCGGGGCCGATGGACGGGTGGCGGTGGCGTACTGATGGATGCCCTCAATCAGCGCGTGCATGCGCCGCACACGATTGCGCACTAAGGCCAGATGCCGCGTCGATTCAGCGCTGAGCTTGCCGGCGACGTCCTCTTCCAGCCATTCGGTGAGGCTGGCGATCGAGCGCAGCGGCGCCTTCAAATCGTGCGACGCGGCATAGGCGAACTGGTCCAGTTCCAGATTGCGCCGTTCCAGTTCGGCCGCGTGGTGCTTCAGCTGCTCGGTGCTTTCGCGCAGCGTCGCGATCACCACTCGCCCAGCGGCGACCTGCATGCTGGTGTAAGCGGCATCGGCGGTGACCACGCTGTGGTCGGGCCGCGGGATGACCACGCTGTGCACGCCCGACAACGACGTGTCGTCCACCAACGCGCTGAAACGCGCCAGCATCAAGTCGCTCTCGCGGCGACCGAATAGCCGCTCGGCCGCGGGATTGGCTGAGGCGACCGCGCCGTCGGCGCCGATGGTGACGATCGCATCGTAACTGTTGTCGACGATCGAGCGGGTGTAGCCCAGAGCCTGTTGCAGCTTCGTGCTTTCACGCCGCACCTGCGCGACCATCGGCCGGAAGATGAAGCGCGCCTCAAGCGCGAGCACCAGCAACGTGAGCATGAACACGCCGGTTTCGAGCCGCTGCAAACGGCGGATCGCGTGCTCGCTTTCGCTTTGATAGGCAGCGACCAAATCATCGAGCGCCTCCAGCAGGTCGTTGGGTGCGACTTGCAGGATCCATGCCAAATCCGGCAGATCGGAGCGTAGCTGCTCTGCTGGCAGGTCGGCCAGAGCGCGGATGCGGCGGAGGTATTCGCGCACCATCGGATCGACCGGTCTAACGCCGAAAAAATATTTCGCGGCAATCGCTGGCGAAGGCTGTCCGGGCAGGTGCAACGTCGGATCGCCATCAAGCAAACCGCGGTGCGCGCGTTCCATCACCGCGATTGAGTTCAGCATTTCGCGCCGGGCTACGGTGCGCTCAACGTCGTTGTCCGCGGTCGCTAAGCGCAGCGCGTACAACGCGGCGCGTTGCGAGGTGAAGCGGCGTTTACCGCTGAAATTGACGATCGCCGCGGTGGTTTCCTGCGTGGTGATGGTGGCGCGCAGACTGATGAACGCGATCAGCGACAACGACGCGACCAGACTGAGCGCGAGCACATAGCGCGCGGTCAGGCCTCGAGCTGCGGGCAATTCTGGCGTGAACACCATGGCCAATAGTCACGGGTTCAGGCGCTGATGGCCACTGCTGCAACCGGCAGCTTTGCGGCGGCGACGGCGATCAATTTTGCCACTTCCGGTCGACAACTGCCGCAGGCGGTGCCGGCCTGGCTGCGCGTGCACACCGCGGCCAAATCGCAACCAACGGCGCCGATCGCACTGCGAATGGTGTCCTCGCCAACTTGGTTGCATGAGCACACCAGCTTGCCGGCGACGCCGCCGCCTTCGCCGCCAAGACGTAACAAGCTTGACCGGCGATCTTCCAATTCGGTGCCGGCCGCGATGAGTTCCCGATGCGCGGCAAAACCCGCAGTCGCACCGATCATCAGCACGCCGACCAAGCGATCGTCCTTAATCACGGCCTTCTGATAAATGCCGCCGCGCGGATCTTCGAGCACCACCGATTCCAGCGACTGATCGCCTTCGGTGTCGACGGTGCCGGCTGAGGCCACCGCCACGCCATGCACTTTCAAAATATTCGCGCCCACTGAACCGCGGTACGGCGCATGCAGATTGCCGCGCAGGTATTCGGCCAACGCGCGCGCTTGTTCCTCTGTCGTCGCGGTGGTGCCCCACGAACGGCCGTTCAGTTCGGCGCATTCACCGATGGCGAAAATCGCGGGATCGCTGGTGCGCAGGTACTGATCGACGGCGATGCCCTTGCCGCAGGTCAGGCCTGCCGAGCGCGCCAGTTCGCTGTTGGGCGTGGTGCCGGTGGCGAACACGAACAACGAACACGGGATCACTTCGCCGTTATCAAGCTTCGCGCCGGTGACGACGGTGGTGCCGGTCAGCGACAGCAGGTTCGCTTCAAAGCGCACGGCGATGCCGCGGTCTTCCAATTGCTCGAGCAACATGTCCGAAGCTTTCTGATCAAGCTGCTTGCCCATTAGACGCTGACTGCGCTGAATGATGGTCACGCTGCAGCCCAACGCGGCGAGCGCGTCGGCGAGTTCGATGCCCAACAGTCCCGCGCCCTGGATCACGACCTGCGCGGGTTTGCCACCCACGCGTGCGAGCGCCCGGATGCGTTCGGCGTCACCGCGATTACGCAGGCCGAATGCGCCGGTCTTCGCGAGCGGGCCGCTGCTGGGCACATTCGCGCGCGAGCCGGTGGCCAGCACCAACCGATCGTACGGATGCCGAGCGCCGTCCGCAGTGACGATGGTGCGGGCTTCGCGCTCGATCGCGGTGATGCGGCAACCACGGTGAAAATGCACGTTTTGCGCGGCCAGATCGGCGACATCGGCGCGCACCAGCTCATGCCAGGGTTGGCTGCCATCGATAAAATGCGGCAGCGCGACGCGGTTGTAGATCGCCTCGGGCTCTTCGCCAAAAATCTCAAGTCGGTCTTGCGGCCGCGCGCGGCGATGCGCGCTGACAAAGCCCAACGCGCCGGCGCCGGCACCGACGATCAGGATCCGCTGCGGCGGCGGATCGAACTTTCGCACCTGCACCGCGGCATATTTTAGATCCGGTTCTTTCGACATCGGATCGACGATCGACGAGGTCAGATTGTTCGCGCGCCCGCGCTCGCCGCCCAAACGCGTGCCCCAATGCATCGGCAAGAACACCACGCCCGGACGGATGTCGGTGGTGACGGTCACGCGCACCTGATTCATGCCGCGTGCGCCGTGCACCTCGACGATGTCGCCCTCAACAATGCCGCGCGCGTGCGCGTCGTCAGGATGCAGTTCGCAGATCGGCGCATCGGCATGAGCCAAGAGTTTGCCGACGCGGCCAGTCTTGGTCATGGTGTGCCACTGATCACGCAGGCGGCCGGTGGTCAGCACCAATGGGAACTCGGCGCTGAGTGCTTCGCTGCGGTTGGCGAATGCTGGCGCGCGCAACTGCGCCCGCCCGTTGGGCGTGGTAAATACGCCGTCGCCGTACAGCCGCGGCGTGCCGATCGAATCGCGCGTCGGCACCGGCCACTGCGCCGAGCGCAGCTCGCGCAGCCGGCCGTAATCCAGGCCGCTGATGTCGCAGTCGGTGCCCTTGGTCAACGCCGCGTGTTCGCGGAATACGGCTTCTTCGTTAGCATAGGCGAACGATTTCCCCCACCCCATCGCGACCGCGAATCGCCGCAAAATTTCCGTGTCGGGCAACGCCTCGCCCGGTGGATCGACGGCTTTGTCGAGCAGCGCGATGCGGCGTTCGCTGTTGGTCATGGTGCCGGTTTTTTCCAGCCAGGTCGCCGCCGGTAAAACCACGTCGGCGAACGGTGTGGTGTCGGTGGGATAGATGTCCTGGACCACCAACAGCTCAAGTTTCTTCAGGCCTTCTTCCACCTGCCACGCATCCGGCAGCGATGCCGAAGGATTGGTGCAGATCACCCACAGCGCCTTCAGTTTGCCGCTGTTGGCGGCGACGAAAATCTCGACCGCGGTCAGGCCGGGCTGCGCGCCGATGCGATCATCCGGCACGCCCCAGAACCGTGCGACCTCGGCCCGATGTTCTGGATTGGCGAGGTTGCGATGCGCCGGCAGCAGATTGGCGAGACCGCCGACTTCGCGCCCGCCCATCGCATTGGGCTGGCCGGTTAAACTGAACGGCCCGCAACCCGGCTTCCCAATCTTGCCCGTGAGCAACGACAGATTGATCAACGCCACGTTCTTATCGACGCCCACCGCCGATTGATTCAGGCCCATGGTCCACAGTGATAGGAAGCGACGTGATCCGCCCAACCACGCCGCCGCTTGAGCAATGTCGGCCGCCGGCACGCCGCAGACCTCGGCGCCGCGCGTGAGTGGCCACTGCGCTAGTTCGCTCTGCAACGCGTCCCAACCATCGCAATGCGCGGCGATATACGGCAAATCCAGTTGCCCGGTGCGCAGCAGTTCGGCCGCAATGCTGTGATACAGCGCGACGTCGCTGCCGGGTTTGATCGGCAAATGCAGATCGCTAACGGCAGCCGTGGCGGTTTTGCGCGGATCGACGCAGATCAGTTTCACGTGATCCGGCGCGGCGGCTTTACGCGCTTCGATGCGGCGGAAAATGATCGGATGCGCCCACGCCGGATTCGCGCCGGTGATGAAGAACGTGTCGGCGCAGTCCAGATCCTCATAGCACACCGGCGGCGCGTCCGCGCCCAGGGTCTGCTTATACCCGACCACCGCCGAGGACATGCACAGGCGCGAATTGGTGTCAATGTTGTTGGTGCCCAGGAAGCCCTTCGCCAGTTTGTTGGCGATATAATATTCCTCGGTCAGGCATTGGCCCGAGACATAAAACGCGACGGCGTCGCGGCCGTGCGTGGCTTGCAGGCGCTGAAACTCGGCCGCGATATGCGCGATCGCTTCGTCCCAACTCGCCCGACGCAGCGGATCAGTTTTCTTTCGGCGCATTTGCGGATGCGTCAGGCGATCGGCGCGCGCTGCCACCACATGCAGCAGGGTCTTCCCCTTGCTGCACAGCATGCCTTTGCTGGATGGATGCTCGGCATCACCGGCCAGGGTCAGGTTGCCGTTCCGTTCACGACGTACCGTGATGCCGCAGCCGACGCCGCAGTAACAACAGGTGCTTTTCGCCGGAGGCGGCAGCTTCATCGCGGCAGCAACAATCGACCGCGCATCACGGCAGCTCGGTGCCGGTGGCGGCGGTACGCGACATCCGCAGAACTGTGACGTGCAGCCACAGCAGGCTGACTGCTGTCACCGCCAACATGATCATCCAGGTCGCCTCTGGCCGGCCCATGCCTTTGCCCAAATACGCGAATAGCAGCGGCAACACGAAACCGCCAAGCGCACCCAAGCAGCCGACGAGTCCGCCGACCGCGCCGACATCGTGCGGAAAATAGTCGGGGATGTATTTGAACACCGCGGCCTTGCCGATGCCCATCGCAACGCCGACTGCCACCACCAAGGCGGTGAACTCGATCATGCCGACACCACGGAAACACAGCGGCAACAGCGCCAGCGTCATCGCGATCAGCACCGCATACATCACCCGGCGCGGGCCGAAGCGATCGCTCAGCCAGCCGCCCGCGGGGCGCAGCAAACTCGCAGGGAAGATGAACAGACAGGTCAGCAGCGCCGCGCTGGGCAACTTCAGATGATAAACGTCGACGTAATAGCGCGGCAGGGTCAGCGACAGCGCGACATACGCGCCGAACACCACGACGTAGTAGAGTGAAAAGCGCCAAACGCGGACCCGCGCCAGCGGCGCCAGCATCGCCGACAGTGGTCGGCCGCGACCGGGCCGGCGATCATCGCGCGGCGTTGCCACCCACAGCAGCACCGCCATCAACACCACCGCCACCGCATAGATCACCGCGATAAAACGCCAGCCGCCGGGGATTAGCCCGCCGGCGAATCCGGCTGCGGGTACCACGGCCAGCAGCGCCGGCGCGATCAGCTTGGTCACCGATGCACCAACATTACCGGACC
>JBBROQ010000008.1:0-37085 GCA_038229115.1 Planctomycetota bacterium | reverse complement strand
GATGAAGTCCGTACCCCGGACGGCGCCGAGCGTCAATCCTTACGCGGGACGCTGGCCGGCGTTCCAACACAGACGCCGGTGACGGTCAGGGCCTTGTCGTTGTCGAAATACTGCGCGGCCAAAACGCTTAGCTCGGCGGCGGTGATCGCGGCGTAGTCGGCTTCCATGGCGGCGGCCCAATCGAGGCGGAAGGGTTGCTCGGGCAGACGTTCAAGAACCGAAGACAGCCAGTAGTCGTTGCGCTGCCGGCGGGCGGCTAGGCCTTTGACGGTCGGCGTTTTCACCTGCGCCAACAACGCGTCGTCGATGCCGTGGTCATGCAGGTCGGCGGCGATCGCCAGGATGGTGGCGCGGGCGTCGTCCGCGCGTTCGGGCGGCACGCCGGCGACGGCGGCGATGAAGCCGAAACCGCGGAAAGCGTCGCTGGCCGAGCGGAAGGCGTAGGGAGAATACGCTTGGCCCAACTGTTCGCGTAGGCGCACGCGCAGACGTTCGCCGAAGGCCTGCGCCAGCAGTCCCAGGCGGCGATTGCGCGCGACGTCATAGCCGTCGTTGGTGGGCCAGGCGACGCGCACCTCGGCCTTCGCGGCCACGCCGGGCACATCGATGCGCGCTTGCTGGATCGGCCACGCGGCGGTCGGCGGTAACGCCGCCGCCGCAAGTGTCGCCGTCGTGAACGCAGGCAGCGGCCAACGTTCGCCCAAGCCGCCGAAGGCGCGCGCAACCGCGGCCTGGGCGGCGTCGCGATCGATGTCGCCGACCACCGTGACGCTCAACGGAGCGTGCGTGAGGATCGGTCGAAACCAGCGAATCGCAGCGGCAAAATCAGTGCTTTTCGCTTCGTCGATCTGGACCGGGCGGCGCGCCGGGTCATTGCCGACGATCAGCGCGGTGAAGCGCCGTTCGACCTGCGCTTCGACATCGGTCACGACACTCGCGAGTTCTTCCAGCCACGCGCTTTTCGCCTGCGCTTCGGCTTCGCTGCGCCAGGCCGGATCGACGATGAAGGCGCGGATCAGCTCGGCTGCGCGCGGCAATTCTGCCGGCGTGCAACTGGCGGTGAACAGTGCTGCATCATCGGAAAAATCTGGGCCACTGAGTTGAATGCTGCTGGCCGCGAACAGCTCGCGCAGTTCGCGCGCGGTGTGTTTGCCCAAGCCGCCGCTGCGCAGGGCGCGGTTAATGAGGTCGCTAAGTCCAGGCAGCCGCGGCGCGACTTTGCCGTCCGCGCTGAGTTCTTTGCCGTTCGCGCCGCGCAGACGTAGCCGGACTTGCAGCAGCACTTGGCCGGGTTGGAAATCGGTCTGTTTCAGCGATGCCTGCACGTGGTTGGCGAACGCGACGCGGCGCACGCCTAAGGCAGCTTCATTGTTGCTAACCACCGTTGCGGTCGGGGGCACATTGCCGTAGGCCCACGGCGCGACTGCGACAGTGGCGGGCGGCGTTAGCTCGGCGTGCCCGGCGCGCTTGTAGGCTTCGTCGAGATCAGCTTGGCCATGCGCGCCCAGGTCGTCGCGGCCGGTGACGGTCGCGGCCACGTGCTCGGTGTAGATGCTGCCACCGCCATTTTCCCAGGCATCGCGGACGCTTTCCGGCGTCGCGGCGCGCAGCAGCGGCAACAGTAGCGCACGGCGTTGTTCAGGTGTCTGGAACACGCGGCCATCACGAACCGTGCTGTACAGCGCGTCGGCCAGACCGCTGTTGGTGCGCGATCCGGCCTGCGCCACCGCGGTGTCCAAATCGCTCTGCATTGCTGCCACCGCAGTCGCGAGTTCGGCCGCGCTGGGGCCGAATTGCATCAGGCTACGGCGTTGGGTCGCGACCAATTCCAGCGCCGCCGCCGACTGCCCGGTGCGGGCGCGAGCATTCACGCCGACGATGGTCAATTCCAACCATTCATAGGCGTAGGCTTCGCCGCTGATCAATGCGCCGGTGGGATGCGCTTCGGCATAATCGCTGAGGCGCCGCGACACCACCTGCGCACCAAGCTGGCGCAGCAGCGCGACTCGCCGCACCTCTACGCTGTCGGTTTTACGCGGCGCACGCTGCACCTCGTCAACCGACGCGTTGGTGTCCTCGGCCTCGGCCTCGCGGTGCCACATCACCACTTCGTCCCCGCCCGGCTCCGGCGTGCCCAAATCCGGCGCCGGCAGCGCTGCACGTTTCGGGGCGAGCGTAGCGAACTCGGCGCGCACCGCGGTTTCGGCCGCAGTGGGATCAATCGCGCCGACGACGGACAAAACCATGCGCTCGGGCCGATACCACAGCTCGTAAAAGTCGCGCAGTCGCGCCGCGGTCGCCGCCTGCACCGTGCGCTCCAAACCGATGGTGATGCGTTCCGGAATGCGCGTGCCGGCGAACGTCGCCTGTGAACTGGCCTGCCAGACGCGAAAGTCCGGCGTGTTGCGGTCACGCATCTCGGCCAGGATCACGCCGCGTTCGCTCTCGACGTCTTCCGGCCGGATCAGCAATCCGCCGGCCCAATCGGCCATCACGCGCAAGCCAACGGCGAGCGTTTCCGCCTTCGCATCGGGCAGGTCGAGTTTGTACACGGTTTCGTTGAAGGAGGTGTGGGCGTTGGTGTGCGCGCCAAAGGCCAAGCCCAAACCTTGCAACGTGGTGATCAGGGTGCCGGGCGGAAACCGGGTCGAACCTTTGAACGCCAGGTGCTCAAGAAAATGCGCCAGGCCGCGTTGGTCGTCGTCCTCGAACAGGCTGCCGGCATCGACGAACAGCCGCAGCGTGACTTTGTCTTTCGGCTGCTGATTGGCCAGGAACGCAGCGCGAAAGCCATTGTCGTAGGCGGCCCAGCGCACCGCGGGATCGACGGGAATTGCCGATTTTTCGTGCGGGAAAGGCGCCGACAGCGGCTCGGCGGCGACGGCGGCGGTAAACACGAAGGTCAGCAACAGGAATAGGCGAGTGGTCATGGACACATCCTTAGGCGGGACGGACGTCGTGCATCGGCCAAGCCTACGGCAATGCCGATAGCCTACGGCAGCGCCTGCGCCGGCCGCCGTTCGCCAAGAAGCATCAGCGAGGCCAGCATCACCAAACCCGCGCAGCTGAACCCGACCACCTGCGGCGTGGTCGCGAGCGCCAGATGGAAGGCGACGAATGGCGCCAGCAGTCCGCGCACGCCGGTCAGGAATACATGCACCGACATGTATTCGTCGGCGTGTTCTGGCGGCGCGATTTTCGTCACCCACAGATTCCAACTGATGTCGCCGCCGGCAAAACCCACGCCGAATAGGATCGAACCCAACACCTGCGCCGGCCACCACGGCGCGAACATCGCCAGCATCGCGCCGATGAAGCACGCATTGATGAACATGCGCAGGCACAAAAAATCCATGCGATCGAACAGCCGGCCCCACAGCGGCAGCGCCGCATAGCGCACCACGCCGGGCACGATCACCAACAGCAGCAGCAGTACGTCCGGCCGATAACTGAAGCCGTATTCGGCTTTACCCAACCATTCCACGCGCAGCGGCAGCGCGGCAAAATTGGCGAAACCCATGACCATGGTCGACGCAGTGATGCGGCCAAAACGCGGGTCGAGCCACAGCCAGCGCAGCGCGCGCAGCGGATGACCAGCCGCGGCGACAAGGGGCTGCCCGGGAATGCGCGCCACCGCCCACGCCGCCACTGCCAACGCGACCGCCACCAACAGCAACACCGGCCGGTAGCGTTCTGGATGCGCCCCGATCCACAGCGCGGTCAGCACCGTGACGCTCACATTTCCGATCACTTCCACGCGGGTCATGCGCGAAAACCAATGGCCGCGCGTCGCCTCGGCCACGTTCTGCCGCCAATACATCGCGATCAGCGGCGCCGCCGCGCTGCACAGCGCCGACGCCAGCAACAGCCCAACGCAAAACGGCGGAAACCACGGCAGCAGTCCAGCCACCGCGACCGCCGCGGCCGAGATGGCCAATAGCACGCTGTAGGCGCGCGCAGCGCTGAGGCCCAACCACGCCACCAAGGTCAGTAACAGCGGCGTCAGCAAATAACCCAGGCTACCGCCGCTGGCCAACAGCGCTTTCGCGCCTGCTGACGCATGAAAATGCTGGACCGTGACGATCAGCGCGAAGGTCGCGGCAGTGGCGTTGAACGGCCCGGTGGCCAGAGCGCGCAGCCGATCCCAGCGCAAGGTGGTGTGCGCGTGGTCGACGGGCATGGCGGTGGATTCGGTCGATGACGGCGGCGCAGAAGAAATCACCGGGCGTCCTTGTTCGTCTCAGCCTCGGACGCATCGTGCGCGCATGCAACCAACCGGCCGGCGATGCTGACCGCGCTGCGGGAATGGACCTGCCGCACGGTGCCGGCCGACGTGGTCGCAGAACTCGAACAGGATCTACGGCTGAGTCCGCTCGCCGCGCGGCTGTTGGCGCTGCGCGGGATTCAGGGCGCGGCGCAGGCGCAGGCGTGGTTGGCGCGCAAACTGTCCGACCTTCACCGGCCGGTGCTGATGCGCGGCATGGAAGTCGCGGCGCAGCGCTTGGCGCAGGCGATCAATCAACGCGAACGCATCCTGATCCACGGCGATTACGACGTCGACGGTTCGACCGCGGCGGCGCTGCTGACGCTGTTCGTGCGCGCGTGTTCGCATCAGGCGACGGCGTTCATCCCGCATCGCCGCATCGACGGCTATGGCTTGGGCGAGGCCAGTTTGGCGGCAGTGGTCGAGCACCGCGCGCAGGTTCTGGTCACGGTTGATTGCGGCATCGCCGATCACGGTCTGGCGCGGCGCATCGAGTCCGAAACCGGCTGTGCGGTCATCATCACCGACCATCATTTGCCGCAGGGCTCACTGCCGGAATGCACCGCGATTTGCAACCCGAACCAACCCGGCTGCACCTATCCCGACAAGGCGCTCGCCGGGGTCGGCGTGGCCTGGAAATTGGCCTGGGCCACGGCGCAAATTCTGAGCGGCGGCTCGACCGATGTCGGCGTCAAAGTGACCGCGCGGCTGCGCGAATTTCTGCTCGACAGTTTAAGCTTAGTGGCGATCGGCACGATCGCCGATTGTGCGGCTTTGAATGGTGAAAACCGCGTTTTGGTGCATCACGGCTTGCAGGCGTTGGTGCGCACTACCAATCCTGGTTTGCGCGCGCTGTTGGCGCAGGCACGCCTGGACGGCGATATCAATGCCGGCGATGTCGGTTGGAAATTAGGACCGCTCCTGAATGCCGCCGGGCGGGTCGGCAGCGCGATGGCCAACATCCGGTTGCTGACCGCGACCGACGACGGTGAGGCGCGCGCCACGCTGACCGGGATCGTGGCCGAAAATGAAGAGCGCAAACGCCTGACGCATCTGCTGACCACCGACCTGATCGCGGCGGTCGAGGCCGACCACGCGTTTGCCACCCGCGCCAGTTTGGTGTTCGCCGGCGAGGGCTGGCATCAGGGCGTGGTCGGCATCGTCGCCAGCCGTTTGGTCGAGCAGTTCGGCAAGCCCACTGCGGTGATCGCGATCGCCGACGGTGTCGGCAAAGGCAGTCTGCGTTCAGTGCCGCAAATCCATTTGGGCGAGGCCTTAGACGCCTGCCGCACGCACCTGATCAAGGGCGGCGGCCATGCGATGGCGGCCGGATTGTCGATCGCGCCCGAGAACGTCGCCGCCTTCCGCGCCGCGTTCGAAGCGCATGTCGGCGCGCGCCGTCCGGCCGGCAGCGACAGCCTGCGCACTGACTACGACGCCGACACCGCGATCAGCGAATTGGACGCAGATTTTTTTGCCCAGTTGGAAGTGATGGGGCCGTTCGGCATCGCCAATCCGGAGCCATTACTAAAAATCGGCGCGGCGAATTTTGTGCAAAAACCACGTCTTTTCGGCGTCAACGGCGACCACCTGCGCGGTCCGCTGACCGACGCCGGCGGCGGCATGCGTGAACTGCTGGCGTGGAAAGTACGCCGTCAGTTCGCGGACTTCAGCGCCACCGGCGCGCGCTTCGACGTGTTGGTGCGGCCACAGGCCGGACGCTGGCGCGGCGAATTGCAGCCGCGGTTGGTGTTCGTGGATGGGCGGGCCAAGTGATACCAAGCGCGGCGCGACGCTCGGCATGAGCCGCGATCTGCTGGCCGCGCATCCGCGCCTGAAACGCGTGGTTTACCGTGCGATGACTGATGTCGCAGCGACCATTCCCTATGCCCTGGCGTGGGTGGTGGCGTGGGGCATCGGCACATTGGTGTGGCTGATCGATGGCCACGGGCGCCGGACGGTGGCGCGCAATTTAGCGCACCTGATTCCGGCCGCGTGTCCCGACGCGCGCGCGCGCGCGGTGCGCCGCAGTTATACCGCGTTCGCCGTCGCGGTCGCCGAATCGCTGCGCCTGCATCGGCTGCCGCACTGGTTGCTGGCGCCCGAGCGACTGACGTTGGTGGATCCCTACGGCGTCTTCCTCGTGCGCCCTCGGCCGGGACCGGCGGTGATGGTGACGGTGCACAGTAACTGGGAGTTGCTGTTGGCGGCCGCGCACCGCCTGAATCTGGTCACGCAGGTCGAGGCGATCGCGCGCACCCACGGCGATCCGGTAATTGACCATATTTTTGAGCGTCGACGCGCCGCGGTCGGCTGTCGCAGTTTGCTGCTCGACCGCGCGCCGCTCGCGAGTTTGCGCGCGCTGAAAGACGGCCGGGTGTTGGGGTTGTTGGGCGATCGTGCCTACAGCAGCCTCAAGGGCAGTGGCCACGGTCTACGCATGCAGGTCGCCGGCGCGCCAATGCGCGTGCCCAGCGGCCCCGCGGCCTTGGCGGTGCAAACCGGCGCACCGGTGATTCCGGTGGCGCTCCTGCGCAGCGGGCCGCTCAGCTTCACCCTGGTGGTCGGCAAGCCGCTGTGCGCTGATGCGACGCTGCCCAAGGGCGCGCAGGTCGCGGACCTCAGTGCGCGCGTGACGCGCGCACTGACGCGCTTTATCGCCTGCGCGCCGGCGCAGTGGGTGGCGTTCCATGACGCGTGGGAATCGCGCTAAGCCGCGGACATAAAAAACCGCGCCCGGCACAAGGCCGAGCGCGGTGCGAAACCAGCAAAAAAACAGGCTAATGTAGCCTGAATTACTTGACCTGGGCTTCGGCTTTCCACTGCTTGTTGGCGGTGGCGGAGGGCGCGTACTTGGCGGCGTCCTTGGCGACCATGTCGTGGCATTCCATTTTGCAGCAGCCGATCATGACCTTTTTCTCGTCGACCATGGCGACGACTGGTTCGATCTTGGCGTCAACCTTGCCGCCGCAGACGGGGCACACGGTGTTGACGGCCTTCATGCTGTCGGCGGCGGGGGCCACGTCGGCGGCGAAGACGGTGGGGGCGACGGCGCCCATGAACAGAGCGGCGATGAGGAGGAAACGCATGAGGAAACTCCTGGGATTTGGCCCCGCGGGATGCGGTGGCCGATTGGTGAACATGTATGCTTAGCGAGCTACGCGGGAAATTGTCGATTTGTTTGGCTGCGTCACTCGACAGAGATCGACTGTTCTAGAAATATCGGAACAAGAAAAACCTTCCCGTCGCCAATGCGTCCGGTGCGACAAGTAGCACAGACGCGGTCGATCAGTTCGTCCCGACGCGCACGCAAGAGAGTGCCGGTGATGCGCACCTTCGGGAGGAAATCGATCGCGTATTCGGCGCCCTCATAGCGATCGAGATGGCCTTTCTGCCGACCATAACCACGCACTTCTTCGGCGCTGAGCTCATCCAACAGGCCATCTGCCAACAAGCGTTGGCACAGGATCTCGGCGCGCTGCGGGCGCACGATGATGATCGCGCCCAGGCGCGGGGTCACCGTCACGTTCAGGCCTGCACCGCGGCTTCGACGTCATCGTGCACTTGGCCGATCGCGCGCAGTTTGCGGTAACGGCGTTCCAAAAGTTCGTCGGTGGTCAGCGCCTGCAGTTCACGCAGATGCTTCGCCAGCACGTCGCGCAGCGTGTGCGCCATCGCCACTGGCTGCCGATGCGCGCCGCCGGCGGGCTCTTCGACGATCGCATCGACGATGCCATGCGCTTTGAGTTTGTCCGCGGTCAGGCCCAAGCGCTCGGCGGCGAGATCCTTCTTGGCGCCATCCTTCCACAAAATGGCGGCGCAACCTTCGGGCGAAATCACCGAGAAATAACTGTTTTCAAGCATCACCATGCGGTCGCCGACGCCGATGCCCAAAGCCCCACCAGAACCGCCCTCGCCGATCACCACCACGATCACCGGCGTGCGCAGCAGGGCCAGGTCGCGGATGTTTTCAGCGATCGCGATCGACTGACCGCGCTCTTCGGCTTCAACGCCGGGGAATGCGCCGGGGGTGTTGATCAAGCACAACACCGGAATGCGGAATTTTTCCGCGATGCGCATTTTCAGCATCGCCTTGCGGTACCCTTCGGGGTGCGGCATGCCGAAATTGCAGCGCCGGCGTTCGTGCACGTCCTTGCCCTTCTGCTGTCCGATCACCATCACCGGCTGGCCCAGCAACCGGCCCAGGCCGCAGATGATCGCCTGATCGTCGCCGAAGGCACGGTCGCCGGCCAGCGGCACGAAGCCCTCCAACATGTGATCGATGTAGTCGGTGGATTGCGGCCGCAGCGGATGCCGCGACAGCTGCACGCGCTGCCACGGCGTCAACTTCGCAAAGGTGCGGCGCGTTTCGCCGGCCAGTTTTTCGCGCAGCGACAGCACTTCCGGCGCCATGTTCAGGCCGGTGCTGTCGCCCAGGCTTTCGAGGTCGGCGATCTTGGCTTCTAGCTCGACCAGGGGATCGAGGAAATCGAAGGGGTTGCTCACAAATAGGCTCTCCGCGGAGGGGGGGAACCTAGCCGGTTCCGGCACGGCGGAAGGCATTCCGCCCAAGCAGTGAGAAGAGCGCCCTGCGCTCAGCCAACCGCGCGCGCCTGCGCCAGGGCGACGAAGCGCGCGAACTTCGATTCGCGTTGCAACACCGGTGCGATCGCCCAGCCGTTCAGGTGGTCCTGCCAACTCGCGGTGGTGACGGCAGGATCAGCGGTCTCGATTTCCAACTCATAGTCGACGCGCACGCCGAGATCGGTGCGGTCCAGGCACACCAGTTCGCCATGAGGCGCCGACCATTCCAAGCGCAGATTGGCGAAGCCGCCCAGGCAGCGCAGCGGCGCGGCCTCAGCGTCAGCGGCTGCGTCAGCGGCTGCGCTAACAGCGTCAGCAGCTCCTGTGAAAAGCAGCGGTGCGCGAATCCAGTCGGGCAATTCCAACTCGCCCCACGCCAACTCTGCGCCCGGCAGCAGCAGTTCAGGCGCAATCTGGATCCAGCACTCCCATTCACGGTGATGCTGAAAATGCGAGCCTTCTGCGCCGGCAACGCGCGCTTTGCAGGTCAGCAACACGCGACCATTTTCGCTGCGCAGACGCAGATTCACCCGCGCGGCGCGCAGCCGAAAATCGACCGAATCATAGAACACATTGTGCTGCTGCAGCCGCCGCGGCGCGCCCAAGAGCGCAGTCAGTTCCTGCTCCAACCGTGCATGGCCGGCGGCCTCAAGCCGCCACTTAACTTCGATCTCGTCGTGTTCGCCCGGCTGCATGTCGCGCATTGAAGCGCATGCGCCGCGCGTGTCATCGCGCCAAGACGTTGACTGCCGAAACAGTCAAACAGCAGCCGCCCGTGGCAGAACGATGCAGAGCCGCCGCGATTACGGCCGATGATTACGGCAGACGATAACTGCTGACCGAGCCATTGACGTCGATCACCGTCACCTGACCGCCGGCGACCAGCGGCGTGGTCGCTAAAGGCGTGCCATGGCTGATGCGCGCCTGCACGCGGCCGTCAGCGCGACCGCGCACGGTCAGCGTGCCGGCACTGTCGGCGGTGACGGCACTATCGGCGGCCAACGCCGGCGCGGTGGCAAAGCGCTGCTCGGCGTCCACCGACCACACCACGGCGAAGGCATTGCCGTCCCAGCGCAGCAGATCCAAACCGCGATCGCCGCGCGCCGCCAGCACCTGATCGCCGTCACTGGATAGACGTGCCGGGCCCAACGCCGCAAGCTGTGCATCCGGTAACGGTCGCAGCGCATCCGCACCTTTCAGATGGATCGCTTCGATGCCCAAGGTGGTCGGCACCAACAGCAGCCCGGCGGCATCCAACAGCACCGGCGCGCCGGTACGCGGCGCCGGCAACGCTGCGGTTTGACCGTCGCCGCCGTCTTCGTCGACGGTGCGCAGCGCGCCGTCAGTGAGCACCACCAAGCGCTCATCGCGATGCGCCAGCCAGGTCGGCTGTCCGCTGACCACGCCGCCGGCGTCGAGCGCATTCAATCGCCAACGTTCGACACCGTCGATCGCCACCACCACATTACGGTTGCCGCCAACTTGCTCGACCAAAGCCAGCGCGTGTTGCCCGGGGCGCAGTACCGGTTCGTAACTGACCGCGGCCAACACCACGCCACGCCCACGCCACGGCGTGTCGGCCACCGTCAGCGTTGCGGTTTCCAAACGCAGCAACTGCCCGCCGGCAGCGCCGGCAAGCATCTGCGTCCCGTCACGTGTGAGCGCCAACGGCTCGGCCACCGGCGCTTGCGGGAACGTGGCGCGCACCGCGCCAGTGGCGGCATCCAGCAGCCACAATCCATCAGCGCGCTGTACCAACACGCCCTCACCCACGGCCTGCATCGCGGTCCACGCTGCGCCGCCGCCCAGGCTGGTGCTCCACGCTGGCTTCGTCCGCAGGTGCAGTGCGACAGTCTGCTCGTCGACCGTGGCCGCGGCTGGAACTGTGGTTTTCACCGGACTCAAACCCTCGACATCGGCCTCGACCACCACCGCGCGGATGGCTGAACGACAGAAGCGGCGTTCGCCCACCGGCGTCAGCGCGACCCCGTCGATGCGCACACTCGCCTCGGTCACCGGCCGATCGCCGCTAAGGGTCAGTCGGCCCGGGAGCGGCAAACGTGCAGTCAATTCGCCGGCTCGCTGCTGATCGCGCCGGAACGCCGTGGCGGCGTCCAACGCCGCGCCGTGGGCGCCGCTGGCGACTAGGGTTTCGATCTTTTCGATCAGCGTGGTCTGCGCGCGCAGCTGTTCGCTGGCCAGCGCGCGCAGCTGTGCAACGCGCAAGACCGCCGGACCACTGACCCGAGTCGCCAAGGCTTCGGCCTGCCGCACCACGGTGGCCCAATCGACGCGCGGATCGGCGGCCGCGCGTTCAAGTTCATCCAGGTCGGCAACCGGTCGAAGCACCGCGCTGGAACCAGCTGCCGTGGTCACGCTGCTGGCTGCGATCTGGCTCTGCGCGGCGGTGACAGCGGTGATCTCGTAGCCGCGCCGGAACATCGCCGTGTACCACGCCCACGGCGCGCCGCGTTCGGCGACCAAACGCTTGAGCGCCGGCAGACGCTGACGCTCGTCGTTGATCGCGCTGACCGCGGCCAGTTCACGATCGGCGAGGAAATTGTGCACCAGTGGCGGCACCGCCCACGCCAACCCGGCCAGCACCGCCAGCGTCGCCGCCAGCACCAACACACTGCGCCCGACGCGCCGACGCCGGCCGGCCTGCTTCGCGGCCACCGCGCGCGCTTGTAGTTCAGTGCTGCGCTGGTCATCGGCCAACAGCGCCGCGGCTGCGTCCCATTCGGCGGCCGCGTCGTCGTGCTGGCCGGCAGCGGCCAAGCGATCGCCGCTGGCGGTGCGCGCGGCGGCTTCGTGTTCGCGCCCGCGTTCACGCGCCAGGCCAAGCTCGACTTCCAGACGCCGGCTGGTGCGTAGCGGCCGGGTGGTGCCGGGCGGGGGCGCCTGATCGGTCGCAGGCGTGGGCATGGCCGCCGGCGGGGTGGACGAAGCGCTGGCGACGAGCGGCCGGTCATCGACCGGGCGTAGCCATTCGGGCACCGCCATATCGGCGGCCCGACCCTCATTGGGACCATCTGGCATATCGATCTGGCCGACACTGGTGATGGTCGCGGGATGATGCATGGCCGACGGCGCCCCTGGTGCAGGCTGCGCCGGCAAGGCCTGCAGCGGGCCGTGGGTCTTGCGCATCGCCACGCCGGGCGCGAGGTCGCGCATCAGCTGCTCAAGCTCCTGCACCAGTTCTTTCCAGCTATCACAGCGTTCGGTCGGCCGCTTCGCCAGCATGCGGCCAATCAACGCATCGGTGCGTGCATCGACCGCCACATACTGCCGCAGCGACGGCACCGCCTCGGTCTTATGCTTCAGCATGATCGCGAACGGCGTTTCGCCGTCGAACGGCAGCCGGCCGGTTAGGCACAGATACGCGGTGCAGCCCAAATTGTAGACGTCAGAGCGGAAATCGACTTCGACGCCGTCGCATTGCTCCGGGCTCATGAACGCCGGCGTGCCGACCCGGATGCCAATGCCGGTGACTTCGGTCTGCGCGCCATAGCCCTTGGCCAAACCGAAATCCGAAACTTTGCACACCCCGTCGGGGCCCAAAAGCAGATTGTCGGGTTTAATGTCGCGATGAATCACGCCGGCTTCGGCCGCGCGTTGCAGGCCCATCGCCGCCTGCCGAATCAGGTCCAACACTTCGAGTTCGGCTAGCGTCCCGCGCCGGTTGAGGATGTCGCCCAAATCACGGCCATCGACGAACTCGATCACCATGAAATACACGCCGATCGCCGGTTCCTCACCAAAATCGTAGATGTGTAAAATGTTTGGGTGGTTGATCCGGGCGAGGCTTTTGGCTTCGCGCTCGAAGCGTGAAATGAAGTTGCGATTCCGCGCCAATTCGGCCGGCAGCACCTTCACCGCGACGCTGCGGTCCAGGCTTAGCTGTCGCGCGTGATAAACCGCGCCCATGCCGCCTTCGCCGATTTTGCGGTCGATCAAGCAGCCGCGCAGCTGCCGGCCGATCAGTTGATCGCCGCCTTCGGCGCGGCGGCCATCGGCCGGTTCGAGTTTGCCGCTGAGCTGGTCAAAGCCGGTACCACATTGCGGGCAGCGCTGCTGACCGCCGCCAGTGACCGCGGTGAAACTATGGCCGCATACCGGGCACCCAGCCCACGCCGTCACCGGCAGCCGACCACTGCCGGGCGTGTCGAAAGTGAGTTCGGCTACGGTGTTCAGCCGCGCGCGCGCCGACTGCGCTTCGTTTTCCAAGCGGTCGAACAAGTCGGCATCAAAGTTGCCGCTGGCCTCGCCAGTGGCATCGGGCGCGGTTGGCTCGGGCACGGATGGTTCGGGGAATAGCGGCGGACGTTGACGATGGCGGCTGGTGGTGGCGGGCCGGGCCACTTCGACGCCGCGCACGATCGCCGGATCAATGGCGGGCAACGCCATATCTGACGGCGCCCGCGCGTCCGAATGTCGCACCACTACGGCTGGTCGCGGCGGCACACTAGCATGACTATCGTGACGCGTGGTCAGCGCCTTCAGGGCGCCGACCGGGGTTTCATCCGGCAAGTATTCGCCGCTGGGCTGGCGGGCCGCGGCGCTGAGCGCAGTGGAATTCAGCGTTCCGCCGGAAGTGGTCATGGTGCTCACCGCCGGGCTCCACCGGTGCGCGCAGATAGCGCAGGTGAGCGTGCCGCCGATCACCGCACGCGCGTCGGCCGGTGCGCGACAGCGCGGACACGGGACCACGCCTTGGGTCACGGCGGGGCTCCGGCGGCCGCTGCGTTTGACGTCGCGGCCGAAGTCGATGCGGCAATCACGCCACTCAGGTGCAACGCCGCCAGCGCCAACAGCACGACCACGATTAGCGCCGCGATCATCACCCGGCGCACGCGTCGCCCGCGCACCCGTCCACGCAGCGCTTCCAAATCGCGCAGTAACGCGCCTTCCGGACCAACATTGGTAGTCGAACCCGCAGTCGGCGCGCTGACCGCGCTGATCGCCGCGGTCAGGGTGCCGATCGCCGCGGTGATCTCGCCCTTAGCCACCTGCGCCGCGGCCTGTGACTGCGCCTCGCGCACCTGCTGCTCGTGGTCGAGTCGACGCACGTCCTGTTCCTTGCTGCGCCAGACGCTGCGTGCGCGCTTGTCGTCTTCTTGATCGGCGAGCCGCGCATACAGCGCTGCGGCGTCGCGGTACTGGCCCTGGGCGTGCAGCCGCTGCGCTTCGCTGGCCTGATCCGCAGGTGACAGGGCAGCGGACAACGGCGCGCCGCAGCGGGTGCATTGACTGAGCGCAGCGCGGTTGAGATGGCCGCAGCGGCCACAGGTCGCTGCTGTTTCGACCCGCAGACGTTTTTCAGTGCCGGAGCGCACGTCGCGATCGGTGACGCGGTCACTGTGCGGCCGGGTATGCGGCGCGTCGTGGCTTTCGGTACCGACGCGGCGACCGCTTCGGGCCCGATCTGTATCGCCACGATGATCGACGTTGGACGTACTGAGCGGCGGCGGTGCCAGTGGTGGCATCGACGACAATGGCGGCGGCGCCAAAGACGTCAGCGGCGGCAGCAAGTCGGCCACCGGTGCGACCAACCCTTCACCTGCAGACTGGCCGCCACCGTTTTGCACCGGTCCACGCGCCGCGGTCTTCGCCCCCGGATATTCGAATTCGCCAGAACGCTGTAGAACTCCGGGCTTCCTGCCGGCGTCCATTTTCTGGCCCAATTCCACCCAACGCATGCGGCAGGTATCGGCGTCGTCGCGATCGCTCGGTTCCTTGGCCAGCATGCGCATGACCAACGCCGAAAGTTCCTTTGGCACACGCGGATTCAATTTATCCGGCGGCGGCGGCTGATGCTCGCGCTGCTTGGTCATGACCTCAAACGAGGATTTACCGACAAACGGCTTTTCCCCGGTAAGCGCGAAATAGGCGGTGACGCCCAACGCATAAACATCTGAGCGGCCGTCCAAGCGCCGGCCCATGCACTGCTCGGGCGACATGTACGCGGGCGTACCCATGGCCAGTCCGGCGGCGGTCAGATCGGTGTGGTCCTTGTTGCCGGACACGTCCTTTGCCAGACCGAAGTCGGCGATCTTGGCGATGCCCTCCTTCGTGATCAGGACGTTGTCGGGCTTGATGTCGCGATGGACGATGCCGGTGGCGCCGACATGGGCGAGACCGGCGAGCATCTGCGTCATCAGCGGCACCAGTTCATCCGGCGGCAGCACCAGTTTGTCGTGGATCAGTTTCGACAGTGACGAGCCCTCGATGAACTCGCACACCATGTACCACAGGCCGTCGTCGCTCTGGCCGAAATCATAGACCGCGACGATGTTCGGATGGCTGATCTTGGCGATCGACTGCGCCTCGCGCTTGAAGCGCTTGATGAACTCGTCGTTGTCGTACAGCGCGCGGTTCAAAATCTTGACCGCGACCACGCGATCGAGGCTGACCTGCCGGCCTTTGTAGACCGTGCCCATGCCGCCCTGGCCCACTTTCTCAACCAGTTCATAACCGCCAAAAGTCTTGCCCAGCAGGACGTCGATCACCGGCACCACGGTGCCAGAATCATCGGCTTGGCCGCGGACGCCGAGCGCATCGCCCAATGGCGGCAATTCAGCGCGCGAGCCGGACGCGGACTCGGTAAGCGGCGGGTCCTCGACCGCGAAACCAGAGCTATCGCTGTCAGCGGTGATCGGCCTGAGCGACGGGGTTGACGCAGGCTCGGTTGCCAGCGGTTCGGCCGCTGGCCCGACGCCCGGCGAAGGCGCCAATCCTGGCACCTCCGCCAGCTCTGGGAGCCGCGGTGACGAATGCTCATCCCCATTGATCATGCGCGAGTCGATTCTCCCAGGGCGAGTTTAGTCCCGGCTCGCTGACAGCACAAGGAGGGGTGGCGAGACAATGCGCTGACGCAGAGAAACCTTGGCAAAGTCCGCATCATTTTCACTTTCCCGACCAGTGAAGAAGCGCTCAGTGTCCCGACAAGAAGCGTTCAGCTTCCAGCGCCGCCATGCAACCCATGCCGGCGGCCGAGATCGCTTGGCGGTAATGCTTGTCGCGCACATCGCCGGCCGCGAACAGGCCGGGCACGCTGGTGACGCAGCCGTGCTCTACTTCGATATAGCCGACGTCGTCCAAGCGCACGCCGGTGTCTTTCAGGAAGCCGGTGTTGGGGGTGTGCCCGATGGCCATGAACACGCCGCGAATGGGCAAGGAACTGGCTTCGCCGGTGACGGTGTCCACCAATGCGACGGACTCCATTTTGCCCTTCGCGTCAGTCTGATAGCCGGTCGGAGCTTTGTTCCACATCGGCGTGATCTTCGGGTTCGCGAGCGCGCGTTGGGCCATGATTTTCGACGCGCGCAATTCGCCGCGGCGATGAACCAAGTAGACCTTGCTGGCGAACTTGGTCAGGAAGCTGGCTTCCTCGCAGGCAGTGTCGCCGCCGCCGACCACGGCTACTTCGACGTTCTTGTAAAACGCGCCGTCGCAGGTGGCGCAGGCCGTCAGTCCGGTTTTTTTGCCGGTACCGTCCAGGAACTCGGCTTCACCCGGCAGGCCCAGGTACTTCGCGCTGGCACCGGTGGCGACGATCACGGCGCGGAAATCGCCGCTTTCAGTGGTGCCCTGATACAGGTCGCTCCAGGTCAGGCTGAAATGGTCGCCGGTCTTGACCATGCCGGTGATTTCGCAGCCGGCATTTATCACCGTGCCGAAGCGCGTGGCCTGCTGTTCCATCCGGGTCATCAATTCGGGGCCCATGATGCCGTCGGGGAAACCCGGGAAATTTTCGACATCGGTGGTGGTGGTCAGTTGTCCGCCCGCCTGCCGGCCGGTGAACAGCACCGGCGCCAGATTAGCGCGCGCGGCATAAATGGCGGCGGTATAGCCGGCGGGGCCGGAACCGATGATGGCGAGGTCGTGCATGGTCGTCTCAATGCGTTGCAGGGGATTTGGGAAACGTAGCTCACCCCGCACGCGATGGGGGTCAATGTCGAGAGGCGAGAATTACGAACGCTGGCAGTTCACCGCGCCGGCGATCGCCGTGTCCAAACTCTGCGCCCGTGCGCGCACCGCCGCGATCAGTCCGGGTACGGTCGCGCCGTGACGGCTCAGATTGGTACAGAACGCGCGATGACCGCGACCGCCGCGATAGTCGGGCTGTTTGCTGGGCATCGGCAGCAGCCGCTCCATCAATACGGTCGCGTCCTCGACCAGAAACACGCCCAAATACGCGGCTAAACGCGACGTCTGACGCAACGATGCGCCAAGAACTTTGAGCGCCGGCGCGTCCGGCTGCGCCGGATCAGCCACGGTCAAATCGCCGAACCCGCGACAGCGCACGCTCGCGCCGCAGGCGTCGTGCACCGCCGGAATCAGCACGCTGTTCACCAGACTGAAATACGCATTCGGATCTGAGGTTGCGCCCGGCCGCAGCCGCAACGCCACCACCACCATGCCCGGCGCCAACACCACGGTGCCGCCGCCCGACACTCGGCGATGAACGGGCACGCCATCAGCGCGCGCAGCATCCAACCGAACTTCGCGGTTCGGATCCTGATGCCGGCCGATCACCACGCGTACGTCCGTCGGCGTGAACACGCGCAGGAATGGCTGTTCCGAATCCAACACCGATTCGCCCAACGGATCGTCCAGGCCACCGGGATTGGGTGCGATCAGCGTTGGAAACGGCTCAATGAAACCGGTCATCGTCCACTGGGTTCGCGCAGTGTCATTATGCGCACCGATTTATCCTGCCCTTTCAGCGCACTGGCTGACGGAAGAACGGAATCGACAGCGGATAGGCCCACAGCTCGCCGTCGCTCGCCTTGACCGCGCCGACGATGGTGAAGATCACGCTGCAAACCCACCAAATGAAAAATAGCGGGAGGCCAATCAGGACAAAGCACAGCGGCACGATTACGGCCAGATAGATCATCGAGCTGATGATCCAATTCAGCACCACGCGGCCGTGCGCATCGATACGGGTGTTCCGATCTTTGTTCACCGCCCACATGATAATTGGGGCGATAAAACCGATGCCGGTAAAGTAATATGCGAACAGGCTAATATGCAGAAGCATGCAATACGTCGGAACATCCATGCCCCAGACTTTCGCATCAAGATGTGCGGGCTCGGTTCCTAGCAGGTCAGTCATGATGCGCTCCTGATGACGGGATGTAGCGGCACGCCCTGCGATGCACGTAGTGGTGCCGCTGACGGCCGGAAGATTACATGTACGGCATCGCCGGCACGCGCCCCAGTAGGCGCGCATACACTGACAGCGCGCCGCGATGATGCGCAGTGTGGTCGATGATCGCCTCTATCGCGACCGCGCGCGGCAGGCCACCCATCACCGGGCCGGGGGCCATCGGCAGCAGCAGTTCGGCCAAGGTTTTTTCGCCGATGGTGTTCACCGCCGCGCTGCACGCGCGATCGAACATCGCGATGGCTGAAGCCAACTCGGTCACGGCGCGGGCATGGCGATCATGCTCGGCAAAATCCATGCTGAAGCCGTTGGGCGCGAACATGCCATCAACCAGCCAATCGATCGACAGGGCCGCGTGCGCGATGTGCGCGGCGACGGTGTAGAGCTCCGGCTGCGGCGCGAAGTGCGCGTCCTCTGCCTGGAAACAGGCGATGGTGCGGTGGAAAAATTGCTGCGCGGTAGTGACCGCCGCGGCCTTGGGATTGTTCATGCGCGTGCTCCTGATGCGGCAGCGTGCCGGCGGTCAGTGAAGAACCTGCGCACGCGCCATGAACGAACGTCGTCTTATTGGTGGACGCAGACGCCCAGCGCGTCGGCCGCGGATTCCATCACCGCTTCGCTGAGCGTCGGGTGCGCATGGATGGTTTCCATGATCTCGCGCGCAGTGCATTCCAGCTTCAACGCCAGACTGAGTTCGCCGAGCAATTCGGTGGCGTCATAGCCGACCAAATGCGCGCCGATCAGCTGATCGAATTCGGCGTCGAAGATCAGTTTGACCAAGCCTTCAGGATGACCGATGGCCTTGGCCTTGCCCGAGGCGGCAAATTGAAAGCGGCCGATTTTCAGCTTCCGACCTTCGGCCAGCGCCTTCTTTTCGGTCACGCCAACCGACGCGACCTGCGGCTGGCAATAGGTGCAGCCGGGAATGTGCGCGTAGTTCACCGGCGCCGGGTGCCCGACGATCGCGCCGACCGCGGCTTCGCCTTCGAAGCTGGCTTTGTGCGCCAACAGTTGTTTGCCGGCGACGTCGCCAATGGCATAGATGCCGGGGATATTCGTGGCCTGATTGCCATCGACGGCGATGAAGCCGCGTTCGTCCAGTTTCACGCCGGCTTTGTCTAAGCCCAAGCCTTCGGTGTTGGCCAAAAAGCCGACCGCAACCAGCACCTGCTCGACCTCAACCACTTCGGCTTTGCCGTCTTTTTCCAGATGCACCGCAACCACGCCGGGCTTCTGTTCCAGCTTCACTACTTTGGTGCCGGTTTTCACCGTCACGCCGGATTTGGTGAACTGACGCTCGACTACTTTCGCGATCTCGGCGTCTTCGACTGGCAGCACTTGGTCGAGCACTTCGACCACCGTGACTTTGGTGCCGAGGGTCGAAAAAAAGTAACCGAACTCCATGCCGATGGCGCCGGCGCCAATGGTCAGCAGCGATTTGGGCTGCGCGGTCGCGGCCAACAAATGCCGGTAATTCACCACCTGTTTGCCATCGACCGGCAGATGCGGGAAGGTGCGCGGTTTGTGCCCGGTGGCGATGATGATGCTGTCGGCGGTGACGTTCTGCACGCTGCCGTCGGCCTTGGTCACGGCGACGGTGCTGGCGTTCACGAAGGTGCCGCTGCCCGACAACACCGTGACCTTGTTCTTCTTGAGCAGGAAATCGATGCCTTTGGACATCGCATTGGCAACGTCGCGCGAGCGCTTAATCACCGCCGGGAAATCGGCACGCACGTTGTCAGCCAACAGCCCGAATTCCTGGGCGTGGCCCAAGGTCGCGAAGATCTCCGCACTTTTGAGCAGCGCTTTAGTCGGAATGCAGCCCCAGTTCAGGCAGATGCCGCCGAGGTGTTCGCGCTCGATCACCGCGGTCTTCTTGCCGTGCTGCGCGGCCTTAATCGCGGCCACATAACCGCCGGGACCGGCACCGATGACAAGGACGTCGAAGTCAGACATGGAGCGCTTTCATGATGAGCGTCGAAACGCAGCGGATGAGGAAACGGAGCGGAAAAACCAGCGAGAAAAAGTGAAAAGCTTAAGCGATACCGGTGAACGTTAGGCCAACAGCGCGGCCGGAGCTTCCAGCAATTCGCGCAGCGTCTTCAGGAACGCGGCGGCATCGGCGCCATCGACGGCGC
Source organism: Planctomycetota bacterium (assembly GCA_038229115.1). Taxonomy (GTDB): domain Bacteria; phylum Planctomycetota; class UBA11346; order UBA11346; family UBA11346; genus JBBROQ01. The sequence continues at coordinate 16,927 of JBBROQ010000008.1, read as the reverse complement.
GATGATCGGCGGACAGCGTCAGGCTCAGCATCTTGCCCGGCACGATCTGCCCGTGGCGAACCACCGGCACGTCCTTGATCCCGCCGACCGCGAGAATCGCCACCTGCGGCGGGGTGATGATCGCGCAGAAGGTCTCGATGCCGAACATGCCGAGGTTCGAGATGGTGAAGCTGCCGCCTTGGAATTCCGCCGGCTGCAATTTGCCATCGACGGCTTTCTTCGCGAGCGCGCGCACGTCGTCGCTGAGCTGACGCACGCTCTTGGTGTGCGCCTTGGTCACGATCGGCGTAATCAGGCCATCAGGGATCGCGACCGCGATCGAGATGTCCGCGCTGTCATGCAGTTTCACTGACGTGCCGTGCCAGGTCGCGTTGACCTTCGGATGCAGGCGCAACGCCAACGCCGAGGCGCGCACGATCAGATCATTGAGGGTGATGCGGAAGCCGTCGAAGGCGTTGAGCTGTTCGCGCAGCGCCGACAGCGCCGAGACCTCGACCGTTTCAGTGACATAGAAATGCGGGATCTGGGTTTTGGCTTCCAGCAGCCGCTTGCCGATGATCGCGCGCATTGGCGACAGCGGCTGCTCGATCACTGCCGCGCCGTCGGCGCGCGTGAGTTTCGCTTTCGGTTTTTCCGCTTTTGCGGCCGAGCTTCCGATTTTGCCGGTGCCGCTGGCGACCGCGGCTTCGACATCGCGACGGATGATGCGGCCGTCGGGGCCGCTGCCTTTGAGCGCACGCAGGTCGACGCCTTGCGCGGCGGCGAATTTCGCGGCGACCGGCGAGACGCGCACGCCCTTCGGCAAAGCGGCCGGCGCGCCATTGCTGGCTGCCGGTGTCGTCACCGGCGCAGCGACAACCGCTGCTGGAGCGGTCGCGGCAGGAGCAGCTTCTGCTGTCATAGCGGGTGCGACCGGCGCGTTCCCAGCCGCCAACTTGGCGTTCTTGGCTTTTGCTTTGGCGATGCCTTCCGCTGCATTTTCACCGGCTTTTGAAGTGAACACCGCGGCCACCGTATTGACCGGAATCATGGCGCCGGCCGGCACCAATAATTCGGCGACCACGCCGGCGTCGCTGCTTTCCCAATCCATCACCGCTTTGTCAGTTTGCAGTTCAGCGATCACGTCGCCGACTTTCACCTGATCGCCGGGCTTCACGCGCCAACTTACCAAGGTGCCTTCGGTCATGGTCGGGGACTTGGCCGGGAACAGCTGCTCAAGGATCATGGTCGGGTCTTCGGGGAAGTCGGTGACAAGAAAAAGACAACGGCGACGACGGGCTCTAGCGGTAACAGGCCTTCTTCACCGCCGCGATGATGCGGTGCGGCTTCGGCAGCGTTTCGTGTTCAAGATTGGACGCGTACGGCATCGGATTTTCGGTGGTCGTTACGCGCTCGACTGGCGCGTCCAAATCATCGAACGCGCGCATCATCAATTGCGCCGCGATCTCGGCGCCGACGCCGCCGGTCTGATAGCATTCCTCGACCACCACGCAGCGATTGGTCTTCTGCACCGACTTGACGATTAGGTCGATGTCGAGCGGCTTGATGGTGCGCGGGTCGACGATCTCGACGCTGATGCCGTCCTTGGCCAGCGCTTCGGCGGCTTCGAGCGCAAAATGCACGCCGCGACTAAAGGCAACGATGGTGCAATCGGTGCCGGCGCGCTTGATGTCGCCGACGCCGAACGGGATCGCGTAGTCCTCGACCGGGATTTCTTGTTCGTAGCCGTAGATCATCTCGTTTTCGAGATAGCACACCGGGTTCTGCTGCCGCAGCGCGGTTTTCATCAGGCCTTTGGCGTCATACGGCGTCGACGGCGACACCACGATCAGGCCGGGGAAGTGCGAGAACAACGCCTCGACCGCGTGGCTGTGCTGCGAGCTAACGCGCGGGCCGGCACCATTGGGGCCGCGCATCACCAACGGCACGCTGAACATGCCGCCGGTCATGTAGCTCATCTTCGAGGCGTTGGAGATGATCTGGTCGAACGCGACGAAGCTGAAATTCCAGCTCATATATTCGATCACCGGGCGCAGGCCGGTCATCGCCGCGCCCACCGCCAAACCGGTGAAACCCGATTCAGTGATTGGCGTGTCGATCACGCGCTCGGCGCCAAAGATGTCGAGTAAGCCCTTGGTGACCTTGTACGCGCCGTTGTATTGCGCGACTTCCTCGCCCATCACCACGATGCTGTCATCGCGGCGCATTTCTTCGTACAGCGCCTGGCAGATGGCGATGCGCGTGTTCACCAACTGCATGCCGTTCGACAACAGCGTGCCCTGATGGCCCATGGTGGGCTCAGTCTTGGTGTTGATGCTGCGCGATGGTTTCAGCGCTGGGACAAGCGTGGTGGTCATGGGCATTAACCTTCGGCGTAAACGTGACGGCCGAGTTCGGACAGCGGCGGTTCGGGCGAGGTTTCGGCAAACTCGACCGCTTCCTGCACCTGCATCGCGATCTGTTCTTCGATCTGTTCGACCGCGGTTTCATTCAACCAGCCGCAGCCCAACAGATCGTTCTTCAGCCGCTCGATTGGGTCCAACTTGCGATACTGATCGACCTCTTCCTTGCTGCGATACAGCGCCGCGTCAGAGGCCGAATGCCCGCGGAAACGATAGGTTTTGGCCTCGACCAACACTGGCTGCCCGGCGCGCGCCAATGCCACCGCCGCCTGCGCGGTCTTCCACGAAGCGTACAGATCCAGGCCGTCGAACGTGAACGACGGCATGCCATAGCCAGGCGCTTTGGCGGTGGCGATCGCTTCGACCGCGACCGCGCGCGAACAGGCGGTGCCCATGCCGTAACGGTTGTTCTCGATCACATAGATCGCCGGCAATTTCCACAGCGAGGCCATGTTCAGCGACTCATGAAACGTGCCCTGCGGCACCGCGCCGTCGCCCATGAAGCTGACGCTGACGCCGCCGGTCTTGCGGTATTTGGCGCTGAACGCCGCGCCGGTACCGACCGGAATTTGACCGCCAACGATGCCGTGGCCGCCGAGCATGCCTTTCTCTTTCGAAAAGAAGTGCATCGAGCCGCCTTTGCCGCGCACATTGCCGGTGACTTTCCCGAACAGCTCGGCCATCAGCTCTTTCGGATCCAGGCCGGAAAGAATGCCCAGCGCATGGCAACGATAACTGGTCGCGGTGTAATCGCGCCCCGGCGTCAGATGATCATAGAAGCCGGTCTGCACCGCTTCTTGGCCAATATAGAGATGAAGGAAGCCGGCGATTTTTTTTATCTGCGTGCCGTCGCGGAACGCGCCCGATTGTTTTTCCGACTGCTCTTCAAAGCGCCGAATCAGCAGCATTTTCCGGTAGAGCGACAGCACGCGCTCTTTCCCGATCTCGGCCCGCACGGCATTGGCATCGACGGGGGGCAGGGTGACGGGCGCGCTCATGGCTGGCTCCTGGGAACTCAGGTCACTTGACGGGTACGGACTCGACGGGCTTGGCCGCTGGCGTTGCCGCTGCATCGGCGGCCGCTTTCGCTGCGTCGACCGCGGGCTTCGCGGACTCGACCGCAGGCTTGGCCGCGTCAGCAGCGGCGCGAGCAGCTTCGGCCGCCGCGGTTTTCACCGCGGCTTCGGCATCCGCTGCCGGTTGCAGCGCTGGTGTCGATTCCGGCGCGGGCTTCAATTCAACCGCGCTGGGAGCGCTGGGAGCGCTGGGAGCGCTGGGAGCGGGCGCAATCGTTGTCGTTGCTGCCGCCGCTGGCGCAGAGGACGGAACCGTGCCGCTGCTGGCCGGGCTCGACACCGTCGGCGGCAACTTGCCGTAGCTGCCTTTGTGCGGAATCGCCAGAACCACCACCATGACCAGGAAGATCCCAGCCAGCCAGCCGGTAAGCTTCGCCATCTTGCGCCCGGCGCCGACGCCCAAGGTGCTGTCGAGCTGACCGCCGCCGCCGAACGCGCTGGCGATGTCGCCAGCGCCGCCTTGCAGCAGGATCACACCGATGATGAACAGGCCCAACGGCCAAATCATGACATTGAACGAGAAGAGCAGGGTTTCCACGACGGTCGCTTTCTTAAGAGTTCGCTAATGAGTGCGTACGGTTCAGGCCTGGGCCGCATTGATAATCGCGGCAAAATCAGCAGCTTTCAGACTCGCGCCGCCCACCAGCGCGCCATCGACGTCGGGCTGGCTCAGCAATTCTTTGGCATTGTCCGGCTTCACCGAACCGCCGTATTGGATGCGCAGTTTCGCCGCCAAGGCGCCGACTTTCTGCATCAGCAGACCGCGGATGAACGCGTGCACTTCCTGCGCCTGCGCCGAGGTCGCGGTGCGGCCGGTGCCGATCGCCCACACTGGCTCGTAGGCGATGACCAGGGTTTCAAGCTGACTGGCGCCTAAGCCGGCCAATGCGCCAGCCAACTGCCGCGACAGCACGGTTTCCAACTGCCCGCCATCGCGTTCGGCCAGGGTTTCACCAACGCACACGATCGGCACCAAGCCAGCGGCCAGCACGGCTTTCAGACGCTGATTCACCGTCTGATCGGTCTCGCCGAAAAACTGCCGGCGTTCGCTGTGGCCTAGGATCACAAAACCGGCGCCAGCGGCCTTGGCCAAACTTGCCGAAATTTCCCCAGTAAATGCGCCTTTTTCTTCCCAATGCACGTTTTGCACCGCCACGCCCAAAGCGCTGCCGGCTGCGGCCTGTGCCACCGACGCCACCGCCAACGCAGTCGGAGCAACGGCCACTTGCACGCCGGATGCGGCTGCGACCGCGGGCAACAACTGCGTCGCCAAGGCGACGCTTTCGGCCACGGTCAAATGCAGCTTCCAATTGCCGGCGATAAAGCGCTTACGGGTCATGTCGTCTGGTCCTGATCAGGGCGGTTTGCTGGGGCTCTCGGCACGGTTCCGGCCGAGGTTTCGCGTGGGGCGGCGACCATAGAAGCCGCCCCTACATGGTCAATGCCAGCGGATGCGACTTTTCATCGGAAAGTGCAAAACGAGCGCTGCGGGCTCGGCTGCAAAGCACATGATTCGCCCGGAACCGAGCTTTTCACACGTATCATCACCGCCTCAGAAACCCCAACAGCGGCCGCCGAGGCGCAATCCGCTCAATCGCGTCGGATTTCCGCCCACGCCGACCGACGAAACCGCAACCGCAGCAGGCCGAGCAACGCCACGCCCAGCAGCGCCACGCCCGAGCCCATGCCGCAGCTACCGCTATTCGCACCATTCGCCGGCCCCGCTGGCGCGCTGACGCTCGCGCCTGGCGGCGGCGGCGGCAGGTCGCCGGCGGCTTCGGACGCGGCCAGCGCAGTCGCGGCCGATTCCCGCTGAGCCGAAACCAGCAAGGAGCCCAACCGCCGGCGCAACGTCACCGGCGTGCTCGTGCGGTTGCGGAACCAATAAGCCTGGCCGCGATCGATCGTGTCGGTCAGCACATACACGCTGCCATTCCAGAAATACACGCCGCTGCCGACTACAGCGGTGCGCGCCGCGCCGGTCAGGACCACGCCAGTCGCGTCTAACACCTCGATCTCGTTCGCGAATGAGGTGGTGAAGATGTTGTGATCCATCAGTGGCAAGCCCTGCAAACTGAACCCCGGCGGCAAGGTGAAGACCAGCGGCACCCCCACTGGCGTCCCGCTGAAATCCAACGGCAGCGCAACCCGTGTGGCGATGAAGAACCCAGTGAACGAGGTAAAGCCGCCGGTGGGCGCCGCCGGATATTCGACGAAGGCGAGCGTGGACGGATCGTAGGAGAACACCCGCACCTCCGCCGTGCTACGGCCGCTCACCGCCGTCGCCAAACTGGCTAAAGCAGCAGCGGAACCCGGGCAGATCGTGGCATACACCGTACTCTCGGTCGACAACGACAAGGTCGGCGCGGTGACGCTAACCGCCGCCGGCGCGGTCGTCACCACCGTCACCGTCCACGTCGCTCGGCTCGCATCCGTCACCGTGATGGTCGCGCTGCCCGCCGCCGTCGGCGTCACCACCGCCGTCTGCCCCGCATCCAGATCGCTGTCGCCATCTAGATCCGTGGTCGCCGAAAAGTTCGCCAGCGGCTGCACCGAAAATCCCGGCGCTGTGATCGTGTACGGCGCGATGCCGTCATAGATCACCAGCTCTAACCCCTGGCCGACGGTGGCGGTGGCGACCGTCGCCTGTTGCTGGCCGCTGATGAAGGCGCGCAGCGCGGTGCTGCCTACTGACGTGGGCGTGGGTACCGTGATCGGCACGGCGAAGGTCGCGCCAAAACTGTCGGTAATGGTCAAGCCGGCGGTGCCGGCCGCGGTCGGCGTGATGGTGTAGGTGTTGCCGGCATCCAGATCTTCATCGCCATCCAGGTCGGCCGTGGCGGTGAACGCACCGGCATCGACCACGGTGAATCCCGTGCCGACGACGGTGTACGGCGCCGATCCATCAAAAACCTTGAGCGTCAGCGCCTGTCCAACGACACCGGTGTACGGCGCGGTTTTACCGACGATTTGGGCATCCAGCACCGTGCCCGGTGCCTGCACCGCAGCGAGGAAGCTGCTCACTACGCTAGTCTGTGTCGCATCAGAGACGGTAATGGTTTTGACTCCTGTGGTCAGCGGCCGAATCGAATACGTGCGTCCTCCATCAAGGTCGCCATCCCCATCCAGGTCGGTGGTCGCGGCAAAGGCACCCGTGTCGATGACCGCAAAACCTGGCGCGCTGAGCGTGTACGGCGCCGTGCCATCATAGACCACGAACTCGCTGACCTGGCCAACCGCAACATCGAATGAAACTGCCCCAATGTTTTGCCCGCGCACAAACGCGCGCAATGCGGTGCTGGGAAGCACCGGGACCGTGACAGGGAGAGAAAAAGTCGCATTTGCGGCGTCAGTGATGGTCAGGCCTGCAGTGCCGCCAGCGGTCGGCGTGACGGTGTAGGTATTGCCGGCGTCCAGATCGCCGTCGCCATCCAAGTCAGCGATCGCGGCGAATGCGCCCACATTGACCACGGTGAAACCGGCTCCGCTCATGACATACGGCGCAACGCCGTCGAACACCTTCACCGTGAACGGCTGACCCACGACGCCGCTATACGGCGAGGTTTTACTGACGATCAAGGCCTTCAGGGTCACATTTGCGGGGACTACGTTCACCGCATACGTGCCGCCATAGAAGCCGCTCGTGCCTTTGCTGTATCCGTCAGTGGCGATCAGCGTGAAAGCACGCGCGATGGAGCTGGGCGGACGCTCGGTGGTGTTGTAGGTGAGCGCACGCAACGCGGTCTGGAAAGTCGCGGCACTAGCGCCCGTGCTGCTGGTTAAATCAAAGCTGACATTATAAAATACATTAACAGTTCCACCATTAACGGTCGTGATCGTTTGGCCACTGACAAGAATGCCGGCGGGTAGTGTCGGCACGGCCAATTGCTCGGCACTGGGATCTCCATGGGTCTCGAAGATAACCGAGACCTTGGTCAGGAGGCTTGGATAGGTGAGAGTCATGCCCAGATCGTTTAATGGCCGGTTCGGTAGCACGCTGGATTGCTGCGCGCTGACGGTGCCTTTTGCAGGGGTAAACTTGGGCGATAACGCGGGCGCCACGAGCAACGTCGCTGTATCGTTGGCGTTTCCGTCCAAGTCGAGGGCATACAGTTCGGTGCTGGAATCACGGTCGAGATTAGCGGTGAATAAATCGAACCGCTGCGGATCCGTTTGCGAGCCATTGCCGAAGAGCAGCGTCGCATCCAAGGTGCGATCGAAGAACGCCGCCGCTGGATCAGTTTTAATACTGCGGCCCAAAATCACCCCCGCGCGGGCCGGCACCTGTCCGGCCACACCAGGTGACGCATAGATGAGATCTGCCCGCCCATCGCCGTCCAAGTCGCCGACGATTTTGATGATATCTGCACCTGCCGAGGTGGTGTTGTAGGCAGTCGGAGTCTGACCGAGTGGATCATAGATTAACGTGCCACCCGACCCGACCGCATAGGTGAATGCCAGATCGATAGAGCCATCACCGTCGACGTCGCCGGTAGTGATATCCGTAATCGAACCGCTATTGAAATCGTTAGAGAATATTTTGGTAAACGTAGAATTTATCCCATTGGCGCTGCCGATAAACTCAACGAGTTGATAAGAAGTGCTTTGCTGCTGGCCATTAGTGACCAGCCAGCCGCCGGACAACAGTAAGTCGGTCTTTCCGTCCTGATCAAGATCGACCGAGCGCATAACTACCGCGCTGCCTAAGCCGATATTATTGCTATTTAAAGTGGTGGTCGGCGTGGTCGAAAAAATCCCGCCAGTCGCCTGAAGATAAATTCGTGCCGCATAGATATCACCGGCCGACTGGCCACCACTTGCGGCGGCCACAATGGCGATGTCGTTCAGGCCATCGCCATTGAAATCACCCACCGTCATCGGGGTACGATTGAGACTAAACGTGGGGGCGACAGTGGTGGTGAAACTGACACTCAAAGGCGTGGTTTGTCCCGGCCTGCCATTCACGTCTGCCAGCACCACCGCATAGATGGTACTGAAAACACCAGCGCTGATCGTGCTGACGGTGACGATGGCAAAATCATCTCGACCGTCGAGATCGATATCCGGAATAAGCCAAAGCGATTTCCCAGCGTAGGTTCCGCCAAGTTCATCAGAGGCATAGAAAGTTGGCGTCGGATTCGGCGATCCGCCGAGAATTAGCGCGTTCTCCCGCGCGTAAAACGTTGCTCCGGCTTTGTAGTCGTCAATCCTGCCCTGGTAACCTACGGAAAAGATCCCGCCGCCGGAACGTTGAGTATTGTCATCGGTAACAATGCCGGTGCTGGTGAATGTCCGCGCCAGGCCGTCGGCCATTGCGGCAGGGCGAGTAGTAGCGGCGCTCAGCACGCAGGGCATCAAGGCAATCAGGCAGCAGATGAACAAGCGCATGCGATTCTCCACTAGACGGTTTCGCGGCGGACCATGGCGAGCAGCGCTTGCCGATCAATCTGCACTTGCGAATTCACGCCGGCTTGCGTCAGCATTCGTGCCAATCACTGTTCGCCTGATCAAAAATGCCCTGCTTAGGAGCGCTTTATCATGAGTTCGCCGACCGTGTTGGTGACCGGTCTTGGCCTGATGGGCGGCAGTCTGGCGGCGGCGTTAACGGCTGCGGGTTGGCCGGTGCTGCTGCATCACCGCCGGCACGAGGTCGCGTTGGAGGCTGAGCGCAAAGGCTTCGGCCGCGCCGTGCGCTCGTTCGCTGAGGCGAGCGAAGCGGACCTCGCGGTGGTGGCGGCGCCGGTGCCGGCGATTCCGGAGGTGGTGCGCGCGCTCGTGGCCGACACCGATGCGATCATCACTGATGTCGGTTCGACCAAAGGCTGGCTGTGCGCGCAATTGGCTGATTTATCTGCGCGCTACGTCGGCAGCCATCCGATGGCCGGCAGCCATCGGCAGGGCTTGGATAATGCCGAGGCGCAGTTGTACCGCGACCGCGTGGCGATCGTCACGCCGACGCCGGGAACGCCGACCGCGGCACTGGATCTGGTCGAGCGGTTATGGACCGCGGTTGGTTCACGCGTGGTGCGAATGGCGCCGGCGGCGCATGACGCCGCAGTGGCACAGGCCAGTCATGTGCCGCATGTGTTGGCGAATGCTGCCGCCGCGGCGTGTGGCGACGCGGCGTTGGCGGTCACCGCCGGCGGGTTTCGTGACACCACCCGAGTCGCGGCGGCGTCACCCGAGCTGTGGGCTGATATCCTGCTGACCAATCGCGAGGCGGTGGGTCAGTGTTTGGGCCACAGCGCGGCGCGCTTGGCATTGCTGAAAGAATATTTGGCTGGCGGTGATCGCGACGCAGTAATCGCGTGGTTGGCCGACGGCCAACGGCAGCGGCTGCGGTTCGAAGCCATGCAATCAGAAAAACAGCGGTAAAAACAGAGCGAATCTGCGCCTCGCCACGGCGCATGCGCCGTGGCAGATGGCTTACAGAATCCCGCCGTCGGAAATGGTGATGCCGCGCATCGACATACGCAGCTCTTCCGGATTCGGCGACGCAGTTAGCGCGGTTTCCATCGACAATTTCTTTTCGCGGTACAGCCGCACCAATGCCTTGTTGTAGGTTTCGCAGCCGTTGTCGGTGTCTTTGCCCAATGCGTCGGCGACTTTGTTGTCTTCGGCTTCCAGGATCATTTTGCGGATAATCGGGGTCATAAACATGGTCTCGACCACCGGAATCATCGGGTGGTCTTTGATCGTCGAGGCCAGCAGCTTTTGATTAAACACGGCGCGTAGATTGAATGCCATCGAGGTGCGCATCTGCGCGTGTTTCGCCGGCGGGAACAAGTCCAGGATGCGGCCGATGGTCTGCGCTGCGCCCGATGAATGGATGGTACCGAACACCAAATGCCCGGTTTCTGCTGCGGTTAGCGCGGTTTCGAACGTTTCGGCGTCGCGCATTTCGCCCAGCAACATCACGTCCGGATCTTCGCGCACCGCTGAGCGAAGCGCGTCAGCGAAGGTTGCGACATCCAGGCCGATCTCGCGCTGATTGATCAGGGCCTTGTCGTCGGTGAACACATATTCGATCGGGTCTTCGATGGTGATGATGTGGCAACGCCGCTTGGCGTTGATGTCGTTCAACACCGACGCGATGGTGGTCGATTTGCCGGATCCGGTGATGCCGCCGACCAACACCAAACCCTGCTCGAAGGTCGCCGCGGTGGCAATCTGCGGCGGCAGCATCAGTTCCTCATAATTTGGAATGCGCGGTTTTACCCGGCGAATTGCGGCAGACAGATGCCCGGTCTGTTTGTAGACGTTGACGCGGAAGCGGCCGACGCCTTCCAATGACTGCGAAAAGTCGGCGTAACCAACGCGCTCTAGATCGGCCCGGGTGCGGTCGGTCAACATCGGTGTCAACAGATTGCTGGCCTCGGCATCGCCAAGCGGCGGCCCCTTCATGCGCACCAGTTCGCCGCTGATGCGGAAGATCGGCGGCTCGCCGACCTTGATGTGCAGGTCGCTGGAATTGTGCTTCGCCATCGCCGCAAACAGCTCGTGAATTTTCATGGCGCGCATCCTTGAGCGCTGCTTGCGGCTGTCATCAGCCGAGCCGGGCAGCGGCGCATACGGTGACGCCCACGCCGCCGGCTGCTTCATACCAAGAGCTCAGGCTAGGCCGTACTGCTTCAACTTCGCGTACAGCGTGCTGCGATCGATGCCCAGGACTTCGGCGCAGGCTTTTTTATTGCCGCCGACGTGCTCTAGAACCCGCAGAATGTGAGCTTTTTCTAACACGCTCAGCGCGATCAACGGCGTGCCGGCAGCGCCCGCAAGCATCACCGACGAGCCCAGTGCGGCGTCACCGGCGCGGATCGCTTCGGGCAGATCGGCGGCAGTCACGCTGGCGCCGCTGGCCAGGGCTGCGCCACGTTCGATGGCGTTGCGCAGCTCGCGCACATTGCCCGGCCAGCGGTGACGCAGGACCAGCGCGCGCGCTTCCGGGGCCAAGCGCTTTGCCGGTTGCTGCTGCCGACGTGCGTGGTCATGCAGGAAGTGGTCGATCAGCGGTTCAAGATCGGACGGGCGATGGCGCAGCGCCGGCACGGTGATCGTCAGCGGCAACCGGCGCGCAAAGTCGCCGTGCAGTCCGGCCGGCGCATTTCCGGCCACCGCCGGCGCGGTGGCCGCGAACACGCGCACGTCGACGCGCCGCACCGCGCCATCGTCGTGACGGAATTCGCCGCGTTCCACCAACGTCGCCAAGCGCTGCTGCACCAATGGCGGCAGCGCGTCGGCATCGTCCAAAAACACGCTGCCGCGATCAGCCAATTCGATCTGACCCGGACGCGACGCGCTGCCGAACAGGAGCGCATCAACGTGGTCATTGCCGGCGCAGGCGACGACCTGAAACGGGCGCTCGGCGCGCGCCGAACCTTGATGAATAACGCGCGCCAAATGTTCACGGCCGCTGCCGGGTTCGCCGCCGATCGCCACGGCGGCGTCGCTGACCGCGGCTTTCGCGGAAAAGTCGCGCAGCACGGCGTCGTTGCCGATCAGCATCAGTTCGGCGCGCGCGGGCACGGCACGTAAACGCGCGACTTCGGCTTCCAGATTCGCGACGCGATCAAGGTGATGCAGGCGCACCGCCAACTGATTCGCCGCCGCGGCCAAGAACGCTAGATCGGTGGCGGTGTAGGCCGTGCCCGAAGTCAGCCGATCAACATACAACGCGGCATGGATTTCGTCGCCGATGCGCAGCGGCGCGCACATCGCGCTGCGCACGCCGGCATCCAGCATGCTGGCCGACGGCGAAAGATCCCCAGCGACAGCGCTGCGCAAGGCCACGCGCCGCGCGTGCACCGCGGCCAACAGCGTGCGCGCAAACGGTGCCGCGCCGTGGCGCGCACGCAGGCGGATTTCATGTGGCGGCCACAACTGCCAACCGTCCGGCGTCGGCAGGAACACGGCCAAACGATCGCGTTCCAACACTTCGGTGGCGGCGTCATCCAAGACACTGAACAACCCATCGCGCTCATGCACGTTCTCGCTTTTGAGCACCAAGCGATGCAGCAGCACCAAGTACGCATTCAAGCGACCCGCGTCGGCAATCCCGGTGAGGCGAAGCAATGACGAGCCCGGATCGTCATCCAATCCGTCGAGCTGTTCCGGTGGCGCGGCCAGCGCATCGCGGCTTTCAAAACGAATGCGCGTGCGCCCGATACGGAACTCGGCGCCGTCGGACAGCGGCAGGCTGTCCACGCGCCCATCCGCGACCCAGGTGCCGTTCGCGCTGGCGCGATCGACCAACACATGCCGGCCGTCGACCAGGCGGATTTCCGCATGCACGCGACTGGATTTCGCGTCGGCCAAGCGCAGCTGATTCGCGGTATCGCGGCCAATGGTCACGACTGATTCGGTGAGCACCAATTCGGTGCCGGTCTCGGCGCCTTCGATCACGCGCAGCTTGGCCATGTTAGAACAGCGGCTTTTCAGCGGCCGGCGCCGGCGGTGGGTTCAGCAAAATATTACGGAAAGTGAACGGCACCGCGATGTCGACGGTCGGGCCGATGGGGGTGATGGTGATGCTGCCGTCGGGTGGCATCTCCAAATCAACCGAACCACCTGTGGTCTCCCAAGTATTTCCGGTCACGCGTTTATGATTGAACAAACAGCCCCCTTTGGCGTCGAATCCAACCCATTGTTTTACGGCTTCTCCAGCACCACCTGTGCAACTGTATCTGAGGCTGGGCGCCAGCGCGGTAAGGGTCAACGTTCCCCCAGCAATCGACAGCGGCTTATCCAGCCACGCCGAGATCGGCTTCAACTCGACCGCTTTCGCCGGCACTGTTTCACAGTGCAAAATAACCGTTCCCATGATCTGAAACAACGATTCGGCCCGACATTTCGGATGTGGTAGCACCACCGTCAACATACCCAATTCGAAGCGTTGCGGTTGGCCTAGCCGTTTCGCCATGCTTAGATTTTCGCCGGTGTCGGTGGTCGCCCCAGCGATCAGATCCAGGCGCATGTTCAGCACCGCTTCTGGTCGCGTGCTCGATACCCGCAGCTGAATTTCCATCGCGCTGTCGAACTCGTATTCAGCCCGCGTTTTTCCCGGCGGATGCACGGTGCGGCGGGCCTCGATCTGTTCGACCTCGACGCTGAATGCTTCCGGACCAAGCGCCGCCGGTGCGGCTGGCGGCGTGACCGCAGGATCGGCCGCAGCCAACGGCGCGCACCGCGCCAACGACACGACGGCCACCAGCATCACGAACAGGATGTCAGCGCGCATCAGGTTCACTCCATGCCAAGATATTTGTGCAGTTGTACGCTCAGCCGCGCGCCGCGCTGGTAGCAGATGGCGATGCAGCGTCGCAGGCTTTCGTCATAGCGCGGGCCGACCGGGCCGGCGTCGGGGCAGGTTGGTTGGACGAACACCGGTTTGCCGCTGGAGAGGGCTCGCTCGAGAAAGCGTTCCTGTGCCGGAATCAGGACTTTCCACCAATCGGGTTCGACCACGACGGGTTCGCTCGCGATGAATTTCGGTGAGCAACTGATGAACACATTCGCCGGCCGCGGTGGGCAGACGCGGGTGCCGTTGGTTTCGATATCGACCCAGGCAAAGCGCGCGCCGAGGAACGTCAGCAGCTCGGCGTCGGTTTGCAGCAGCGGTTCGCCGCCGGTGAGCACGCAGCCGGCGGCGGTGCTTTCGAGCGCATCCAAGCGCGCGCCGATCTGCGCCATCGTCAAGGTTTCGCCGCCGCGAAAATCGGTGTCGCAGTACGGACACGCGGACGCCGCGCGGGTTTCGTCGCGGCCGTCCCAGGCATTGCAGCCGCTCAGGCGCACGAACACGCACGGCTGGCCTTGATGCAGACCTTCGCCTTGCAGCGTCGGACCGAAAATTGATTTCACGCGGTAGGGCACGCGGCGCAGGCTATGCGCGCTTAGGCGCAGCGGAATCAGGCCGTGGGTCGCGAAATCGCGTGCGTTCAGCGCGCCGTCGGGACTTCCGGGCCGCTGTGCGCCAACGGGAAAAACCGCTGAAATTCCCAGCGCCAGACCACGCCCACATTGTATCCGTCATAAATATCGCGCTCGCCGTGCAGCAGGAATGGGCCGGTGAGCTTGAACTCGGCGTCATAGCTTTCGGTGCCGGTGCTGGGGTTCACGCGTTCGCCGATGCTCAGGGTCAGACGTTCCAGCAAACTGGCCGAATCCGGATCACCATCGCCGACCGCGGTGCGCAGCAGTTCCTTGCCCAGATACGCGCCGACCAGCGCCAATTCGGCATTGCCGCGCGGATCGTCATCGGCGCCGGTGCGGCCGGTGGTCAGCAGGCGCACGGCTTCGGTTGGCGACAGCCCGGAACCGGTGACATCAATGACGATGTCCGGTACTCGGCCGCTGACGCGCACCTGCAATTCGCGACCACGCAGCCGCGCGTTGGCCTCGGCGTCGATCGAGGGCGCGAACGGTGCGTCCGGGGGAAACACCAACGCGGCGCGCTCCAAACGCAGGGTAGTGAATGGCAAATCAATGCGCCCGCGATCGCACCACAGCCGACCAATAGGTTCCGGCACCGCGCCGGTGCCAACCAAACGTAGATCCGCCGACAACGCCGTGGTCACCACATTGGTGGCGATGCGCAGGCTGCGATCAGCACGTACCGCCAGGTCAAACCGCAGGTCGGACAGCGGCGCTTCACGGAGTGTAAACAGCCGCAAACCACCGGTCTTTTCCCCCGAACGCGTCGGCCGGACACTGAGGTCCAAAGGCTTTGAATACAACGCGTCCGTGATGGTGACATCGCCCGCGACCAGCAACCGCGTCAGCGGTCCCGTGAGAGTCACCGGCCGCGGACCCAGATCCGCGCGCAGCCGCAAGTACTGGTTCTGCGCCAACAGCAGGTCGTGGCCGGTGACGGTCACAGCAAGGTTGGGCTCGCCACCAAGCGCGATGGTACCACCCAGGGTCAACGGCCCGTAGCCAAGCTGCGCCTGCAGGTCTTCGATCGTGACGTGCAGCGCATCGAGCGGCCCGGCGATCACCAACGCGCCGTGGCCATCGGCCAACGCCGGCAGATCCGTGCGACTTTTGAGCGCTAAGCCATCGACCGCGATTCGGCCGTTCACCTGCGGTGCAGCCACCCTGCCGGACACAGCGATGTCGCCAGCAAGATGGCCGTCGAGGCGCGCCAGCATCGGCAACAACGGTAATAACCGCGCGAGATCGATGCCCGTCAGCTGCACCGCTCCGGCCAACGGCCAGTCGCCGAACCTGGGCAAGATCCATGGCCGGCGCAGATCGAGCGCCACCGTGCAGGTCGCATCCGCCGACAGCGCAAAACCAGCTTCATCGCCCAACTGCATCTGCGCGCGCACGCCCTGCGCGTCGGCGTGCAGCTGCGCATCCAGGTGGCCGATCTGATCGACTGCCGTGCTGCGGTTCGGCGCGTCATCATCTGGCGGCGGCACCGGCAGCGGCACCACGATCTCGCGCGCGACCAACGCCGCGTTGAACACGCCGTCAGCAAGCTGCGCGTGCACTTCGGCGCAGCCCGCCGCCGGCTGCACCGGCCAAGCGCTTGGCACCAAACCATCGGTCAGCGCCGCCCGCGCGACCACCGACAGCGTTGGCGCCCCAGGAAGTTCCAGCCAACCCTTGCGGCTGAGCTGCGCGGGCCACGCCCCCTGCGCAGTGAGAAAACCGATACCCGCGGCGGTTAGACTCAGATTTTCAACGCGCAGGCCGCGCGCGTCCTGACTGCCGCGTAGGGCCAACGTCAGCGGTTGCGTGCGCTCCAGCCAGGTCCGCTCGCCGCGCAGCTCGATCGCCACCGTCGCCACCGGAGCCGCAGCCGGGCCATGCAAGGACACGCTGCCATCGACACGCGCCCGCAGCGCCAGTTGCGGCGCCAGCCAGGCGAGTGCGCCATCAAGCACCACGTCATACGCGGAGATATCGACTGTGAGCCCTTCATCGCATGCGGCCGCAAATTCCAACCGGCCCTGGCCCACCATCAGCACCCCCGGCGCGACGCGCCACGCGCCCGGCTGCCACGCAAAAGCGATAGGTGCGCGCAATGCGATCGTGCCCGCTGCCGGCGTCTGGCCGCGCATCTTCGTGATCTGGCCGCTGATCCCGGCATCGGCGTGAGCGCCAGGGTGAGCGAGAGATTGAGCGAGAGAGTAAGCAAGCTGGTGAGCAAGAGCGGCGAAGGTGATATCGCCGGCGACCTCCAACGCATGTTCGCCAGCCGTCAGCGCGCCGTCGTCGAGCGACCACTGCGCGCCGCACCCGTGCGCGCGCAGCCGCGCCTGCGCCCCTGGCGTGACCGCATCGACGCTGACCACGACGCTCACGTCCGCGAGTGGCCCCTGCGCCGTGACGGTGCCGTCGGCGTTACCGCCGCGCAGCGCAAGGTTCAGCCACGATGGCAGCCACTCGGCGAAAACGCTTGAAAAATCAGCGGTTTTTAGCGTGGCCTGCGCCTGCGCGTCG
>JBBROQ010000007.1:0-37247 GCA_038229115.1 Planctomycetota bacterium | reverse complement strand
CGGCGTCTTCGACAAACAGCTGTTCCCGGACCTCGATGGCATCGCGAAGTGGCTCAAATACCGGGTGTTCGAGATCGACGGGAAATGCTAAACAGGAACAATACCATGCCTGGACAAACCACAGAAAGAGCATTCGAGACCTACGTTGAGGAAATCCTGCTGACGCGAGGCGGCTGGAGGTCCGGCAGCAACGCGGAGTGGGACAAGGAGCGGGCGTTATTCCCGGCCCAGGTGTTCGCGTTCATGCAGGACACGCAGCCGAAGCTGTGGGCAGAGATGAAGACCCTGCACGCGGCGGGGCTGGAGGCGTTGCTCCTTTCCACGCTGGTTAAGGAACTGGACGGCAAAGGCGCACTGCATGTGCTGCGGCATGGGTTCAAGTTTTACGGCAAGACGTTTCGCCTCGCCTACTTCAAGCCCGCGCACGGCGCGAACTACGAGGTGATGGAGTTGTTCGGCAAGAACCGGCTGACAGTGACGCGCCAAGTGCCGTGTCATCCCGGCGACAACCGCACGCTGGACATGGTGTTGGCGGTGAACGGATTACCGGTTGCTACCATCGAGCTGAAGAATCCCGGCACGGGTCAGACCTGGCGGCATGCCGTGCGCCAATACCAGGAAGACCGCGACGCCCGGGCACCGTTGTTCGAGTTTAAGAAACGGGCGCTGGTGCATTTCGCCGCCGATCCGGACGAGGTCCACATGACCACGCGGTTGGCGGGCGAGAAGACGCATTTCCTGCCACTCAACCGCGGTAGTCATCCGGGCCAGATCATCTGCGGAGCGGGAAATCCCCAACACGAGTCGGGCTATCGCACTGGCTATTTCTGGGAAGATGTGCTTCGGTGCGGGAATTTCATGGATGTGCTTGGTCATTTTCTGTTCCTCGACAAGAAGGAAGAGAAAGTGGACGACGGGCGGGGCGGTCATCGTTTAGTGACAAAAGAGACGATGGTTTTCCCGCGCTTTCACCAGCTCGACTCCGTGCGGAAGCTCGTGTTGGCGACGCGCGGCGAAGGGCCGGGGCGGAATTATCTCATCCAGCATTCGGCGGGTAGCGGGAAGACGAATAGTATTTCGTGGCTGTCCCATCGACTAGCGAGTTTGCATGACGCGAAGGATGCCAAGGTCTTCGACTGCGTGGTGGTCATCACCGACCGGCAGGTGCTCGACCGTCAATTACAGGATGCCATCTATCAGATCGAACACGCACAAGGCGTGGTAAAAGCGATTGATGAGGATTCAAAACAATTGGCGGCGGCCCTGATCGACGGGACGAAGATCGTTATCACCACCTTGCAGAAGTTTCCTTTTGTCCTGCGCGGTTTGCTGCATGCCGCTGGTGCGGAGAGCCAGGACAAAGCCACCGACGAACAGCAGGCCGACGCCGCAAAGTGGCAGGCGGAAATCGCCAAACGGCGCTACGCAATCATCGTCGATGAAGCGCATTCCAGCCAAAGCGGCGAAACAGCGCGAGAACTAAAAGCAATTCTTGGTGCGACAGCCAAGGTCGAAAACCCGGAGGAAGAACTGGATTGGGAAGACCGCCTGAACCAGGTGATGCAATCACGCGGCAAGCAGTCAAACATGAGCTTCTTCGCCTTCACCGCCACGCCCAAAGGCAAGACGCTGGAATTGTTCGGGCGCAAAGGCGCGAGCGGATTGCCCGAGTCATTTCACCTCTACTCCATGCGGCAGGCTATCGAGGAAAATTTCATTCTCGACGTAGTGAAGAACTACACCACCTACACCACGTACTACCGGTTAGTGAAAGCGGTCGAGGACGATCCGAATCTGCCGAAAAAGAAAGCGGCTCGGGCGCTGGCCAAATTCATGAGCCTGCATCCGCACAACATCGAGCAGAAAACCGAGGTAATAGTCGAGCACTTTCGAAGGAATGTGATGCGGCACCTAGGCGGTCGGGCCAAAGCAATGGTGGTCACGTCCTCGCGCATTCATGCGGTGCGTTACATGCAGGCATTCGAGCGATACATCGCCGCGAACAAGATCGTCGACATTCGTCCGCTCGTCGCTTTCAGCGGCACCGTTAAAGATCCTGACACCAGCCTCGAATATACTGAATCAGGAATGAACATTGACTGCGTGAGCGGTAAAGGCATCAGCGAGAAACAACTGCCCGATCGGTTTGCCTCTCCGGATTACCAAGTGTTGCTTGTGGCGAACAAATACCACACCGGCTTCGATCAGCCGTTGCTGTGCGCCATGTATGTGGACAAGCGGCTGGATGGCGTGCAGGCGGTGCAGACGCTTTCGCGGCTTAACCGCAAGATTCCCGGCAAGGAAATCCCCTTCGTCCTCGATTTCGTCAACGATGCCAAAGACATCTATAAAGCTTTTAAGCCTTATTACGACGCGACCAGCTTGCAGGAAAGCTCAGACCCGCAGCAACTGGAAACATTGAAGCATGACCTCGACGCTGCGCAGGTGTATTTCTGGAGCGAAGTCGAGGCGTTTGCCCGTGTCTTCTACAAGCCCGTGGCCCGGCAAAGCGCGCAGGATCACGCCGGAATGCACCTGCACCTGCAACCAGCCGTAGACCGTTTCAAGGCGATTCAGGATGAACCCAAACGCAGCGAGTTCCGGGAGAAACTGAACGGCTATGTGAATATGTATTCGTTCATGAGCCAAATCATCCCCTACGGCGATCCCGCGCTGGAGATGCTCTACAGCTATGGTCGCCTGCTTGTTCCGCTGCTCACGCTCGATCGCGACACCGAACGCGTAAAATTCGTCGATGAAGCCGTGCTGCAATATTTCCGACTGCGAAGTATCTCCTCAGGCGAAATCACGCTCAGCGAAGGCGAACCCGAGAGCGTGAAAAGTCCTACCGACGTGGGCACAGGCAAGGCCAAGGACGAGAAAGTTCCTTTGTCCGCGATCATCAAGATCCTCAATCAGCGCTTCGGTACGAACTTCACTGAAGAAGACCGACTCTTCTTTGAGCAGATCCGAGAGAAAGCGATCTGCAACGAACAGGTCATCAAACTGCGCCGCGCCAATCCGTTCGACAAGTTCCAACTCGGACTTCGCCAACTCATCGATACCCTGATGGTCCAACGCATGGCCGACAACGATAAGATCGTGACGCGCTATATGGACGACAAAGATTTCGGCAGTGAAGCATTCGCAGTGCTGTCGAAAGCGATCTACGATTCCATTTCAGCAGACGACCAACCGACCATGGCTGGTTGATTCGATTATCTCCTCATGGTGAGCAATTGCATCACAAGCTGCTCAGCTTTTCCGATCGGGCGAGCACGCCCTAACGCATGCCGCACGCTCATTCCGAGAATTTTCGGCGGCCTGCCCGCAACGGACTTGGACTACCGGGCACGCACGCTGGACAGGTCGCCTGGCTACACGTCGCGGAAATACAAATGGGGAAAATTCGGTGTCGTTGCCGTTGGCCTGGGTCACCGCGTGCCGCTAAAGCCGCTCGGGGTTGCCGCTATTCGGCCCCGTTGATTGCCGGTAAACGACATCAAACAGGTCATGAAAATTGAGCTGATGTAAAAACCGCACGCACTTATGCCTATGTCTATGGTCAAGACGTTGCCGATAAGGTCTATTCGTGTTGCCGGTATTTTGCCGGTAGGGTTTCGCGTGATGCATAAGCAGTTTGATT
This sequence comes from Planctomycetota bacterium, assembly GCA_038229115.1. Taxonomy (GTDB): domain Bacteria; phylum Planctomycetota; class UBA11346; order UBA11346; family UBA11346; genus JBBROQ01. Next base: position 33,601 of record JBBROQ010000007.1, on the reverse strand, counting down.
CGTGCCGTGGCTCGATGATGGAATAAACCCATGGCTTCACGGCTGCGACCACGATTGCGTACCTACACAGGGACCGACTCGCGCACTTCAACCTCTTCCGCGATGTCAGCTCCATGCTCCATCTCGGCAACTCGCAGATCGTGGGCGGCTTGCAAATTGAGCCACAGCGCCGGCGTGGTGCCAAAGTAGCGGGCCAAACGCAGGGCTGTATCCGCGGTGATGCCGCGCCGGCCGGCCAGGATTTCCCCTAGGCGGGTCTGCGGCACATGCAGCGCCTTGGCCAAAGCGTAGGCGCTCAGGTCCAACGGCGTCAGGTAGTCCTCGCGCAGGATGGTGCCGGGATGGATAGGCGGGCCGCCATAGCGGCCGGCGGGGATCGGTTTGGTACGCATATCAGGTTCCTTAGTGATAATCCTCAATGGCTACTCTCTCGGGTTGGCCGCCGCTCCAGCCGAACGTGATCCGCCATTGATCGTTCACCCGGATACACCAATCGTCTTTGCGCCTCCCGCTCAGTTTCTTGAGCCGGTTGCCCGGCGGGCTGGCCAAGTCGCGCACGTCCGCAGCAGCATTCAGCAAGGCCAGCTTCCTCAGCATCATGTCATGCAGATCACGCGGTAAGCGGCGACTGCGGCCGGTTTGCCAAAGCGCTGCCGTCTCAGAGTCGAGAAAAGAGCGGATCACGAGCGCATACTACCGGACATCGTTAGTAACGTCAACCGTTAGCAGGCCATCGTCCGGTGCGGTTGCCGGCCTCCCAGCTTCCAGCATTGCCGATGCCGCCCATTCCACCGACTCGCGCACCGGGCTCAAGTTCAGGCGCGCATAAATCGCGGTGGTTTGCACCTGTTTATGGCCCAACGATCGCCCGATGACCGACAAACTGGCCCCACCTCGCAGCTGCCAACTGCCGAGCGTACGGCGCAGGTCATGGATACGCAGATTACGCATGCGGGCTTCATTGGGGTCCAGCTTGAGCTTCTTGGCCTGCGTGCGGTAGTTCTCCAACACTACGGCGAAGGGATCGGTGCCTCTCGGCATGCGTCGAGCGAGGGCTTCGGCGCGGATGCGTTCGACCTCTTGGTTGGCGGCATCCATCATCCCGTCCGCATCTACCGTCGGCCCACGCTTGGCGGCGATCATCACCACCAAGCGCGCGAGTTCGGCCCGCGCCAGGATGCGCTGCCATGCGGTCTTGGGTTCGACGAAATGCCCCGACTTACTGGCGGCGCTCGGCAGCACCCACGGTGAACCGGCGGTCATGACCTTGCGCTCGGTCAGCAGTTCGACCACCTGCGGCGCGAGGATCACGACCAGGTCTTCGCCATTCTTCGACTTTTCGCCGGGAATGCGCCACAGGCCGCGCGACAGGTCCAGGTCGCTCCAGCGCATCGCTAAAACATTGGCGCGACGCGCGCCGGTCAGCAGCGCCACCATGAAGAAATCGCGCGCAGTGCGTTCGGGCTCGGCCTGCAACGCGGCAAAGAACTGCCGCAATTCGTCCCCGTCCATGAAGCGGTCGCGGGTGCGTTCCTTAAACCGCTGCACGCCCACGGCGGGATTGTCGCCCTTCCAGCCGCGCACGCGCGCGAAGTTGAACATTTTGCGCAGCAGGGCGTGCGCGCGGTTGGCAGCGAAGAGACCATTGGCTTTGCCAAGTCGCCCATGCCAGCTCTGCACATCCGCGGTCGTGATGCTCGATAACCGGCGATTGCGCCAGCTCGAAAGATTCGCATCAAAGCGGCGCTGATCTTCCTCCCACGTGCGCTTGCGCGGCTTGGCGTGCAGTTCCAGGTAGTCCGCGAACAACGCGCCCAGGGTTGATTCCTCGCGGATGGCGCGCTTGCCGGCCTGTACATCCACGCCAGCGGCGATGCTGCCGATTTTTTCCTGCGCCAATTTGCGCGCGCCTTCAACCGTCAGCCCGGGCCAACGTCCCAGGGTCAGATCTACCGGCTTCCCGTTCACCTTCCGGTAGAGGCCAAACGTCTTCACCCCGGCGGCCGTCACCCGTAGGCAGAAACCCGGCATAACCGTATCATAGCAGCGCACTTGCCGTGAATCTTTCGGCGGCACGAAGTCGCGCACCCGGGCCTCGGTGAACGCAAACCGCGCAGGCTGGCCAGCCGATCCTACCGCAGACATGCAAAACCTAGGCTCATTTTCATTTCATCCCTGCTTTAGCCGCACTTTCGTGATCCTACTGATCCTACCCTGCTCCTACCGGAGGCGGCAAAACAGGGCAATGTCAGGCAAGCTGCGGTAGGATCAGAATGGTGTAAGTATAAGTTAAATCAATGTCCGGTAAGCTCCGGAGTCCCTGGGCTATAAGATAACCCACTGATTCTTAATCCCTGGGTCCTAGGTTCGAATCCTAGATGACGCACCATTTCCAAACGTTGAATTGAAGCCTTCTGAGCAGGTCCTTTTTCTATCGATCTGACTTGTGCGTTAGTCCTACTCTGCTGCTATACCCCAGCGGACCATTTCCCTTGGTTAGGGCGCTCGTAAATTTCGCCGGGTAGGAACAGAATCAGACGCGATGCTGACGCTCAAGCCTAGCGTTAAGCGTTGCCGTACGGTCGAACATTATTCCTAAATGAACGGAGCGACGCGTGCGTTCTCATGGACGAGTTTGCCGACGCCGAATGGCGCGACCGCACCTTAGGGAAACAGCTCCTGAATCAGCTCGCAGGAAAAAAAGTGGTGAGCGGCGATGAAGGCGGTGAAACGGAATTTGCCGGTGCGTACCAAATTCTCATCGTTCAGAAAATCTAATAGGGTCTTTAGTTCGGCCGCTCCAAACGGTAGTTTACGCACTACCGCCATGTAGCTCAGGGCATTGGTCGGTAACGGGTCGAGGCTGGACATTGATCCGCGCGGCGGCAGCTGATTGAGAAATAGTAGTTTCAACAATGCGGGATTCTTAAAGACCTTATCCGCTAGACTGAGGTCTTTGACATTGGTGGCCGCTTTCATCGAAATTGCCGCATTAATGAAGCGCAAACAGCCCATGGCGGCGATCTTGAGTTGGTCTGAGCTGACCGGCCGCGGCACGCTGCCCGAGCCGGAACCAGCCACACCGAGTGCAAGAACGGTGTACTGCTTCTTCATATCTTTAACGATGTTTTGGTCCTGGATGTATATGCAGTCTGTGACGCGATAGACTTGTAGGGCCTCGTTGCTTAGGCCCTGACCAACCAACGAACTCAAGATCCGCTGGCAGCTGGGATAGAAGTTATCCAGGTAGACGAGCCGCTCGATCTTCTTGATATCGATGAACGACGTTTTGATCGCGGCGGTGTTGGGATCGCGCTTTTTCAGGTCGTTCTCTCCGATCTCGTCATTCCCCATCAGCGACCTGGTCATGCCGCGAAAGCCGCGGCTGTGGCTGACCAGCCTGATTTTGTCAACCTTCGCACTGAGCCCAACATCGCCCAGACATGTAGCGATATCGGCATCGTGGAAGACACAGAAATCAGGGAGATTGGCCGGCACCGGATCTCCTCCCGCGTGATCGCCCGGCGCGGGAAGAACAATCACCACCCAATCTCGGCTCTGCGCCATGCTGCGCAGACCTTGGGTGAGGAGATCATTGAAATCCTGGTCGCCGACCGCGTTATTGGCGGTGAAGAACACCAGCACGTTGACCGCGGCGCCCACCTCGCGCGCCTGACGGTCCTTAATCTGCTTCGGGACGAATACCGATACTTTCCACGGATCGACCATGGCATGGCCGTTGTCTTTGGTGTAGCTGAAGTCGATGTCGACCTCGAAGGTCTCCCCCTGCAAGCCCAGTTCGTCTGGGTGCAGAGGGACATAGTCAACGGCCCGCTGCGTCACACCTGCCTGCCAGTCTTGGGATCGTACTTCACTTCGACCGGGGCAATTTGGTCGGTGGGCAAGACCTCAACCCATTGATCGAAAATCTCGTAATTGCCAGTCACATTGGCACGGAAGCTGTCCTTCAGCGGATAGAAACCGTGCTCATAGACGCGGTCAATTGGCGTACTGGTGACCACGCTGTCGGCATCGACCAATGACGGATCGGCCACGTCGCCAGCCTTGGGATATTGGCCACTCTCCATGCCTTCGCGGTGTTTCTTCTCGACCTTCTTGGCCAAGTCGATGAGCACGTTAATGAGCTTTTGCCCATCCAGCGGCTTGCCGGTGCTGTCCAATTCGCCGGGATTTGAAGCGTGATAAATGTCCTTGTCACCGATGCCGTCGAACCCTTCCACGCCCTTCAACCAATTGATGGCGGCCTGTTCTTTGCCTGGACGGATCGGGATCACCGCTTTCACCCATGGCGCATTAAGGAACGCATTGCGCAAATTATCGCCATCGAGTTGCAACAGCCAGCCCAGCGAACTACCGAAGCGGGCCGCGTCAGAATCTTCGGTGATGTAGTAGCTGTCGCGGCCGGCCTCGCCGGCACCGCCCCAAGTGACCGTGCTACTATTCAGCCGTGGGATGCTGCCTGAGTCGGCATGGGCAGACTGGGCATGATGGGCAATGGCGCCTTCGATGACGGTCTGCAGGGCAGTAGATACCACCTGGAATTTGGGCGACGACGGCTTAATCCCGGCCAGCTGCTGATGGCTGGGATGCAGTCGGGGACGCCACCATTCCGGGGCTACAAAATAAAGCATCTTGTCGACATCGAAGATCGAGTTGATGAGCTCGGCCACTACATGCCGAGTGCGATCGTCAGGCATCGGGACGCCGTTGGTCAGCAGATCTTGGATCAGGCGGCGATAAACCACGATGCGCTCTTCCTCGCGCAGATCGTCGCTGGACCGGGCGTGGATCTTGCTGGCGAGCGTCACCCGCTCCTTTGCATTGGCGATGAAGGAGCGCTCAAATTCCAGCTTTTCCTTGGCCTTAAAAGAAGAGGTATTAGCCGCATTTTTTGCATCGATGTCGGCGTTAGCGCCCGCGGCCGGCGACCAATACAACGTGGCCTTAGCGCCGATACTATTCTTTCCTTGGAAGTCCGCGTAGTCGAGATGAACGGTAAAGGAGGCTTTGCCGTTGGCATTCGTGAGCGCGCCTTTCATTGACACCTGAACCGGGGCGCCAGCGGCCTCGAGTTCAACATTGACCAGCTCGAAATTCGCCTTGGGGCAGACGAACTCCTGTAGGAAATCCGCCTGAATTTGTTCGTCGCTATCGTCGACCTCGTGGCCCTGGACGTAGATTTCTTCATTATCCGCATCGGAGTCATTGATCGACATAAATGGGATGGTGAGACTCTTCTGCTCGCTGAATGGCTGCAGCTTCGGAATCTCTTCTGGATGCGGGATGCCATCCAACTCGGGCGGCTTGGCGATGTGGATGAGCTTGGCGATACCCAGATCCCGGCCCGGATTGTCGACGTAGGTCTGCCAGCACAGATACGAGCCGATGTCCTGCACCTGCACGCCGACCTGGCGCATTTTGCGGCGCAGTTCGTAGTTGATGAGCGAGCCCGTGTCGTTCTTGAGCGTGTAGCGCTTGCTCGAGCTGTCGGTTGTTTCGGTGACCGTTTTGAAGGTGGTCTTGAAGTTGCGGCGGATCTCACTCGACAGCTTCTGGGTCTGCTGACGCATACGTTTGTGGGTCTGCTCACGCGCCTGCTGCTGCGAGTTTGCCAGATCGAAGCTCGAGGTCGCGGTCACCGATGCGTAGGAAGCAGAAACGCTCGCACCAAATTTCATATCCTGCTTGTTGTCGTCCTTGACCGCATCGGAGATCTCATCTTGCTCGGTGCTCGACTGCTCCGAGTTCATGGTGGTCTCGAGCGCCGTTTCGAGCGACTTTTCAACCAGCGTCCGGCGCGTGCTGACCTCGATCAGTTCGACCACCGACCCCGGACTCATCCACACGTGCCCGGTGGGCGTGCCTAGAAAGCTGTCGAGTTCGAAGAAGTACTGACGGAACAAATGAACGACGCTAATTGGTGAGAGTGCGACCCGGTCGAGGTCGGCCTTTTCCTGCGGATCAAGATGGTCGATGTCGAGATAGGCGAACGCTGCGGTATTTGCCGCCAGCGCCTTGCTCATGCGCGCGCTGATCGCAGTGGTGTCATCAACGTGATAAAAAAGGTCGTGCAGGGCCGCAGTATTGCCCGCTTTGAGCAGATACTGCAACCCGCCGGCGACCGCAGATTCGTATTGCAGCTGGCGTTCGAAGGCCTGGTTGAAGGTGCTGCGTTCCGCACCGGTCGCGGCCGTAGCCCCGCCAGCCGCGCCGCGGAAACCCGTCTTGGCGTTATCTAGGTAGGCGGTGGTGTAATGCGGCACCAGCACCTCGCGAAAAAGTGCGGTCAACGACTGGTCCGAGAGATGGTCACTCCAGGGTAAACCCGCGACTGGTGTCGGCGGCAACCGTGCAGAAATTTCGCGCATCACCACGCTGTCGATTGCCTTGCGTGCCGCGTGTAGCGGTGTGCCAGGTTTGAGCGAATCGATCGAGACCTGGCGATCACCGGGATAGCTCACCGCGACCGCCGCCGGAATGACGTTCCGCATCGCTGCGAGAAGTGCCGCCTTGTCGGCTGCCAAGCCGCTGGCAAAGCGACTCTTCATGCGCTTCGATCTCCAACCCAGCAGCGGTTGGTAAATGCCGAACAGTTCGCTCGCGTACGGCAGTACCGCGGCGTAGGAGGTGAGATCGGAGAGTCGCTTGTTGCTAGCCATGAGGATGAATCCTGGGGAAGGAGTGATGCATTGCGCTGCCGTTCCCACCATGCCCTATTGGCCAGATGGATAGAACCGGGTTGAGATCGCCGCCGGGAGGGCGCGACGCTCGTGGTCGAGGACTTGGTCGTATAAAGACGCAGTGCCTTCCGGCATTTCTGGCCGGAAGATTTGAAGGCTTACAGGACTGCTGCGCGCTGTAAAGTTCAACACGACCACATCGTGTAATCGACTAATAAAACTACACTTCCTGAACGAAACAAAGCCTAGCTAGTGGCACGGCGTAGCCGCAGTGACATTTCAGGGTGTTGCAACGTAAGATTGACTAAAAGTCACCGAGATAATTGGTCACCATGGCCAGGAATCTGCAGCGACAGAAATGCACGAACGCCATCATCGGCAAGACGATGCGCGCTTAACCCAGCCGTATCTCCATTTCATCCCAATCGCATTCGCGCTTCAACCACCCCACACAAACTCATAATCCGTACGCAAATCGGGCGGGACGTATCTGCATGGATGGTAATTGGGGTCACGTTCTCCGATCGCGGCGGCCACGCGATCGGAGAACGTGAAGCGGATTATTTCGAGGCAGTCTTCGGGACGAAGCCGAAGAAGCGGTAGGCGATGACTTGGCCCTTGGCGTCGACGGTGAACAGTGAGCGAGTCTGATCGGTGGGATCCTGATAGGCAGTGATTTGGGTCACGCCGTGGGTCTTCGCGTATGTGTTCTTGGCGGCCAAGCGCTCTTCGTTGGTGTCCCAGGTCCATTCGACTTGCCCATTGTCGCGACGGACGGCCTGCACCGTGCTGCTGCCGGGGACGGTTAGGTACAGGAACTGCGGTGTGGAGGCGACCAGTGTGGTGACGCCGCCCAGATGCCAGTCAGTGCCAAGGCGGACGATCTCGTGTGCGCGATGGGTGGCATCGGTGCCGGCAACGGTGTCGGGCTGAGCGGTAACCGCGTACAGGCCGCCGATCGCGGGATCCTTGTCGTCAATCCACGTGTAAATGCGGTTCGGCTCATCGTTGTAGAAGAATGCAGGACGGCTCAGTGGGCCGTTGAAATTGAGCTGGCCGAGCTTTTCACCATTCAGGCGGCTGAGCGCGAACAGGATGTTTTGGCTGGTACCGGCGAACAGCAGGCGGCCGCGCGGAATCGGGCTGGCGTTGATCACGCCGCCGGCGGGAAACGACCACACTTGGTTACGATCGAGCTGATAGCACTGCACCTCGCCGGCATGGGTACCGACATAGACGAGATCTTCGCGAGTCGTCGGCTGGGCCGACAACGTGCCGTGCAAATTCCACTGCCAGAGCATGAACGGAAAGCGTTTTTGCGGGTGCAGCGACACCACCTGCAGGCGGCCGTCGTGGTCGCCAAGGAACACGCGCACGTTGCCGTCGGGGCCAGTGGCCAAGGGCCCAGTGGCGGGCGAGAACGGCAGCTCATAGCGCCAGACCAGCTGACCGGTGGCGATATCGAGACAAAATAAGATGTCGTCGCTAACCAACCACAAACGCTCGTCGAATTCGGCTTTGTCGGCGTTGGCAAAGCTACTTTGGTAGCGCGAGGCGTAGGCTGGCAGCTCGATGTTCTTCGGCAGCGGCGGGCTGACCCAACGGGTCGCACCGCTCATCGCGTCGACGGCGTAAATGGCGTGGCTATTGGCGACCTGGAAAAACACCAACGACGGCAGAGTCGGGCTGATCCAACTGGTATGCACCGGCTCGGGCAGTTGCAGATCCCACGAGCGTTCGAACGGGGTTTCCTTCAAGCGGCGCGCGCGTGTGTCGGGGACCAGTGCCGCTGTGGGCTTGGCCGAAACCGTTTTGGCTGCGGGCGACGCTGGCGCTGCGGGCTCGGCCGGGGCGTCGGCGCGACTGCGGCCACCGCAGCCAGCAGCCAGGGTCGCAGCGACCAGCAAGGCAAGACCGGGGACAAGAAGGCGGAGCGAGGTACGCATCGGTGGCTTTCTACGGCGAAATCAGGCTACGACGGGATCAGGGCGCAGGCGCTTTGAGGGTCGCTTCCAGATCCGGCAACTTGTCAGTTTTGCCAGCATGTTGGGTGCGGGCATCGGCGTAATATTTCCAGAACTCGTCTTCGACCTGCGTCACCGGACGGTCGTCACGGTCGGAGATATTGTTGAGGAAATAGCGGGTATACGCCATCGCACGGCGCTGTTCATTGCGTTGGAAGGTCGGCAGCCAGTCCCAACCCTGGCGGGTCAGTTCAAACTTGTCCTGATCGCGGAAATATTCATCGCCGGGATGAGCGTACTGCAGCACATACGTGCGGCGCAGCAGCTGTGCGTCGAGATAGTTTTCCGGCTTGCCGGCAGCGGCTTCGGGCCAGTGGATACGGAACTTATTAGAAAGACCGTGCAGTTCGAAGGTGAATTGGTGGCCGTAATCGGACAAGCGCTGGAACAGCACCACGCCATAGACCTCGCCTTCGGCCCAGCCGATCTCGTCGCGCTTGGTCGGGTTATAGGGCGGCAATTTTATGGCGCTGATCTGATCGACCGACAGCAGTTTGCGGCCAACAACTTCTTCGACTTTATCCTTCACCAATTGCGACACGGTGTGTTCGTTGGTGTCGCCGAGATCGCGGAAATTGAACGATTCATGCGGACCTGAACCGATCGGTTCATTCAACAGGCGCAGCCGGGTGCCGTGCTCGTCGAACGCCAGTACATCCAGATGCACCGCGCGCGTTTGGGTCTGCGCGTCTTTGCGCTCGACGATCACGCCGTCATCGCCTTTGATGCCGTCGATGGTCAGGGCGACGCCGTTGGCCTTGGCCACGCGCGCTTGCTCATATTGCGCCGTCATCGCCGCCAGGACTTCGTTGTAGCCCTTGGCCTGCGACAGGAGTTTGCTTTGCTGATCAGCGACTTCGTTGCGCAGTCGAAAGGTCAGGTAGTTATAAATCTTGACGTTGCCGAGGCGGTCTTTAAGCGCGAGCCGATCCAGCGCCAGCGGCACGAAGGATAATTCGTAGGTTTCCAGATTGCGACTGGCGAGCATCTGTTCGAGCTCGGCCTTCTGATCCAGGTATTCCTGATTGGGCGCACCCAGATCGGCGTCACCGGCCATAAGCGACGTGGTGCACAACAGGGCGGCAGCAAGCGACAGCACTGAACGGACCATGCGGAACTCCGGGTGACGCCACGATTGGCATCCGTGGACGAGGTCGGCGACCGTAGGCACGCCCCCCCTGCGGGCAAGACGGCCGGAAATGGCCAGGGGTCGGTGCGTCAGACGCTTAGGGCCTAGAGGAACCGCTTAGGGCTTAGCGGTTGGAGCCAGCACGGGCGCGCCCGGCACGGCACTCTGCCGGCGTTCGATGCCATCTAGCCACAACGCATCGCCACCGGTCGCAGAACCGTCTACTGCCACGATGCGCAGATCGATCTGATAATACGCGTCGCCGTGAGCGTGGCTGAGGTTGATGGTGCCGCCCAGACTGACGTCACCGGGCTGTCCAGCGGGCGCGACCGTGACCTGATCGCTGCGGCCCAGGGCGCGGGCGAGTTCATCGGCGAGCGCAGCGGTGTCGACGTGGTCGCCGCTCTTGTCGGTGATCACTCCGATGGCGACCGCGGCTGGCCGGCCGTTCTTGGCGTGGAAATCGCCGGCCCAGGGATTGCGCGTGGCCGATTCTGCCAGCGCGTTAGCGACTTCAGTGGCGTCGACCGCGGTAAAGCTGCTGACCGGCGCGGCCGGTGCCGCTGGCGGTGGAGTAACCTCGCGTTTGGTGCAGGCCGGCAGAACGGCCAGCGAACAGACAGCCAGCGAACAAGCGACGAGGGCAGCAATGGCGCGCATGCGAAACTCCGACAAGGACGGCGAAAAGTGGGTGGCGGCGGATGATGCTGGTAGCGACCAACGCGGCAAGACGAGCGACAAGATGCTAAACTACCAACAGGCCAGGATGGGCTTTTAGCTCGACGATTAGCCGTTCGTCGGCGTCGATGGACAGCACCGCGTCGTCGTTGTCATAGTGCTCTTCCGCCACCGTCGCGCGCGCGCGCACGAATGAATCCAGCGCGCCGTCGGTAACTGGATAGCGCACGGTGATGCGGCGCATGCGGCCGGCGAGATGGGTGACGATCGCCGCGCGCAGCAGGTCAATGCCGTCGCCGGTTAGCGCGCTGACCGCGACCGCCTCTTTGTAACGCCGGCGATACGCGCCCATGATGGTCTTGCTGTAACAGCGGTCGACCTTGTTGAAGACCATGATCACCGGCACGTGGTCGGCGGCGATGGTGGTCAGCACGGTTTCCACTGCGGTGATTTGCTGATCCATCACTGCGCTGCTGGCGTCGACGACATGTAGCAGCAGATCGGCCTCGCGCACTTCGGCCAAGGTCGCGTGGAAGCTGGCGATCAACGTCGGCGGCAGATTTCGGATGAAGCCGACGGTGTCGCTGATGGTGACGTGGTGATGTCGATCGTGGGCCTTGTCCAAAAACAACCGCGCAGTGCGGGTGTCCAACGTCGCGAACAGTCGATCTTCGGCCAACACGCCGGCGTTGGTGAGCGCATTCATCAGCGTGCTCTTGCCGGCGTTGGTGTAACCGACCAATGCGACCTTGAAGCAGTCCTGGCGGCTGGCGACCGTACGGTCGGTGCGGCCTTCGATTTCCGCCAAGCGCTCTTTCAAGTCCTGAATCCGTTTGCGGATCAGGCGACGGTCCATCTCGATTTGCTTTTCACCGGTGCCGGTGAGCGCGCCGGAACCACCGCCAACATTGCCGGCGGTCTGCCGGTCAAGATGCGTCCACATGCGTTTCAGCCGCGATTTGGTGTATTCGAGCTGCGCCAATTCGACCGCCAAGCGGGCTTGGCTGGTGCGGGCATTCTGTGCGAAAATTTCCAGGATCAGTTCGTCGTAATCCAACACCGACGAGTTCGTCGCCTCTTCCACATTGCGCTGTTGGCGCGGGCTTAGGCGCACGTCGAACACCACTTCTTTGGCCCCGTGTTCCTTCACTAAGTTGCCGAGCTCGTCGACTTTGCCGGTGCCGATATAGGTACCTGAGATCGGTTTTTGCAGGTGCTGCACGCAGGTCGCGACCACGGTTCTGCCGGCGGTGTCCAGCAAGCTGCGCATCTCGACCGTGCGCTCGGCTTCGTGCTCACGCTCGTCTGGCGGCGAAGTCAGCATCAGCACCACGGGCACCAAACCCTGCTGTGTGGCTTTGAGCTTTTCCTTCACAGGAATTTTTTTGGGCACGGGTGATTTTCAGCGATTTTTTTCACGCGTTCGGGGTGCTCCTGAAGGGCCAAGCGGATGATTGAGAGGGAAGCTAGTCGCGGCGCAGCGTAGGCAACGCGCCCCGCGCGCTCAAGCCGGATTCACGTGTGCACCAGCGCCATGGCCACCGCGCCGCCGACGCCCAACAGACCGCCCATCAGCGCGCGTATGCCCGGCCGATCGCCTTCGACGCGCCACGCCAACGGGATCACCAATAACGGCACCAGCGCTACCACTGCCTGCACCGGGCCGGCCTTGGCGTGCGTCAACGCGACCTGATAGCAAACTACGCCGATGCCCGGACCGACCACACCCGACAACACCAACCACGCCCAACCGCGGCGATAATCCGCCACCTGACCGCCGTCGGTCAGACGTCGGTGCAGCCGCTCCCACGGCCACACTGCCAGCACCAGCGCCACCCCACCAAGATTGCGTAAGGTTGCCATGTCCAAGCCAGGCACGAACGCGTGGCTGGCAAGCCCGAGGCTGTTGGCCTTCCTGCTTAGCACGGCAGAGGTCGCGAGCCCGAGCGCCGACAGCACCGAGAACGCGAAGCCGCTCCAGAACACGCCGCGTGGAATGTGCGCGCGTTCTTTAGGCGCGAGCGCCAGCGCCACGCCAGTCAGGATCACCACGCCGCACGCCGCCTCTGGCCACGTGGGCGCGGCGCCCAACCACAACCATTCCAGCAGCGCCGCGGTTGGTGCGGCCAAGGTGTGCGTGAACAGCGCCGGCAGCCGCGCGCCCAAACGCCGGTACGCGCCGAATAATGCCAAATCGCCAACGCCCAAGCCCACCGCGCCGCTAAGCACGAACCACCACGACGCGGTGTTCCAGCGCCAATCCACGCACCACAGCGACAATACCGCCAGCAGCGTTAAGGCGATAAACAGACGTTGTCGATTTGCTCGCGCTGCGCCGATGGTCGCCGCCGCGCGCGCCGAGGCGACGCTCGACACCGTCCACATCAACGCAGTAAGCAGGGCGGCGAACACGGGGCGCGGAAACTAGCGCGCGTCAAAAATTGACCACCGCGCGCCGCGAAGAAATTAGGTCGCGGCGTCGCGCGGGGTCGAGCGGTAGCGCGTCCAACGTTCGATCATGACGCGCACGTCATCCGGGCGCACCGGTTTCGGCAGGTGGTCGTCCATGCCGGCGGCCAAACATTGTTGACGGTCTTCGCCGCTGGCATTGGCGGTCAGCGCCACGATCGGCGTCTGCCGGCCAAAACGGCGGCGGATTTCCGCGGTCGCCGCGAGGCCGTCCATATCTGGCATCTGGCAATCCATCAGCACCAGATCGAAAGCTTCACGCTCAAGCGCCGCGATCGCCTCGTGGCCATTGTCGACCACCGTCACCAAGCAACCGATGCGCTTGAGCATCGCCACCGCTACTTGCTGATTCACGGCGTTGTCCTCGGCCAGCAGCACTTTCACGCCGTGGCTTTGTCCGGACAGCGGCGGTGGCGTGGCGGTGCGGCCGGGATGTTGGCGCCCGCCGGCGATCGCTAGGGCTTCGGCCAACGCGCGCCGACGTACTGGTTTGGTCACCACCGCAGCAACGCCGGGGCCGGTGACCGCGGCGGCCTGTACCGGCACCAACATTACCGTTGGAATACCCTGCTCGGCCACCGCCTTCGCCAGAGTCAGGCCATCAAGGGACGGTAAATCATAGTCAGCAATGAACGCCTGAATCGGCGCTCCGCCGGGTTTGCGCAGTCGCGCCAGTGCTTCAAAGCCGCTGGCCACGGTTTCGCACACCACGCCCATGCCTTGAATGGTTGCGGCAACCGTGCGACGCACGCTGGGATTGTCGTCGGCCAACAGCACGCGCAGGCCGCGCAGATCGGCCAAGCGATGCTCGCTCTTCAGGCCGCTGGCCGGCAATGCCATGCGCACGCTGAAGCGGCTGCCGTGGTGCAGTTTGCTTTCCAGATGGATGCTGCCGCCCATCAGCTCCACCAAACGATGCGTGATCGCCAAGCCCAATCCCGTGCCGCCATAACGGCGCGTCATCGAGCTGTCGGCCTGCGTGAATGGTCGGAACAGGCGCTGCTGCGCTTCCGTTGAAATACCGATGCCGGTGTCGCGCACGGCGAATTCGACCTGCGCCGCGGCGCCGCTGGCGGTACCGCTGATCTCGATCACCACCTCGCCGCGATCAGTGAATTTCACTGCGTTGGCGACCAAGTTGAGCAGTACCTGTCGGATGCGCGTGGGATCGCCCGTGACCCAACGATTGAGCGTCGGACTGAGGTCGAGCACCAATTCTAAGCCCTTCGCCTGCGCCTGCTCGGCGAACATCGCCGCGGTTTCCTCGGCCAGTTCGCCAAGGTCGAACGGGATCGCTTCCAGTTCGATGCGGCCAGCCTCAATTTTCGAGAAGTCGAGCACGTCGTTGATCAGCGCCAACAGCGCATCACCGCTGGAACGAACAACGTCGATGAATTCGCGCTGTTGCGCGTTCAGGGCGGTTTCTTTCAGCAATTCGGCATAGCCGATGATGCCGTTAAGCGGAGTGCGGATTTCGTGGCTCATGGTGGCCAAGAACTCGGCCTTGGCCTTGGCCGATTCCAACGCCTGTTCGGCGGCGTCGGCCAGTTTCACATTGGTCGCCGACAGATCGACGCGCATCACCGCCAAGCGGTCGAGCAGCGCGTTGATCGCGCGCGCCAACGCCGCGATTTCGTCACGCTGCTCGCCAGCATCCAGCTGCAGCAGCGGATGCGCACCGCTGCTGCCCCCGCCATCGCCATCGCGACCCAGGCGATCGACCTGCGCGCCCAACAATGCGACTCGGCCAAGCACTAATCGCTCAAGTGCGAGCATGGTCGCCAACGCCACGATCAACGACGCTACGATCACTGTGATCACCAAGACATGCAACGTTGCCAGTCCCTGGCGCCAGACCGCGCGGTCAGTGTCGATGCGCAACGCCACCGCCGGCACCCCGTCGACATCCGGCAGACGAATGAGGCCTGTGACCGCATCGGCGCCCACCGGTACCACCGTCGACGCATCGCGCAGGCGCTCGCCCAGGTCGGCGGGCGCCTGCGCCAGTGGCCACAACGTCAAGCCAACATGCTGCCGCGCGGCCAAGCCCGCGACCACGCCGGCATCCAACCATCGACCGAAGATAACCGCGCCATGGATCGGACCCTGCGCCTGACTGTCGAGACTCGGCCGCGACGCAACCAACAGCACCCGGCCGTCGATCACCATCAATCCGTGTACCGCGTGCTCGGGATCGGTGTGCCGGGTTAACGCGCCCGGCCGCGACAGCAGGGCCAATAACGCCGGCGAGGTCGCTGCCGTCTGCTTGGTGGTCAGATCGAAACTGGCGACATGCCGAAGATGACCGTCGTTGTCGAGCATCGCGATGAGATTGATCTGGAAGCCGGTAAAGGAGCTGTCGACCAGATTACGGGCCAGGAAGTCACCGTCACCGCCGCCGCAGAACGCATAACAGTCGTCCCAATTCGACCAGTCGCTTAGCTTCGAACTGAGCGTGTCGCTTTCGGCGTCTAACGTGTCGACCGCGCGCGCGACCATGCGCTCAACTTCGCGCTGTTCGAGCGCGGCGTAGCTGTTCAGCAACAGCACGCGCAGACTGGCCCACACCGCTAAGGCCAGCACCAGCACCGCGACCACCACCGCTGCCAGAACTTTGTGACGAATGCGCATGACGTCAGCCCACCCTCAGCGCCAGCCGAGCAGCCGCGCCAGTGATGATAGAAATGATGAGCGGGGATAGCGTCACAGTGTGGTGAATATCGCCCGCTGCGCGCGCGAGCGCAACTGCTGCCCGGCGCGCTTCATCAAGTCTTCACCAGATTCCGGGATTTATGCCGGATTTATCCCTTTATTCAGCGCTAACGCGGGCATGTGGACAGGCTGCATCGACCGCATTCATTCGGCAATCGAGCGCAACATCCACAGATTCTTCATCAGCGCGCGTTCACGATTGGTCAGCAGGTCAGCGGTGCCTTCGTCCTTGGCCGCATCGGCGGCCTCACGCGCCGCGAAGACGCCTTTCAACACCACCTCGGTACTGGCGGCCAGATCGCTAACCTGCGCGATGGCGTCCAACTGCGCGGTGTTCTCGCACACCGAAGCGACGGTGGCGAAATCGACGAAGCTGCCGGGGCTACGTTCACCCAGGGCGCGGATGCGCTCGGCGAGATCGTCGCTGGCTTCGATCAGGCCGGCGTACTGCTCGTCGAATAGCGGATGCAAACTGGCGAACAGCGGCCCGCGCACGTTCCAATGGTAATTCTTCGTTTTGAGCGCGAGCAGGTAGTGATCGGAGAGCACCGCCGACAGCCCGGCGACCACGGGGTTGATGCTGACGTGTTTGGCGGCTTTGGCTTTGGCCATGATGAGAAGTCCTGGGGTTGGGGTGAAGGTACGGCGGAACGTAAGCGTCGGACTGCGGCTTCTCCGGCAAGCGGACGCGACCCGGCGGCGACGTTCACGGTCAGTGCGCGGTGAGTGGGCGGTGAGTGGGCGGTGAGTGGGCGGTCGCGCTCACCGTGCAGTTGCCGCGCTTACCGTGCAGCGGTCGCGCCGTCACTGCTTTCCAACAGTCGCTTCAATTGCGCCGGCGACTGAAAGCCGACCGCGCGCGTCACCGGCTTGCCGCCGCGGAATACGATCAGCGCAGGGATGCTGCTGATGTCGAAGGCTTGGGCGAGCGCCGGCTCGTCATCGACGTTCACTTTGCCGATCACATGCGTGCCGGCGAGTTCGTGCGCCAACTGATCGACTATCGGCCCCAACATCCGGCACGGCCCGCACCAGGGTGCCCAGAAGTCGACCAGCACCGGCTTGTCGCTGGAAAGAACTTCGCGGGAAAAATTGACGGAAGTGAAGGCTGTGGTCATGACGGAATCCCTTCGCCGCGATGGATCAGGTCATTCTGGGTCGCCGCCTGTTTCCAAAGCGCCGACGATGCCAAAACCTCGACGTTTACCGCTCGGCTTGCTTCGCGGCCTAGCCGACGGCGAGATGCGCGCTGCGCACCGCCAAGCTGGTGACGCCGAACGATTTTTCGACCGTGCCGGTCAGCATCAACGGCTCGCCGCGTTCCAGCAGCACGGCGTAGCGGCGGTAGGTTTCCGGAAACCACGTCGTCTCGATCAGGCCAGTCTCGTCCTCGAAAGTCACGAACGCCATGTCGGCGGTGCGCATGGTTCCTTCGGCTTCCTCGTACACCGCGTTGACGTCTTTGCGGGTGATGGCGTGGGCGATGAACGTCACCTGATCGCCCTCTTCCATGCACGGCAAATCGCGCGCACGCCGCGCCGGTCGACAACGAAAACGCCACAGGCTGAGCGGATGCGCTTCCGGTAACGCGCCCAGGCGCTGCAACCGCCGCCGCGCCCAGTTTTGCGCGTCCACGGCGGCATCCGCGGCCGCGGGCAGCGTGGGTGGCAGCGGATCGCGCGCGTCGTCATCCAGGTCAATGCATTGCTGCCCGGGTCGCGTCCGCGCCGGCCGCGACGAGCGCGCGGACGCCACCGTCCAGGCCCGCTGCGCAATGGTCAGCGTCGCCAGCAACACGTCGAACGCTCCGGCTTCCAACAATGCCTGAGCCTCGTCCGCGGCGCAGCCGGTGCGCGCCACCAGATCGCGCACGCCGGCGAACGGCTGCCCCTGCGTGATCGCCGCGGCGGTCGCGCGCGAGATGCCGGCGACGCAGTGAAAGCCAAGCCGCATGCGGCCGGCGCCATCGGTACCGGAGACGCCACAGGTTGCCCACGCGCCGCTCTGCACGCACGGCGGCAGGATCACGATGCCCAAGCGTCGAGCTTCTTCGACATACGCCGAACGTCGGTAAAAACCGCCTTCGTTGGCGATCACGCGGGCCAAAAACACCGCCGGATAATGCGCCTTCAACCACGCGCATTGCATGCTGACCATGGCGTAGCTGGCCGAATGCGCCTTCGCGAAACTGTAGCCGGCGAAGGACGAGATCATGCGCCAGACCAAGTTGATGACGTCGTCCGCGATGTGGTTGGCGCGACAGCCGGCGACGAACGCCCCGACCTGTTCAGCCAAACGCTCGGCGGTATCGGACCGGCCCAGCGCTTTACGCAGGCGGTTGGCCTCGCCGGGGCTGAACCCGGCCAGCGCGCGCGCCGCCAGCATCACGTCCTCTTGATACGACAGCACGCCGTAGCTTTCGCTCAGCAGCTCTTTCAGCGCGGGATGGGGATACCACGCCGGTTCTGGCGGCAATTTCAGCGTGTGGACGTGATGATGGCGCGCGATGTAGGTGCTGATGAACGCCATGCCCGCCGGCCGGATGATCGAGCTGTGCACCACCAAGCGCTCGAACGAACCATCGCCGACTTTCGCCTGCAACTGACGCATCGCCGGGCTTTCGACGTAGAAGCAACCAACCGTGTCGCCCTGCGCCAACAGTACGCCAGTGCGCGCGTCGTTGAGCGGCTGCCACGTCCGCTCGACGTCCACCCCCTGTGCGCGCAGATCGGCCAAACTATCGCGAATCACCGCCAAACTGCGATTGCCGAGTACGTCGATCTTCACTAAGCCCAGATCCTCAGCGCCGTCTTTTTCCCAGGCGATGGTCGGCATCGGCCGCTGCTGCCCAGGATGGTCCGGATCCGGAATCATTTTCGCCGCTGGATGCACCGGCACGAGGTCGCTCAACGGCCCGCGCGTGATCACCACGCCGCCGCAGTGCACGCCCAAATGCCGCGGACTACCCTTGAGCAATGCCGCTGTCGCCAGCACCCGCGCCCACGGTCCCGGCACGTCCAACGTGCGGCCGCCATCGCGGTCGACGCCATAGCGGTCGAGGTCGTGCAGGCGGTCGCTGGCGGCAGTGATTGCGGCATCCGGCAGACCGTGCGCACGCGCCGCCTCGCGCAGCGCGCCATCGAAAGACAGGTGCTGATGCGTGGCGACCATGCCCACGCGCGCGGCGCCAAATGTGCTCAGGATCCAACTGAATACCGCGTCGCGCTCATCCCACGGAAAGTCGATGTCGACATCCGGCGGATCGGTGCGCTCGGGGCTTAAAAAGCGGTCAAATAGCAGGTTCCAGCGCACCGGATCGACATTGGTGATACCCAACAAATAGACCACCACGCTGGACGCGGCCGAACCCCGGCCACACGTGCGTCGCCCGCGCACGATCGCGTGCACCGTCAGCAAATACGAGGCGAAGTGCTTGCCGGCGATCACCGTCAGCTCGTGTTCCAGCCGCGCGCGCACCGCGGGAGTTTCTGCACCGTAACGCGCCGCGATGCCGGCCTCGGCCAAGCGCCGTAGCTCGACGTCGGCGTCGACCACGCCCTCAAGCGCCGGCGGCAGCGGTGGCAGTTGCAAGACCACGCTGCCCGGCGGCGGCAACGCCCACGCGCGCAGGCGCAGCGCGGCGCTCGCGGCGAGCTGATCTTCGTAACCGCGATACGTCGCGCGCATGGCGACCAGATCGGCCAGCGCCGGTGCTGACGGTGACGTCTCTGCGACGGTGCCGCGAGCGCGGATCGCGCTGAGCACCGGTGCCGCCGCGCGGTCGTCATCAAGATGCGCCAACAGCGGCACCGCCACCGCCGGAAACGGCGTCGCCTCGGTCACTGGGCGCAACTCGGCGCGCCAGCGCACGTCAGCTCCGGCCGCCGCCAACCACTGCCCGGTGCCGGCGTCGCGCACCAAGGCGATGACGTCGGTCATCGCTGGCAGCGCGCGTTCGTCCGCATAACGGCGCGTCAACACCGTACACAGCGCGGCGTAGGCCCGCGCGCTGGGCGCCAGCAGAACCACCTCGTGCCCGTGGCAGGCGATGGTCGCCCCGACCGCGGTGCGCCCGCGGCCCCATTGCGAGAGCGTTGCCGGCAAGCCGGTGAGATCGTTGCGGTCGGCAAGCGCCGCCCAAACGCCGGTGTCAGCAGCGGGCGCGGACGTCGCGGTGCGGGCGCGCGCAGACGTCGCCTGCGCCTGCGCGGTGGCGGCCAGAGCGCCGGCCATGGCGACCGCCGTCGCGCCACCCGGATGGTTGCCGCCCCGCCGATCCACCGGTGCCGGCAACGCCGCGCCGTGCCACGCGCTCAACGCGATCGCCCACGCCGCCGGCGCCGCGGTGCCTTCTAACAAACTGAAATGCGTCTGTACCGCGATCAGGGGCAGCGCCGCGCCGGTCCACGCCGCTGACAAGCGCTGGCCCAGGGCGGTTGCCTGCGCGTGCGCGCGACAACGTTCGGCGTGGGCGGCATCGCTGCGGCGCAGTTGACTGACCAGTTGCTGATTCGCGCGGGCGGGCGCCCAAGCAGTCGACGGAGCTGCCTTTGTGGGTCTCGGCATCGCTCAAACGTCCGTGTCGACGCGCACGCGGTCACGATCACGAGCACCAGCGCGCTCCCGGCGGGCGGCGCGGACCCGCGCTTGCTCGGCCTGACGCGCCGCGGCGCGCGCCGCGCGTTCGTCCGCGCCCGCGACCGCGGTGCCAGGCTCTACGACTTCCGCCGCGAAGCGCGCGCGTAGCTGATCGCGCGCCGCTTGCAGCGACCGCTGCCGCGGTGGCGCCAGCAGGTCGAGCTGGTGCTCGATCGGCACCAATCCGGCCGCGGTCAATTCCAGCCGCTGCCACTGCACGCGGCGTTGCAGCGCCGCCAGCACCGCGACCGCGGCGGCGGTCAGGTCATCATCGTGGCACAGCTGCCGCGTCGGCCGATGCGCGCGCTCCGCCGTACGCCCATCGAGCCAAATGCCGGAAAAAACCAAGCGTGTGCACGCCTGCGCGCGCTGGCGCAAGGCGATCCCGAGTTCGCGCGCGAGCCCGGCAAGCAGGCGTTGTGCACCGATCACGTCTGCGCCATCTGGCCCACAGTCGCGGGCCGCGGCCAAGGTCGGCTCGGGCTCGACTAAGGCCGGCACCACCGGTTCGTCTTCGCCACTGAGCACGCCCAGCACCGCGTCGGCGTGCGTGCCTAACAGCTGCCGCGCCGCGCTATCCGGCAGCGCCGCCAGCGCGCCAAACGTGGTGATGCCGCAGTCCGCCACCGCGCGCAGCGTCGCGTGGTCCAGCTCACGCTGCCAACGTAACGGCCACGGCGCGCACGCCGCCGTTTCGGCTCCGGCGGGAACGACGTGCACCCCGTCCGACTGCGCCCGCGCCGCCAACGCCGCTAAGCGCGCGACGCGCAGCCGCACCGCCACGCCGGCGCTGGCGGGCAGGTGCAGGCGCGTGGTTATTTCGGTGCGCAAATGCGCCGCCCACCAACCCGCCTGCGCCAGCGCGTCGTGGCTCGCGCAGCGCGTCCGCCACAAGCTTTCGGTGCCGGCCAGATCCAGGTCTAGGCCGTGCTGATGCATGCCGACGCGCGGCGTCGCCACGCCGGCGCAGATCAACAGCGCCCGCTGCGCCCGGCGGTACAGCGCCGGTACCGGCGTCACCACGATCAGCCCTGGACAACGCCTGCGCGCCGCCGCCGCGCGCAGGCCCGGCCACACGTGCAACGCGCGCGCTTCGGGCGAGGTCTCGAACAGCACTGCCTGATCGCCAGCGTCGACCGCCACCGCCACCGGCCGACCGCGCAAATGCGGCTCGATGGCCTGATGCACCGCGGTGTGGAAGGCCGGTAAATGGAAGTGGATGAACATTGGGTCTGTACGGACCCAGTACGTCGATCTGGCGACGCGTGCAAGCGCCGATCGCTCAACCCTAAACCGCCTCAGCTAGCAGCGCCTACCACAACCAGCCGCTGCCCCAGACCATGCCGCCGCCGGTGTGGCCGGTGGCGCCGGCCAAGGCCACGGCGGCTAGCAGAAACGCGCGCATCAACCAACGCCACGCCGGGCCGCGATACGCCATGATCACGCCAGCGACGATGGTCAGCGCGGCTGCGATCGCGGTGCACCAGCCGAGCAATTCATGGCGCTCGATCGCGGCGGATTCGACCTCAGCCAACCACAGGCCCGAGGTGATCGCCGCGCCCGCGCCGCACAGCGCCACCGCCACCACCGGCAGCACGGCGACAGCCAACGCGCGCCAGCCGCACAGCGCCAGCAATTCCAGCGCAAACGCGACCAGCAGCGCACCGATCGGCAGGTGCACCAGCACCGGATGCAGCCGGCCGATGAACGGCGGCTTGGCTGGCGCTGGCGCGGCGGCGCTCGCGCTCGCCGCAGGGGCCGGCGTTGGCGCTGCTGACGCAGGCGCGGCACTGACCGTCGGGGCGGGGATTGGCACCGGCGACGCCGCCGCGTTCGGCCACGGCGCGCCGATCTCAATCCAATGCACCACGTCATCAATCTGCGCCTGCGGTAATTTATATTTGGGCGGCATGTTCAGGTCCGAATCGCCTTCGTGCCGGATCGCCCGGACGATGGCGCTGGCCTTGGTGTCCCACGGCACCAGGGCTGAGCCGAAGTCGCCTTCGGAGCGCAGCATCAATTCCAACGTGTCGAGACGGAAGCCGCCTTTGCGGTGCCCGTCGCCGTGGCATTCGGCGCAGTGCTCGGTCAACACCGGCTGCACGCGTTCGCGGACAAAACGCATGATTTCAGGATTCGCGCCGACGCTTAGCGCGTTCGCTTCGGCGGGTGCGGTTGGCGGCACGGGCACTGCCTCGGCTGCAAAAAATTGCAGCGGCAGCAGTGCCAAAAACACCACGAGGACCAGCAGCAACCGCCTCGTTTGCAGCACTGCTATTCCGCCAGCAAGCCGGTCTGCACCAACAACGGCCGGGTGCTGGGCGCGCGCCCGCGGAAAGCGGTGAACACCGTCAGCGGGTGCTGACCGCCGCCACGCGCCAGGACGGTATCGCGGAAGCGCCGACCGGTTTCGGCCACCGCACGCTCGTCGTCGAGGCCGGCGTCGACGAAGGCGCCGAAGGCATCGGCCGACAACACCTCGGCCCATTTGTAGCTGTAATAACCGGCCGCATATCCGCCGGCGAAAATGTGCGAGAACGCGCACAGCATGCGGTCGTCCGGCAGCGGCGGCAGCAACGTGTTCAGGCGCGCGACGCGACGCTGCACGTCCGATGCGGTTTCCTCATCGGCGCGCGTGTCCTCGCCGGGCTCAGTGGATTTGGTCAGCGGCGGCAGCGGCCGATAGCGGTGGTGCAGTTCCAAATCGACGCTGGAAAAATACAGCTGCCGCAGCGTCGCCATGCCGGCTAGGTACGTGCGCGCCGCGACCAGTTTGTCGAACAGCGCATCGGGCAACGGCACGCCGGTCTGCCAATGCCGCGCCATGCCCATCACCGTTGGCCGGTGATAGCACCAGTTCTCCATGAATTGGCTGGGCAATTCGACCGCGTCCCATTCGACATTGTTGATGCCGGCGGCTTCGACGTGCGTGACCGTGGTCAGCATGTGTTGCAGGCCGTGGCCGAATTCGTGAAACAGCGTCTCGACCTCGCGGAAGGTCATCAGGCTTGGCGTTTCGCTGCCATCGGCATGGCGCACCGGCGGGGTCTGATTGCAGACCAGATACGCCACCGGCAGGCGCAGCGAACCATCGCCGCGCAGCTTGCGATCGAGCGCATTGTCCATCCATGCGCCGCCGCGTTTGTTCTGCGGCCGGCTGTACGGATCTAAATAAAACGCCGCAATATCCCGGCCGTTTTCATCAGCGATGCGGAAGAAACGCACGGCTGGATCCCACACCGGCGTTTCGCCATCGGCGGCGCGCACGCGAATGCCGAACAGGCGCTGTGCCACCGCGAACAAACCGCTCAGGACTTTTTCCAAACTGAAATACGGGCGCAGTTCTTCGTCGGTAAAAGCGAACCGACTTTCGCGCAGTCGCTCGGCCCAGAACGCGATGTCCCACAGCGCCAAGGTCAGCGCCGGGTCGCCAGTCTGCGCGCGCGCGAACGCGGTCAGCTCGGCCAATTCCTGCTCTGCTTTTGGCTTGGCCGCGGCGTGCAGTTCGGCCTGCAGGGTTTCGATCGCGGCGACATCCGGCGCCATTTTCGCGGCCAGACTGACTTCGGCGTGGCTGCCATAGCCAAGCAACCGCGCCTGCTCGGCGCGCAGGCGCAGAATGCGTTCGACCAGCGGTTGATTGTCGTGGTCGCCGTGCGCGGCACGGGTGGCGTGGGCGCGATAAACTTTTTCGCGCAGTTCGCGCCGGCGCGCGTGTTGCAAGAACGGCCCGACGATCGGCGCGTCGAGCGTGATGCGCCACGGCCCGCGTTCGGCGGTGGACGTTAGCGGCGCGGCGACGCCTTCTTCGGCATCCGCAGCCTGCGCCGCGGCGGCCGACTGCGCGGTCGCGGCCAGCAACGTCGGCGGCAATCCAGCGACCTCATCGGAACGCGTCAACGTCAACGCGAAGGCCTTGGTCGCGTCCAATAGGTTGTTGCTGAAACTGGTCGACAGCTCGGCCAGCTCCAACGACAGCTTTTGAAACCGTTCCTGTTTTGCGCCGGTTAGGCCAACACCGGCCAACGTCGCCGTGCGAATCTGCGCCGTGACCACACGCTGCTGCGCTTCATCCAGGCTTGCCCACGCCGCGCCGTCGCGCAGCGCGATTAGGCCGTCGTACAGCGGCCGGCTTTGGCTGAGGGCCATGAACACCTGCACCACCTCGCCCTGCACCGCTTCGTGCGCGGCGCGCAACTCGGCGGAATTTTGCACGCCGTTAAGATGATTGACGATGCTCCAGGCATAGTTCAGCGGCTCGCACAACGCCGTCAGCCGCGCCACCAGGCCGTCCCAACTCGGCGTCAGCGTGCGCTCCAGCTCGGCCAGATCAGTACGCAACTGCGCAATCAAGGAGCGAATCGCAGGCTGCACCTGCTCGACCCGGATGGCGTCGAAGCGCGGCAGCTGTTCATGGTCCAACAGCGGTTCGCGCGAGGCGCGGTCACCTGCGCGGGCGGCGTCGGTCATGGCGCGGCTTTCTTCAAAGGCTTCAAAGGGCGGGCTTAAAAATGCTGAAAAATACGGTCGATTTAAGCGTTGACGAGGTCAGTGCCGGTGCGCGCGAGCGCCGCCAGCACCAACCGCTTGGCTTCAACGCGACTGATCCAATGGCGATTCTGGATCTTCGCGATCAGCAGATCGATGCGGCGATCAGCTTCCTGCAAATCGCTTTCAGTCAGGCGCGGACAAGCGCGCTTGAGTTCGGGCAGCAATCGGCTCCAAGCGTCGTCGGGGAGAATGTTCATAGTGGGCGGAGCATAGACCGCACCGCCGCGGGGCTAGAGCGCGCGCGCTGCTGATTGCGGGCCGGCGCAGGGCACCAACAGTCGCGTCATGCCCTCACTCTTCAGTCGTATTCTGGTCGGTGAATTACCAGCGCAGTTCGTATTCCGCGAGCCGCTGTGGTCGGCGTTTTTGGACATTCAGCCAACCAGTCCCGGGCATGTGCTGCTGGTGCCGGCCTATGAAACGCAGCATCTGGCCGGACTGCCGGCGACCACGCTCGCCAGTTTGGGCGCGTATGTGGCGCGCATGACCACGACGGTGTTGAGCGCGACCGGCTGCGACGCGGTGAATGTCGTGGTCAACGACGGCCCGGCCGCCGGCCAGGTGGTTCCGCACGCGCATGTGCATGTGATCCCGCGCCGCGTCGGCGACGGCCGGCCGCCGTTCTCGGCGCATCACGCCTATGCCGAGGGCGAAATGGCTGCGATGGCGGAAAAACTCCGCGCCGCGTGGCTGGCGACCCCGGCGAGCCACTGATGGATCTGCGCGCGTTTCAGGCGCAAATCGCCGCTAGTTACGGCGCCAAAGACGCGGCCCGCGGCAGCGCCGGGACCTTTATGTATTTCATCGAGGAAGTCGGCGAACTGGCCGAGGCACTGCGTGAACCTGCCGACCACGACGTGCCGGGCGAGTTCGCCGATTGTCTAGCGTGGCTGTGTTCGCTGGCGCAATTGCACGGCATCGATCTGGCCGCGGCGGCAGCGGCGAAATACGGCGCGGGCTGCACGACCTGCGGGCAGACGCCATGCTCGTGCGCGACGAAGCCATAAAAATCAGCGGAAACCCCTGCGTCACTGCGCTCGTAGGTCGCAGGTGACGCGCATCGTTCTGCTGCCTGGGATGGGCGCTGACGCCCGCCTGCACGCGCCGTTGGTGACGCGCGATCCGCGCGTCGTCGCACTCGATTGGCTGCCCCATCACGGCGCGCAGGGACTCGCTGATTATGCACAGCGCTTTGTCACCGCGGGTCTGGTGCGCGCCGGCGATGTGGTCGGTGGCTCGTCGTTGGGTGGGATGATCGCGGGCGAGATTGCGCGGCTGCTGCCGGTGCGCGCGCTGGTGTTGATCGGCAGTTGCCGCCATCCGCGCGCGGTGAATCCGCTCGCCTTGGCCCTGTCGCCGTTGGCCAAACATTTTCCGTTCGCCGTGGTCAGCCGAGCGCTGGCGGCGCTGCCGCTGCCGGGGCGGTTTGCGATGCTGGTGCGCATGGCCGCCGACTGCGATCAGGATTTTCTGCGTTGGGCGTGTGCGGCGATTCCACGCTGGAATGGCGTCGAAACGCACACGATCCCGGTGCAGCACATCCACGGTGCGTGGGATCCGCTGATTTTACCGCGTGGCCAAGCGATTGACGAACTGATCCCGCGCGCGCCGCATCCGATCGCGTGGACGCATCCGGACGCGGTGGCGAAATTTTTACTGACGCGCATCGGTGATGATTGAGCGGATTGCACCCGACCACGATGCTCAACGATGCGCGCCATGAGCGCACATATCGTGAACGTCGAGTTGGGTGAACGCAGTTACGCAATCCACATCGGTACAGGTTTTCTGGCCCAGGCCGGTGCGCTGATCCGGCCAAAGGTAAGCGGCAAAGTGTTGGTGATCGCGGATGCGCAGGTCGCGAATCTGCATGGCGAGCGCCTGCTACGGTCGCTTGCCGATGCCAGCGTCACGGCGTCGTTGACTACGTTTCCGGCCGGCGAAACGCATAAATCGCTGAGCACCGCGGATGCGCTGTGGCAGGCCTGCGCGGCGGTAAAACTCGATCGTTCGGATGCGATCGTGGCATTCGGCGGCGGTGTCAGCGGCGATCTCGCCGGCTTTGTCGCGGCGTCGTGGATGCGCGGCATCGCGTTCGTGCAGATCCCGACCACCTTGCTGGCAATGGTCGACTCGTCCGTGGGCGGCAAGACCGGCGTGAACAGCGCGGCCGGCAAAAATCTGATCGGCGCATTCAAGCAACCGGCGCTGGTGGTGATTGATCCCGAACTGCTGCGCACCATGGATGAGCGCGAGTACCGCGCCGGCTTGGCCGAAGTGCTGAAATACGGCGTGATCAAAGACGCTGAATTTTTCGCGTGGCAGGAAGCCAACGCTGAAGCGCTGGTCGCGCGCGCACCGGAAGCCGTGGCGTACGCGGTGGAGAAAAGCTGCCGGATCAAGGCGTGGTATGTGAGCGAGGACGAGACCGAGCAGGGCGTGCGTGCCGAGTTGAATTACGGCCACACGTTTGGCCATGCGCTTGAACGTGAGACCGGCTACACGCGCTATCTGCACGGCGAAGCTGTGGGCATCGGCATGCGCATGGCCGCGCGCTATGCGCGCGCGGTGGGCCTGCTGTCGGACTCGACTTTGGAAGCGCGGCAAGATGCGCTGCTGGAGCGCTACGGCTTACCGCTGACGCACGCGGCAAAAGATCCCGCGGCCGAGGCCGCACGCTTGGCCGAGCATTGCCGCCTCGACAAGAAAGTGCGGCACGGATCACCACGGTTTATCCTGCCGACGGCAATTGGTTGCGTCGTGCCACACGAATCGCCCATTGGCGTTGGTTTACTCGACGCTTTTCAGGCCTTCACCCGTTCCTAATGATGCAAAGGCCGATGTTGCGGCCTGTACAGTCGTAGCGACATTGCCGCCCGAAACCCTCATCCGGAACGGACGCAGATGGCACGCTCTCCTATTGTTAGCTCACTCGCACGCGCTTTTGCGCTGTTACGCGGCGCGCGGCAGGCCGGCTTGCCGGTCGCCGATTATGTCGATCGCGAGCGCCTGCGCGCACTCAGCCGTCGGCGCTTTTTGGGCGCGGCGGTTGGCGGTGCGGCCTTAGCGATCGGCACGCCGGCGTTCTTACGCGGCGCGGCCGATGACGATATCCGCGGCGAAAGCGCCAATCCGGCGCGCCGCCTGCCGCGCGTAGCGGTAATCGGTGGCGGCATGGCCGGGTTGCACTGCGCCTACCGGCTGAAGCGCAAAGGCTATTACGCCACGGTGTACGAGGGCGCGAACCGCTTGGGCGGGCGCATGTTCAGCGACCGCACCACGTTTTCCGGGCAGCACTGCGAGCTTGGCGGCGAGTACATCGACACCGGTCACGTCACCATGCGCAAGCTGGCGAAAGAGCTCGACATCGATTTGTACGACACCAGCAAAGACACGTTCAATCGCGCCGGGCAGTCACTATCGCATGATTTTGGCTATTTTTCCGGCCAACAGCGCAACGCCGCGCAGATCTTGTCGGCCTATGCGCCAATCGCCGCGGCCATCGACGCGCGCTTATCCCTGCTGACGGTTCCCGACGACGGCATCAGTTTTGGCAATCCCAACGGCGGCGGCGCGGATCTCGACAACCAATCTTTGAAGGCGTTCCTTGCTGGCGTGCAGGCCGAAGCCTGGATCAAGAAGCTGATCGAGGTCGCGTATGTGATTGAATACGGCCTAGAACCGGAAGTCGCTAACAGCTACAGCCTGCTGGGCCTGATCTCGACCGAACTGATCAAGTTCGACGTTTTTGGCGCTTCCGACGAACGTTTCTACACCAAGGGCGGCAACAGCACCTACATCGAAAGCTTGGCCGGACGCATCGACGACCGTATCGAAACCGGCCAAGTGTTCGAAGCCGCGCGCATCAACGCCGATGGCAGCTATGCGCTGACCTTCCAAGACTCCGGTGCTACCCGTACGGTAAAAGCCGACCACGTGGTGTTCGCGCTGCCGTTCTCGATTTTGCGCAGCTGCAATTTGACCGGATTGGGCCTGCCGGTGCTGAAGCAGGTCGCGATCAACGAACTCAGCTATGGCCAGAATGCGAAGCTGATGGTCGGGGTGCAGCGCGAACCGGTGTGGCGCAAACTGTACGCCAGCGACGGCGAATCCTTCAGCGACCTGCCGTACCAAAACAGCTGGGAATCCAGCCGTCTGCAACCCGGCGGCCGCAGCATTTTGACGCAATACACCGGCGGGAATCGGGCGGTCGCCACTGGCGACGGCACGCTCGACTTCCAGGCCGGCCAGTTCGTCGATCAAATCAATAAAACGTATCCCGGCGTCAAAGCGCAATACACCGGCGAACGTGTGCGCCAGGTGTGGAAAAAGTCGCCGTGGGTGAAGGCCAGCTACGCTGCGTATTCCGTGGGTCAGTATCTGAAATTCGCCGGCACCGAAGGCGACCGCGTCGGCAACCTGCACTTCGCCGGCGAGCACACCGACTTCGACAATCAAGGCTATATGGAAGGTGCCTGTCGCAGCGGCAAACGCGCGGCGCAGGAGATCGTCGACGATCTGTTGGGCATGCCGCAAGCGATCGGCATGCGTGCGCACCCGGGCGGCCGGCGCGCGCTGTTCGCGCAGGCGGCGCGGGCGTTGATGCCGGCGTAATCGCAGCCGCGATTCCGGCGTAATGACAGCCGCGATCGTTGCTGCTGCTTATCATCCAACGCCCGCGCTTTGCGCGGGCGTTGGCGTTTCCAGGCAGCTCACGGTTTCCGGATCGTGGGCCGCAGCCATAGTGCGCCCGTGACCCCTTCCGACGCGCTCCTTCGTCTTGCTCTGATTCCCGGATTAGGCCCCATCACCGCACAGCGGCTGTTGGACGCGTCGCCCAATCCGGCCGAGATTTTTGGCTGGTCGATGGCGCGCCTGCAATCCATCGACGGCATTGGCGGCGAACGTGCGCGGCGCATCTGTGATCCGCGCGGCGACGACACCGTCGCGCACGAACGCGCCACCTGCCACAGCGCTGGCGTCCGCATTATCACCCGCGGCGAGGCGGATTATCCCAGCGCTTTGCTGAAGCTGAACGATGCGCCGTTGGCGCTGTGGATCACCGGCGAACTGCTGCCACGCGATCAACTGGCGGTGGCGATCGTCGGCCCGCGCCGGCCCAGCGCCTACGGCCATCGCCAAGCGCAACGCCTGTCCGCCGGCCTGGCGCGCATCGGCGCGTGTTTGGTATCGGGCCTGGCGCGCGGCATCGACACCATCGCCCATCAATCGGCGGTCGCCGGCCACGCGCGCACCATCGCGGTGTTGGGTTCAGGCTTCGGCAAATTGTATCCGGAAGAAAACGCGCCGTTGGCCGCACAGATCGCGGCCGGTCATGGTGCGGTCATCAGCGAATTCCCGTACGCGATGCCGCCGACACCGGGCACGTTTCCACGCCGCAATCGCTTGGTCGCGGCACTAGGCCTAGCCACCCTGGTGATCGAAGCCGGCGTACAAAGCGGCGCGCTGATTACCGCGCGTTTGGCCGCGGAAATGGGCCGCGAAGTATTGGTCGTGCCCGGCTCGATCGACAATCCCGAGGCCGCCGGATCCAACCGCTTGATCCGCGACGGCGCGACGCTGATCACCGGTTTGGACGACATCATCGATACGCTGGAGCCGCTGGCGACGCTCGCCCGCGGCACGCCCGCGGATGGCCGTGCGCAGGAAAGTCCGCGCGCCGCGGGGCTGTCAGGCCGCGAAAAGCAGATCTATCAGTTATTGGACGATACTGCACGTACCGCCGATGAACTAATCCGGATCGGCAACTTTCCGCCTTCAACGGTCGCGACCACGCTGCTGTCGCTTGAGCTGCGGCGCTTGGCGAAAAAAGTTCCGGGCGGTTTTGTCCGCGCGACCTGAGCCGTGCGTTAGCGCGGATCGGCGGTGCTAATTCGACGCATGATTGATGTAGTGCCGCCGGTTTTTGCCGAGCGCGCCAGGGTGCGCAGCGGCGCACCGTCGTCCGGATGATCGGCCAGTACCACACGGTCGCGGCCATCGCGCTTGGCGCGCAGCAGCGCCTGATCGGCGCGCCAGACCAGCGCGTCGGCGGTCTCGTCCTGATGGCAGGCGGCGATACCGATCGAGACCGTGACGCGCGCGACGGCCTGCGCTTCGCGCTCGAAATGCAGCGCGCTGACCGCTGTGCGCAAACGTTCGGCAACCTGCTGCGCGCCGTCGGGGCCGGTGTCCGGCAGCAGCAGCAGAAACTCTTCGCCGCCGAAACGGCAGACCAGATCCGGGCCGCGCAGATGCTGGCCAAGCGCCCGGCCAACCGCGGCCAATACGCGATCGCCGGCGGCGTGGCCGTGACGATCGTTGACGTCCTTGAAGCGGTCGATGTCGACCATCGCCACCGCCACCACATCGCCGCGATCGACCAGTTCGCGCAGCCGACGATCGCCGTACCAACGCCGATGCGCGCCAGTGAGCGGATCGGTGCGCGCGAGCGCCTGCATCTCGCCATACAAAATCACCCGACGCAGCGACAGCGCGAGCTGCGCGCGCAGCACTTCCGCCACCCGACGTTGACCGTCACGATCGTGCCCATCCAAACTTGGCTGCGCGCACGCGCCCCGCAGCACCAACGCCGCTTGGCCGGCAACCGCTGGCGACAGATCCAAGACCAAGTCGCCAGCGGCCTCATCCGGCAATTGCACCGGCGATTCCAACAGCGGCGGGACCCCGTGCGCATCGCCGCCCAAACTGCGCCACGCGCCCTGATGCCACACCAGCAGATCAACCGCCGCGCACGCCCACCAGCGCCGCAACGCCGCGGCAAAGCGCAGGCGCGCGTCGGTTTCATCGACACAGCCGACCAGCTCGGCCGAGACTTCGAACACGCCCGCCTGCAGATCGTGATCGCGACGCAGCGTTTCCAGTTCGGCGTGGTTAGCACGCAGATCGCGCGCCGGCACGAATGCCGGCGCGAGCAACGCCCACGCGCCGCACAGCACCGCAATCCCGGCCAGTGCCGCCGCCAACGGCGCCCCCGCGGCCAAACCGCCAGCGGTGGCGACTATCGCTGAAACTACGGCAAATACCGGCGGTTTGATCACGACTCGTGCCGCCATTGGCGGCACGCCGGCGATGCCGGTGGCGACGCTGAAAGCGTCGCGAGCCGTGGTATGGCCGGGGGGCACCTTGCCCCCTGAACGCGCCTCCGGCGCTCCCCCGCGCAACCTACGGTTGCTGTTCATATCGTCTCGACTCGGTTGCGGCCCTTGCCCTTGGCGCGGTAACAACCGGCGTCGGCGCGCGCCAGCAAGGTGGCCGCGGCATCATCATCGCGCAGCGTCGCGACGCCGAAGGACGCGGTGATGCGGCGCTCCGGATGAGCGGGCTCGGGCACCGTGGCGCTAAGCGCGGCGCGCAGCCATTCGGCTAGTTGCCGAAGGCGTTCGCCGTCCAAGCCCAGCGCGCAAACGGCGAATTCCTCGCCGCCGCGGCGGCTGGCTAAACAGCCGGTGGGCAGTTCACGCGTCAGCACCGCGCCGACCGCACGCAGCGCCTCGTCGCCGGCCAGATGGCCGTGCGTGTCGTTGTAGATTTTCAAATGATCGAGGTCGCACTGGATCACGCCCAACGGCCGCTGCTGCCGCCGCGCGGTGGCGATCTGTTCTTCTAAACGCCGGGAAAATTCAGCGGCGCCGAACAAGCCGGTGAGCTCATCAGTGAGCGCCAAGCTGCGCGCTTGCTCGACCAAATCGACCGCCGCCAAGCCCAAGCCGCCCAAACGTCCGAGCGCGGTCAGCAGTTCTTCTTCCGCGCCATGCGCCGTCGCCGGCGCCAGCACATCCAGCACGCCACGCAGCGGTCCTTGATCGTGCCCACGCGCGTGGCCCTGACCGCGTCGATCGGCGCGCAACGGCACCAGTAACCGCACCATGCCCGCGGCACGCCGGATCAGCGGCCGGGCTTCTTGGGCGACGTAATATTCATCGGCACCCGGCTCGGCCGGACACGGCCGCCCGGCGGCATCACCTGAGGCGCGGCACACCAGCGCCGAAGCTTCGACCGAGGCATGACTGGTGCTTAAAAACACCCGCACCGTCGCCGCGCGCGGCACCAACGTGCACGCATGGCTGAGCAACCGCGCCGCCAAATCATCCGGTTCGCGCGCTGCCGATAGATCAAGGCAGGCTTCCATCAGCAGCGGGTAGCGCGCGTCCAACAAGCGCAGTCGATCGCGCTCAAGCGCCGCGGGATCAATCGGCAGTGGCGGCGGCACGCGCAGCAAAAACGCCACCGCCAATCCCGCCCAGCCCACCGCCAAGCCGCCCGCGATCGGCCCCGGCACGCCCGCGATCGCCAACGCCGCACTGGCGCCGCCGGCGCACGCCAGCAACAGCGCGCGCGCCGGCGGTGTCAGTGAATGGGATGCGGGCGCGCTCATCAGAGGAACTGTGGCCCATCGTCGCGATCGCAGCAAGCGCACACGCTGATCGGCGCGAATTTCGAACTCTATGATCCGTCAGCCGCCGCGCCCTTCCGACCGCCGCCGCCGCCGTACCGTGCGCCGCCATGAGCCGCACCGCCACCGTCACACGCACCACCAAAGAAACCGACATCAGCGTCACCTGGATGCTCGACCAAACTGGCCCAGCGCAGATCAGCACCGGCATCGGTTTTTTCGATCACATGTTGGAAGCGCTGGCCAAACACAGCGGCACCACGCTGCACGTCGCGTGCCGCGG